>DASWNR010000507.1:0-21545 GCA_036399155.1 Pyrinomonadaceae bacterium
GGACGCGTTCGGGCTCGGCGGCGGCGATGCGCAGGTACGCGTCGCGGACGCGCGTGTGGAAGGCCGCGTCCTCGGAGTCGAGCCGGTCGGCCTTCTCCCCCTTGCTCGTGCGCCGCTGCTGCCGCCGCTGGCTCTCGTCCACCGGCAGGTCGAAGATGAGCGTCAGGCCGGGCATCAGCCCGCCGGTCGCGAGCACGACCAGCTCCGAGACCAGCTCGGCGGGGAAGCCGCGACCCGCGCCCTGATACGCGACCGTCGCGTCGGCGTAGCGGTCGGAGAGGACGACGTGGCCGGAGTCGAGCGCGGGGCGGACGAGCGCGCGGACGTGCTGCGCGCGGTCGGCTGCGTAGAGCAGAAGCTCGGCGAGCGGGTCGACCTGCTCCTCCGAGTCGAGCAGAAGCTGCCGGATGCGCGTGCCGAGGGGGGTGCCGCCCGGCTCGCGCGTGGCGATGACTTCGCGGCCGCGCAGGCGCAGCTCGCTGGCGAGCATGCGGAGCTGCGTGGACTTGCCGCACCCGTCGATGCCCTCAAAGGTGATGAAAGCGGAGGCCAAGAGTTTCTAATTTCTCCGTGAAGGGGGTTCGCGCCGCGGGCGTTCAGCCGTCCGAGCGACCCGTGGGCTCGCCGCCGGGCTCGTGGCCGTGGTCGGCCGCGTGAGGGGGGCGGTGCTCGCCCGTCTGGCGTCGCGCGTGCTGTATGGTCGAGATCGCGTGTTTGAAGATGAGCTGCTCCTGCGAAGCCGATTCGAGCAGCACGGAGTACTTGTCGAAGCTGCGGATGCGCCCCGTGAGCTTCGCCCCGTTCATCAGGTAGATCGTCACGGTGTCCTTCTCCCGACGCACCGTGTTCAGGAACGCGTCCTGTATGTTTTGGGGAGTTGATTTTGTGTCCACTGACGCCCCCGCTTGAAAATTGGGTGATCTCTGGTTCCAGACAGCTTACACCCGTCAGGTTCAAAGTTCAAAGTATCTGAGAAACAACTCTTAGACGGCGGCGCGCCGGGGTCAGTTACGAACGAAATCCGCGACGCGGAACCAGCGCCGGCCGAGGCCGTGGGTTCACCCGGGGGCGAGGCGTCCGGCAACCTCTCCCTGGACGCGCGGGTCTTCGCCGAAGCCCTCGACCCACTCGACGCCCGGCTCGCGCCGGAACCAGGTCAACTGGCGCTTTGCGTAGTGGCGCACGTCGAGCTTGGTCTGCTCGACGGCGCTCTCAAGCGTGCGCGCGCCGCGCAGGTACTCGACGACGCGCCGGTAGCCGTGCGCGCCGAGAGCGCTCGACTCGGCCGGCACGCCGCGCGCCAGCAGGTCGCGCACCTCCTCGACGAGCCCGGCGCGGAAGTGTGCCTCGGCGCGCAGGTCGATGCGGCGGTAAAGCTCCTCGCGCGGGGGCTTGAGCGCGAAGACGCGCAGGCGCGCGGCGTGCGGCGGCGGGGCGGGGCGCTCGGCGAGGCGGGTCGAGAGTTTTTCGCCGGTCTGCAAGCGCAGCTCAAGCGCGCGCTGGACGCGCGACCAGTCGCGCGCGTGGAGGCCGCCCGCCCGTTCGGGGTCGAGCCTGCGGAGGAGCCTGTACAGGTGCTCCGCGCCGCGGCGCTCGCGCAGGGAGACTAGGCGTCGGCGCAGCGCGGCGTCGGTCGGCGCGGCCTCGAAGAAGGGCTCGCGGAACGCGCGCAGGTAGAAACCCGTGCCGCCGACGAGCAGCGCCGTGCGGCCTCGCCCTTCAATCTCTTCGACACACGCGAGCGCGTCGCGCGCCCAGTCGGCGGCGGTGTAGGTGCGCCCGGGCGGGACGAAGTCGATGAGGTGGTGCGGGACGCCGCGCCGCTCGTCGTGCGGGACTTTGGCGGTCGCGATCTCGATCTCGCGGTAGACCTGTACGGAGTCGCAGTTGATGATCTCGGCGCCCAGCCGCAGCGCGAGCGCGATGCCGAGGTCGCTCTTGCCCGAGGCGGTCGGGCCGACGACGGCGACGACGGGCCGCACTGTCTGCGCGTCAGAACTCACGAGGTTGTGGAGAGCAGGCGGAAGGCTATGACGAGCCAGACGACCGCGAGCAGCGCCAGCGCCCCGAGGAGTTGTGTGCGGGAGAAACGCATCGAGTCAGAATTTGAAATTTGAAATCTCAAATCGGGTGTTCTTAGTAAAGCTTCGAGACGCTGACGCCGGTGTAGAAGGACTTCAGAATCTTCTCGTAGGAGAGCCCGGCGCGCGCCAGCCCGTAGGCGCCGACCTGACACATGCCGACGCCGTGCCCCCAGCCGCGCCCTTTGAAGGTGAACTTCGACACGCGGCCGCCCTCGTCGTACTCGCGGTCGATGACGAACAGTTGCTCGCGCAGGCGGAGCGCCGAGCGGACGCGGCCGCCGCGCACGTACGCCGTCTCCTTCGTCCCGACGACCATCAGGTCGAGCACGCGCCCGGAGACACCGCGCCGGCGCACGCGCAAATCGAGGAGCACGCCCACGTCCGGGACGGAGCGCGCGAGCCGCGAGAGGACGGCCGCGGGCGTCAACGTCTCCGACCAGTTCGTGTACTGCGAAGCGCGGTCGGCCGACGCGCCGTTCGCCGCCGGGCGCGCTTCGAGGTAGTCGATCACGCCGCCCGCGCCGACGTGGAAGTTCAAAGCCTCGCCGCCCACCAGCTCAAGCTCGCGCACCGCGAAGAGGGCTTCGCCGAAGGCCCGGAAGAGGTGCGCGTCCGGGGCGAGCGCGGCCGTCGCGTCCTTCCCCGAAGCGGGGCGGAGCAGCAGCGCGCCGTCCGTGCCCGCGCGCGCCGCGGCCTTCTGAAGCCGCGCCAGCCCGCGCGATTCGAGCGCGTGCGCGACCGAGCGTAACGCGCGCGCCCGCGTGAGCGGCTGACGGGGCCGGAGCGTCCCTTCGGGGAGGAGCGCGAGGTGGCCTTCGCGCAGCATCGCGGCCACGTCGGCGCGGTTCTGCTGCGGCACGTCGGACGCGTCGCGGAAGGCGAGAAGGTATTCCACGTCGGCGCTGTTGAGCAGCGTCGCGCCCCGGCTCTCGCCGTCGAGCGCGTGCGCGAGCGCGGTGGCGAAACCGGCCGGCCGCGTCGCGTCCGCGCCCGCGGGCGGCGGGGGCTGTCGCGAGAGCGCGGCGACGCGCGAGAGAAGGCTCTGCACCTCTTCGGCCGCGACGTTCGACGCGAGCCACTCGTCGCCGAGCCGCGCCGGCAGGCCGAAGCCGTGTACGGCCAGCAGCGCCGCGTCGCGCGCGCTCGTCGCGTGCTCGGCCGACTTGAGCTGGGCGGGCTCGCGCGAGGAGCGCAGCTTGACGGGCGCGAAGTGCGGGCCGGATTCGAGCGCGCACTCGCGGCCGCGCAGGTAGGGCACGGTCGCGCCGCCGAAGATGTTCTCGCCGTCTTCGGTGCGCCCGCCGCAGGTCGAGGTGTAGTAGGCGTTGATGGGCGCGCCCTTGTACGTGGCGACGCGGCCGCGCGTCTCAAGCACGGCGCGGTCGGACAAGGGGTGTTCGGTCGAGCGGCCGCCGTAGACCTGCGAGCGCGTGTCGGGCGTGAGGTCGAACCCTTCCGCGCCGAAGCGCCCGAGGTTGCTGACGGCGTAGGTGCGCGCGGCCACAGCCTGCGCCTTCAAAGCCTCAAGCTCGGGCCAGCCGCCCGGCGAAAGCTCGTTCGGCACGACGCCGCGCACGTAGTCTTCGAGCGTCACGACGTTGACGACCGTCAGCGCCCCCTTCGTGTTCGCGAAGACTTCGAGCCGGCCGCGGTACGGCTTCTCGTTGTAGCGGACGGGGTGCAGCTCAGGCTCCGTGGAGGAGAAGACGACGGGCGCGCGCAAATCGAAAAGTGGCTTCGTGGAGCCGGGCGCGTAGACGGCCTCGCCGCGAACGGGCGCGGCCGCGCGCGAGGTCAGGCGGACGCCTCCAACTGCCGCCTCGGCGGCCGGAGGAGGCGTCCGCCGCGCGGCCTGTGCCGTCTCCGCTGACCCGGTTGGCTTCGGGATGTCGTTCGTCCCGGGCTGTGAGGGTTGGGGGAGTTGAGGGTATGAGCGCGGCTCGATTCGGACGCGCGCCAGCTCAAGCGGCAGAGGTTGTTCGCCGCCGCCCGTGGCGTTGAGCGCGGGGGCGGTGGTCGAGACGGTGACGCTGCGCGCGCCGGTCGAGAGCCCGATGCGTATGACCGGCTCCTGCGTGATGCGAAGCGGCTCGGGCTCGATTTCGGGGACGGGCGCGGGCTCGCTCGTGGTCGTCGTCGGCCACTCCGGGGTGGCGCGGCGCGGCCGGGTCGCGGGCCGAGTCTCACCCTCCTGCGCCCTCAACACGAGGGTCGGCGAGACGAGGGCGCAGGAGAGCAGTGCGGCGGCGAAAAGTCTGTTGAAGGAGGAACGCATCGGGGTCTTTCGGCTTATGAACTGCACGCCGTGAACGGAGGGGAGCGCCGCGAGCGATTCTACAATAGACCCCTTTCCAAAGTCAGTACAGCCCTCAGCGGAAGAGGAACTCGCGCGCCAGCCCCGCGAGTCCGCCGGCGAGGACGACCCAGAGCACGTCCGCGCGCAGGCGGTAGAGCGCGACGAAGGCCGCGGCGCCGAGCGCGGCGGCGAACCAGTCGGGGCCGGCCGCGAGCCCGTGCGGCCAGATGACGGCCGCGCCGAAGACGAGCGCGAGGTTGAGGATGACGCCCACGACCGCCGCCGTCACGCCCGCGAGCGCGCCGGCGAGCGCGCGGTTGCCGCGTATGACTTCGATGTAGGGCGCGCCGACGAAGATGAAGACGAAGCAGGGCAGGAAGGTCGCGTAGGTCGTGAGCAGCGCGCCGACGACTCCGCTCGCGGCGGGGCCGAGTCCGTCGGGCGGATGGTTCCAGCCGGCCATGAAGCCGACGAACTGCAAGACCATGATGAGGGGCCCCGGCGTCGTCTCGGCCAGCGCGAGGCCGTCCACCGCCTGCGCGGGCGAGAGCCAGTTGTAGGGCTCGACGGTCACGGCCTGCGTCACGTAGGCGAGCACGGCGTAGGCGCCGCCGAAGGTGACGAACGCCGCCTTTGTAAAATAGAAATACTCGCCGGCGTGGATGCCGCCCGTCCCGAGCCACGCCGCCAAGAGCGCCAGCGGCAGCAGCCAGAGCGCGAGCCCGGCGGCGAGGATTTTAAAAACCCTCGAACGCGACGGCAGCGTGTGCGGCGGCGGCGGCGCGTGGTCGTCGATGACGAGAGGCAGGCTTTCGTCCTCGTCGTCTTCACCGGACGTTCTTCCTCCGTCGGCCTTCTTCTTCTTTTCTTCGGCGACGAAGGCCGAAGGCCAGAGGCGCGCGCCCGCGAAGCCGGCGAGCGCGGCGAGGAGCACGATGACGGGGAACGGGACGTGTAGGAAGTAGATGGCGGGGAAGGAGACGGCGGCGATGACGAGATGAGCGCGGCGCCTGAGCGCGCGGCCGCCTATTTTGATGACGGCCTCGACGACGATGGCGACGACGACCGGCTTGAAGCCAGAGAGCAGCCCCGCGACGAACGCCGTGTTGCCGTGCGCCGCGTAGACGTAGGAGAGCACGAGCAGGACGAGAATCGAAGGGATGACGAAGAACGCGCCCGCGACGATGCCGCCCGGGGTCTTGTGGATGAGCCAGCCGACGTAGATGGCGAGCTGCGTCGCCTCGGGGCCGGGCAGCATCATGCAGTAGTTGAGCGCGTGGAGGAATCGCTCCTCGGAGAGCCAGCGGCGGCGCTCGACCAGCTCGCGGTGCATGATGGCGATCTGGCCGGCGGGCCCGCCGAACGAAATCCAGCCGAGCTTGACCCAGAAGCGCAGCGCCTCCACGAACGTGACGCGGCGGCTAGACGGCGCTTCCCGGTTCATGCCCCTCCAACGCTTCGACGGCGAGTGTGTGGAAGCGCCGGCGGACGCCGTTGATGTTGACGAAGGGGAGCGGTCGCGCGTGCGTGCGGTTGGTGAGAAGGATGAAGACGCGCTCGGCCGCAGGGTCTATCCAGCAGCTCGTGCCGGTGAAGCCGAGGTGGCCGAAGGCGTCGGGCGGGAGTCGCGCGCCGGCCGTCGACTCGGGCGTGGCGGCGAGCTGCCACGCGAACGAGCGCGCCTCGTTCAAGCCCTCGGTCATGTTCTCGCGGAAGAGCGCGCAGGTCTCGGTCTTCAGGAGCGAGGACGTGCGCGGGAGGAACTGCGAGGCCAGCCGCAGCGTCTCGCGCGCGTTCGAGAAGAGGCCGGCGTGCCCGGCCGCGCCGCCGAGGAAGAAGGCGTTTCCGTCGTGCACCTCGCCCCAGATGGTCTGTTCGCGCCAGGTCGTAGGGGTCGCGGAGTCGCCCGCGTCGGGAAGGCCCTCGCACATCCCGCGCTCGTATGCGTTCCCGCCCGACTCGCACGCCGCCACCTCGGTCTGCAAGGACTTTTCGGGGTTGAAGAAGGTGCGCGTGAGCCCGAGCGGCTCGAAGATTTCGCGGCGCGCAAGCTCGTCGAGCCTCACCCCGGCGACCGCCTGCGCGACCAGCCCGAGCGTGATGAAGCCGAGGTCGCTGTAGACGACGCGCTCGCCGGGTGCGCGTTCGAGCGGCTGCGCGGCGATACTGTCGAGAACGCGCCCGCGCTCGCCGCCCGTCAGGAGGCTTAGAGGCTGCCACGCGGGGAGCCCCGACGTGTGCGTGAGCAGTTGGCGGACGGTGACGCCGCGCTTGTCCACCGCGCCGAACCGCGGAAGGTATTCCGCGACCGGCGAGTCGAGCCCGACCGCGCCGCGCTCGACGAGCATCGCCAGCAGCATCCCCGTCACCAAAGGCTTCGTCAGCGACGCGAGGTCGAAGATGGTCTCAAGCGTCGCCGCGTGTCTCGAAGGCTCGCGCACCGCGTCGCCGAGCGCGCCGGCGAATCGCACCGCGCCGCGCTGCGCGACCACGTAGACGGCCGAAGGGAAGTCGCCGGCCTCGATGCGTTCGGCGAGCAGCGCGTTGATTGCGGGGTTGGGTTCGCCCTGAGTTCGTTCGTGCATCTGCGTCGGAAGGTGGCCCGGGTCAGTCCCGAGAATTTAAAAGTGCATTTTCAACCCGGCGATTATCGGGTGCTCGTGTATGCGCGCGAGCAGGCGTTCGGCGAGCGCGAGCGCCTGACGGCCTTCCCGTCCGGTGACGGGCGCGGGCCGCCCCTCGCGCGCGGCTTCGAGGAACAGCTCTATCTCCGTGCGCAGCGGCTCCACGTCAATCACGTCGAGGTTTTTGACCTGGACGCCGGGCCAAGACCCCGTGGAACTCGGCGGCGCGAGGCTGCTGATGGAGGCGCGGCGCGTGGCGTAATCGACGGCGACGTAGTCGTGCGGCTGGAAGAAGCGCATCTTGCGAATCTTCTCGGTGCCGACCCGCGAGGCCGTGATGTTGGCGACCGCGCCGGTGGCGAACTCGATGCGCGCGTTGGCGGCGTCCACGCGGTTGGTGAGAACCGGCAGCCCGACGCCACGCACGTCCGTCACCTCGATGCCGTGGCCGACGAGCCACAGCACCACGTCGAGGTCGTGAATCATCAGGTCGAGCACCACGTCGATGTCGAGCGAGCGCGCGGTGAACTGCCCGACGCGGTGAATCTCGAAGTAGACGGGCTCGCGGACGTGCGGCTTGAGGGCGACGAGCGCCGGGTTGAAGCGTTCGAGGTGGCCGACCATCAGCGTCGCGCCGCCGCGCTCGGCCGCCGCGATCATCAGGTCGGCCTCTTCGAGCGTGCGCGAGATTGGTTTCTCGACGAGGACGTGGACGCCCGCCTCCAACAGCGCGCAGGCTATCCCGGCGTGCGACTCGGTCGGCGTGGCGAGGCTGACGGCGTCAATCTCCCCGACGAGAGTGCGCCAGTCGGCCGTCCAGCGCACTTCGCGCTCGAAGGCGATCTCGCGCGCCGTCTCCTCGTTAGTGTCGCAGACGGCGACAAAGCTTGACTTGCCCTCGGCGGCCAGCGCGGCGTGTATGCGCGCGTGCTGTCGCCCGAGGTGGCCGACGCCGACGACGGCGGTGCGGAGAGTTTTCATGAGTAGACAGTAGTCGGTAGACGTTAGTCAGTAGTTTAAAGCCGGTAGCCGGTGTCCGGTAGAAGGTAGTTTGAAATTCGGCGCGGGGCGGGGCGCGCGACGGCCGCGCCTTGCCAAATCTACTGACTACTGTCTACTGTCTACCGACTACTGTTATCTGCTTTTCCGGGTGACTATACTTGCAACGTTTCCTGCTTGCAAAGCGCGCGTGGGTCGTGCTGTTCGCGGCGGTCTGCGCGGTCTACTTCTACGGGCTCGGCTCGGTGCCGCTGCTCGGGCCGGACGAGCCGCGCTACGCGCAGGTCGCGCGCGAGATGTACGCGCGCGGCGACTGGGTGACGCCCACGCTCGCCGCGCACACCTGGTTCGAGAAGCCCGCGCTGCTCTACTGGCTGTCGGGGGTGGCGTACAGGATTTTCGGCGTGACGGAGTTCGCCGCGCGCGCGGGCGCGGCCCTGTCGGGCGTGCTGACGGTGGTGTTCGTCGGGACGGCGGCGCGGCGAGCGGAGTACGTGTCGGGCGAGGGCCTGCGCGGGCTCGGGCTGGCGTGCGCGGCCGTGGCGGCCTCGACGCTGGGGCTGATGGTCTTCGCGCGCGCGCTGAGCTTCGACACGATTCTGACGACGACCGTGACGGGCGCGCTCGCGTGCTTCTACTGCTCGGAGGTCGAGCGCGGAGCGGGGCGCAGGTCGTGGCTGGTGGGCTTCTACCTGTTCGTCGGCGCGTCGCTGCTGGCGAAGGGGCTGGTCGGCGTGGTCATCCCGTCGGGCGTCGTCGTGGTCTACTTCGTCCTGCGTAGGCGCTGGCCGGGGCTTTTGCGTCTCGGCGTGTTGTGGGGCGTGCCGCTCGCGGCGCTGGTGGCGGCGACGTGGTACGCGCCGGTCATCGCGCGCCACGGGCAGGCGTTCGTGGACGAGTTCTTCGTGCAGCACCACTTCGCGCGCTACCTGTCGAACCGCTACCACCACCCGCAGCCGTTCTGGTTCTACTTGCCCGTCACGCTCGGGCTCGCGCTGCCGTGGACGTTCTTCCTGCTCGACGGCGTCAACGGGGCTTTGCAGACGAACGCGCGCGCGGAGGACGCGGCGAGCAAGCTGCGCGTGCTCGCCGTCGCGTGGCTCGTGGTGCCGCTCGTCTTCTTCTCGGCGTCGGGGTCGAAGCTGCCGGGCTACGTGCTGCCGGCGGTGCCGGGCGCGGCGCTGCTGGCGGGCGACAGCCTGCACAGGTATCTGCGCGGGAGCGGGTCTATCAGGATGCGGCTCACGGGTCTGCTCGCCCTCGTTTTCTTCGCCGCGGGGTTCGCCGTGCTGGTCTACGGGCGGGGCGGCGCGGTGGGCGCGGCCATGTCGGGGCTGCACCCGGCTTACGTCGTGGCGCTCCTCCTGCCGCTGGCGTTCGCGGGCGTCGTCGCGTTCTTCTTCGCGGGGCACAGGACGCTCGCGTCCGCCACGGTCGTCGGGGCGACCCTGCTGACGGTGGCGCTCATCGTGGCGGGCGGCGCGCTCGAACGCGCGACGCGGAAGGAGACGTTGGGGCCCGCGCTCGACGCAGCCGCGGCGCAGGGCCTCGGCGGCCTGCCCGTCGTGAACCTGCACGAAGTCGAGCGCACGACCGAGTTCTACGCCGCCGGCCGTCTCGCATACGACGAGCGGGGCGAGCCGTTAAAGTTTGAGGGCGCGTTCGAGGTCGAAGATTTCGCGCGCGCGCGCGGAGGGCAGGCGCTCGTCGTCGTGCCCATGCGCGAGGAGCATCAGCTACACGAACACCCCCCGCTCGAATCGCGTCGCGTCGCAGACAACGGCCGTTACGCGCTCGTCCACGTCAAAGTCAGAAGTCAGTAGCCAGTAGGCAGTAGGCAGTAGGCAGTAGAAAACAAAGCGGCGCGTCCCGGTTATCATCCGAACGCGCCGTCTGTCTTTCTACTGTCTACTGACTACTGCCTACCGTCTATTGCTTTTCACCGCAGAGTCCTGTCGAAGAAGTCTATCAGGCGGCGGTCGTAGGCTTCGTTCTGTTCGGGCGAGGCGGAGGCGAGCGTGTTGCCCGTGAAGGGGAGGTTCGTCAGCGCCTCGACGTTCGAGGGGGAGGGGAAGCAGTTGGGGAGCGTCTCGGTGGTCTGACGCAGCGGGCCGGAGCCCTCGCCCGCGAGCAGCAGCACCTGACGGTCGCCAAGGGACTCGGCCAGCGTGCACGCCGACGTGTTCTTGAAGTTCCCCGAGTAGTAGAGGCGCGTGCCCAGCCGCGCGAGCGCCTTCAACGCGGCGTTGTCCAGCCCCGTGCGGTCTTTGACGGCGCCGGCCAGCACCGCGTCGGGGTTGTCGGGCACTGAGTCGAGCACGAGAGCGCGCACGGACTTGTCCTGAACGGCGGCCGCGAGCGCCGCGTAAGCTCCGACCTCGACTCCGAACATCCCGAACGACTCGCCGACCAGCGCGCGACCCTGCTGCGACTTGAGCCCGCGCAGGTAGTCGAGGGCGGCGAGCGCGTCCTGGCCCTCGGAAGTTCCGAAGGCAGAGGCCGAGACCGGCGGGTTCTCGCCGTGCCCGCGCAGGTCGGGCAGCAGCACCGTCATGTTCGTCGCCTCGTTGATCTTGACGCCGAGGTTGAGGAGCCACGAGCGGTCGGCGCCGTAGCGGTGATAAAGGACGACGGCGGGCGACCCTTCGGCGCCGCGCACGAGCCAGCCGCGCGCGCTCGTGCCGTCGCGGTTCTGCCACGTCTCCTCGGTGGCCTTGACGCCACGGTCGCTGAGGCGCGCGAACTTCTCGGGCGTGACGAGGTACGCGCGACGCGCCGGCCGCGTGGCCGAGTAGACCAGCCACGCGGTCAGCCCGACGACGGCGACCCCCAACAGCAGAATGACCGGGAGCAGCGCCGTAAAAGCTTTCCGCCCTGCGCGGCGACGGGGAGGCATGGCACCATTGTAAAGGCAAAAGAAATTAGAGGCCAGAGGTCAGAGGTCGGAGGGCGCCCGGAGTCTCCCCTTCGCCGCCTCGTAATCCTCCGGCGTGTTGACGTTGGTGAAGAAGAGGCGCGCGCCTTCGAGGCCGGAGAGTTCTTCAAAGGCGACCCAACGTGCGCTGACTTTTTTGAGAAGCGCGCGCGGGCGCAACTCGCCCGCGCGGATAAGCTCGGCGGCGGCGGCGCGGCACCCCTCCACCGCGTAGAGCGCGCAGAGCGGCTGCGGGCGTCCGTCCTCTTGCAGAGGGGCGACCGCCTCCGCCCCGTCTTCGCGCAGCGAGGCGAGGCGCGCGAAAAGCTCGCCGCTGACGAACGGCAGGTCGCAGGAGATGACCGCCGCCCATCGCGCGCCGCAGGCCGAGAGCGCCGCGTGCAGTCCGCCAATCGCGCCGAGTCCCTCGTAAACGTCCGGTACGACCGACAGTCCGTGCCCTCCTACGCCCGGCCGCGAGCCGACGATGCTCACGCGCGGCGCGACGGCACGCAGCGCCCCGGCCGCCAACTCGACAAACGTCCGCCCGCCCAGACGCAGCAGCGCCTTGTCTTCGCCCATCCGGCTCGAAAGCCCGCCGGCCAGAATGAAACCCTCTATGTCGTCCATGTCTGGAAATGAGTTTACAGCGGCGTTCGGCCGGGCGCGACCCGAAGCCGAGGCACGCCGCCGGCGTCGGGCATAAACTCAAGCAACCCCAGCGCTTCCGGCCACATCCTTGTTGGGACAAGAAGCGGCTTGACCCTTTAAGAATGGCGCATGTTATAGTCGCTGAGCGTGGGCCGCTTACACGCTCCCCTCCGGCGCCGCTGCCGCGAGAGCCGCTTCGCGAAGACAGTTTCCTTTGAGCCCGTCCGAGGTACCTTAATGAAAAGAAATGCCCTTCTCCTTTTCGCGCTCCTCCTGACCCTGCACGTGACGGTTCCGGCGCAGAGCCCTGCGGGCGCGGCGCAAAAGGTCGAGTACTACCCGCTCGAAGAGGTTCGCGCGGGGCAGAAGGGTACGGCGCGCACGGTCTTCGCCGGCGCTGAGCCGCAGGAGTTCGGCCTCGAAGTCCTCGGCGTCCTGCCCGGCTTCCCGGCCCCGCGCAAGTCGGTCATCATCGCGCGCCTGTCGGGCAAGGAGGTCGAGCGCACCAGCGTCTTCGCGGGGATGTCCGGCTCGCCCGTCTACATCGACGGCAAGCTGGTCGGCGCCATCGCCTACGCCTTCCCGTTCGCCAAGGAGCCCATCGCCGGCATCACGCCCATCAAGCAGATGATCGAGATGTTCGAGCAGGGCCGCCAGTCGAGCGGCGGGCGCGACCAGCTCGGGTTCCAGCGCGAGCCGCGCGCCGTCTCCTACTCGCAGCTCTCGGGCGAGGGCTGGAAGTCTCTGCTCCCGCAGGCGCAGGCCGGCGCCGTCAGCTTTGTGGCGCCGGTGGCGGCGGGCTCGCCCCTGGCGGCGCTCCTCGGTCAGCAGTTCGCGCCGATTGCGACGCCGCTCGTTTTCAACGGATTCACGCAGCAGTCGGTCTCGCTGTTCACGCCGCAGCTACAGGCGCAGGGTCTTCTGCCGGTGGCCGGCGTCGGCGGCGCCTCGGCCATCACGCCTCTGGGGGAGGTGACCGACCGGACGCTCGCGCCGGGCACGTCGGTCAGCGTCGAGCTGGTGCGCGGAGACTTCACCATCGCGGCCTCGGGCACGGTGACGCATCGCGACGGGGAGCAGATTTACGCCTTCGGCCACCCGTTCCTCAGCCTCGGCTCGGCCGACATGCCGATGTCCGAGTCGAAGGTCGTCACGGTCATCCCGAACACGCTCAACTCGTTCAAGCTGACGGTGCCGGGTCAGATGGTCGGCACCATCTCGCAGGATCGCTCGACCGGCATCTACGGCAAACTCGGCCGCGCGCCGAAGATGATTCCCGTCACCATCAACCTTCACACCAGCCGCGACCAGGTCGAGACGTTCCGCTACGAGGTGGCCAACGACGAGTTTTTGACGCCGCTGCTTTTGAACATGACCGTCTACAGCACGCTCACTTCGAGCGAGCGCTCTCTGGGCGACTCGACCATCAGCGTGCGCGGCAAGATAGAGGTGAAGGGGCAGGAGACAATCAACATTGAGCGCCGCTTCTCGATGCAGGGCGCGGGCATCTCGGCCGCCGGCTCGGTCGCCGCGCCCGTTCAGGCTCTGCTGTCGAGCGGCTTCGAGGGCGTCGAGCTGGGCCCCATCACGCTCGACATCGCGTCCGCCGACTCGCGCCGCGTCGCCTCACTCGACCGCATCGCGCTCGACCGCAACGAGGTTCGCAGCGGCGAGACCGTCGAGGTGCAGGCTTACGTCCGCACCGAGTCGGGCAAGCAGTTCGTCCAGCGCATCCCCGTCCAGATTCCCGCCGACGTTCCGCCCGGACAGCTCGTCCTCTTCGTCGGCGACGGCGGCACGCTCCAGCAGGTCTCGGCCGCGCAGAGCTTCGTCCCGAAGGACTTGGGGCAGCTCGTCGGCGCCATCAACAAGATCAAGAAGAACGACCGGCTCTACGTCAAGCTCTTCCGCATCACGACCGGCGCGGTCATCGGGACGGACGAGATGCCGAACCTCCCGCCCTCCTTCGTCGCGACGCTCAACAGCGACCGCGCCTCGGGCGGCTACACGCCCACCGTGCTCTCGCCCGTCGGCGAGAAGGAGCTGCCGCCCGCCGACTACGTCATCAGCGGCCAACAGCTCATCACCATCAGCGTGATTCGCTAGAGAGTTTTTAAGGTTAAGGAAAGAGGCGGGGCTCTGTGAGTCCCGCCTCTTCGCTTTTTGGAATTGAGGAGTTGAAATCTCAAATTTGAGATTTCAACTCCCGCCGCACGACGAAGAGGAACCGCCGCTCAGACTCGGGCAGGCGCGACGTCTCAAAGTTCAAACCTTCCGCCTCAAGTCTCTCGCCCAAAGCTTCGCCGCCGAAGAGCAACAGTGACGGAACATGCGCGGCCCAGGAGACGAGCGCGGGGAGGATTTCGGTGAAGCGTTCGATGGCGCGGCAGGTGAGGGCTTGGGCTTCGGGCGGCTCCTGCGTCTCGAACCTTTCGGCGACGACTTGGGCGCGGCCTTGCAGCGCGAGGCGCGAGGCGGCTTCGCGGAGGAAGACTGATTTTTTCTGCGAGGCTTCAAACAGCACGGCCTTCAGGTCGGGTCGCGCGACGAGGCAGGGCAGGGCGGGCAGGCCGGCGCCCGAGCCCACGTCCACGACGCCCGCGCCTTCCGAGAGGAAGGGGAGCGCCGCCAGCGATTCGAGGACGTGGCGCGTGGCGAACTCCGCCGGGGCGCAGGGCGCGACGAGGTGCAGGCGCGCGTTCCAGCGCGCGACCAGCTCGAAGTAGTCGCCGAGCCGCGCGCGCGCCTCTTCGCCGAGCGAGACGCCGAAGGCGGCGGCGTGCCCCGCCAGCGCTTTGTCAAACTCGCCGCGCGGTGTTAGTTTTCCGTCCATCATCTCCTCGAACAACGAAGACGAAGCTTAGCGGATGTCAGAAGCAAAACATAGTCGCGTCCCGGACACGCGCACGCTCGCCACGGAGCACGAGCGCCTCGGGCGCGCGGCGGTCGAATTAATCGCCGAATACGCGCGCTCGCTCGACGACGCGCCGGTCTGCTCGGACGCGACGCCCGCCGACCTCGTCGCGCTCTTCGACGAGCCGCTCCCGCCGGAGGGCTCAAGCGCGGAGGAGATTTTCGAGCGCGTGCGCGCCGACCTCATCCCGCACGCGATGAACATCCCGAGCCCGCGCTACTTCGGCCTCTTCAACCCGACGCCGCTCCCGGTCGCGGTCTGGGCCGACGCCGTCGCCTCGGCCATCAACCAGAACGGCGCCGCGTGGCGCAACTCGCCGTCGGTCTCGGTCGTCGAGGCGCAGGTGCTCCGCTGGCTCTGCCAACTGATAGGCTACGGGCCGGAGGCGTTCGGCACGCTGACGAGCGGCGGCTCCGAGGCCAACCTCGTCGGCCTCAAGTGCGCGCGCGACCGCGCCGTCGAGGGCGCGCGCGACCGCGGGCTGCGGGCTGCGGGCGCGCAGGGCCGTCTCATCGTCTACGCCTCCGAGCAGTGCCACTACTCTTTCGTCAAGAGCGTGGACATCCTCGGCCTCGGCCGCGAGAACCTGCGGAAGATTGATACCGATTCGCGCTTCCACATCCGCGCCGACCTGTTACGCGAAGCAATCGAGCGCGACATCGCTGAAGGCAACACTCCCGTCTGCGTCGCGGGCGCGGCGGGCGCGACCTCGACCGGGGTGGTCGACCCCCTGGACGAGCTGGCCGACATCGCGCGCGAGTTCGGGCTCTGGTTCCACGTGGACGCGGCCTACGGCGGCGCGCTCGCGTTCTCCGAAAAACATAAGCGGCGGCTGCGAGGCATCGAGCGCGCCGACTCGGTCGCCTTCGACCCGCACAAGTGGATGTTCGTCCCCTTCGAGTGCGGCGCGCTGCTGGTGCGCGGAGGCCCGCGCGTGCTGCGCGACGCCTTCGACATCACGCCCGAGTACCTGAGCGACGAGCGCGGCGGCGCGGACGTGGAGTACGGCTTCTTCCGCTACGGACAGTTGGGGACGCGGCGCGCGATGGCGCTCAAGGTCTGGGTCGCGCTCAAGTCGCTCGGCGTGCGCGGCTACGCAGAGGTCGTCGAACGCCAGATAGAACTCGTCGAACACCTCGCCGCGCGCTTCGACGCGCTGGAAGAGTTCGAGCGCGTGGGCGAGGTCGAGACGGCGCTCTGCTGCGTGCGCTTCCTCCCGCCCGGCGCGCGCGGGGCGAGCCCCGCCGAGCAGGACGAGTTGCAGCGCGCCCTGCAACAGCGCGTCGAGCGTTCGGGCGGGGCGTGGCTGGCGACGACCGTGCTGCATGGCCGGCGCGCGCTCCGCATCAACGTCAACAGCTTCCTGACCGAACGCCGCCACGTCGACTATCTGGTAGAATTGCTCCGGCGCGAAGGCGCGACGTTGACGGAGGGAAGGCGGAAAAGATGAAGTACTCGAACAGGCGTGCGCGGGCGCTCGCGCTCCTCGTCGTTTTGCTCGCGGCCGCGCCGCCGCCGGCCGCCGCGCAGCGCGAGAAGAAGTTCGGCAAGCCCGTCGCCAGCACCACGCAGCGCTCGCTCCCGGCGCTCAAGTCGCGCGCGGAGTTCGACAAGCTTGCGCGCGTCTACACCGACCAGCCCTACGCGCTCCCGCACGTCATCTTCGTCATCGACCGCAAGGACGCGAACAAGATCTACTACGTCAACTCGCAGCGCTTCCGCTTCCACAAGGACTTCGTCAACGGCACCTACCTCTCGCTCGAACGCGGGCAGGAGTTCTTCCGCAACAACTACCTCAACGAGAACCGCCGCTTCATCCTCGGCACCGTCGCGTGGCAGGCGCCCGTCAAGCGCTACACCTTCGAGTACTGGGAGGGCGACCTCGCGACGGCCGAGCTGATTAAAATAACCGCCGACGTCATCAGAAAGACCTTCTTCGAGCCGGTCGCATACAAGCCGAACTCGCTCAGGCAGGAGCAGGAGGCGTCGAAGGTCGCGGGGCTCGACCGCGTCACGCAGAGCGACATCGCGCGCGAGCAGGAGTACCAGGCGCTCAACGTCGCGAAGGGCGTCGGCCGCATACACGTCATCGAGAAGCTGGACGAGCACGTCGAGATCGGCTTCAACGAGATTCTGGTCTTGAACGAGGTGCCGCTCTCGTTGCCGCCCGTGGCCGGCGTCATCATCTCGAAGCCCTCGACGCCGCTCTCGCACATCAACCTGCTGGTGAAGGG
Source organism: Pyrinomonadaceae bacterium (assembly GCA_036399155.1). Lineage (GTDB taxonomy): Bacteria > Acidobacteriota > Blastocatellia > Pyrinomonadales > Pyrinomonadaceae > QHXN01. Next base: position 16,717 of record DASWNR010000507.1, read on the forward strand.
CTGGGGCGTGCCCAACGCCTACATCAAGGACGCGCACGAGATTCTGAAGCAGTACGACGGCTGGTGGGTCTCGTTCGAGACGCTGCCCGACAAGTACACCATAAAGCGCGCCGACATCAGCCAGATAGACGAGTACCAGAAGCGGCTCGCCGAACTCAAGAAGGTGATGACGCCGCGCTTCGACCTCGAAGAGCGGCGGCTGCTCGACCTCGCGCGGCAGACCGCGCGGATGGCCCCGGCCTACGGCTCGAAGTCGGCCAACCTCGGCGAGGTGGCGCGCTCGCGCATGCTGGGCGTGACGGTGCCGGCGGGCTTCGGCATCCCGATTTACTACTACGACCGGTTCGTCAAGGAGAACAAGCTCGAAGAGGCCGTCTTCGAGATGATGAACGACCAGCGGTTCGTCCACGACCCGCCCTACCGCCGCGAGCGTCTGGCCGCGATGCGCGAGCGGTTCAGGGCGGGGAAGGTCAGTGACGAGCTGCGCGCCGCGCTCCTGAAGAAGGCGCGCGCCGAGTACGCGGGCAAGGGGCTGTTCGTCCGCAGCTCGTCGAACGTCGAAGACCTCCCGAACTTCAACGGCGCGGGGCTCTACGACACGGTGCCTAACGTCAAGGAGGACGAGAAGCTCGTCGAGGCGGTCAAGACCGTCTGGGCTTCGCTCTGGAACTTCGAGGCTTACGAGGCGCGCGAGCGCGCCAACATCGACCACTCGAAGGCTTACATGGCCGTGCTCGTCCAGGAGGGCGTCAACGCCGACAGCGCGGGCGTGATGATCACGACCGACCCGTTCGACTCTGAGAACCGCGGCGCCATCTACATCAGCGCCAAGCGCGGGCTGGGCATCAAGGTCGTCGAGGGCAAGCGCATCCCCGAGCAGTTGCTCTTCCTGCCGCGCGCCAACCAGGTCAAGGTGCTGACGCGCTCGGAGGAGGAGAGCCTGCTCACCTTCGACGAGGCGGGCGGCGTCAAGGAGGTGCCCATCTCGGGCGAGCGCGCCGTGCTCACGGACGAGGTGGTCAGGAAGCTCGTGCGCGCCGCCGGGCGCATCAAGAACCTTTTCGGCGGGCGCGAGCAGGACATCGAGTGGGTCTACATGCGCGGGCAGATTTACATCGTGCAGTCGCGCCCGTTCGTCCAGGGGGGATGAAGTCTATGGACACGGGCCGTAAGACTACAGGCGCGGCGGCCGCTCCGGCGCTCGCGCTTCTGCTGGCACTCTTCGCGACTCAGGCGGGCTGCCGGAGGGACGCGCGGCAGGGCGCGGGCGGCGGCAACGTCGCGCAGGCCGGGGCGACCCCGGGCGCGGCCGCCGGCGACACCGCGCCGGCCGACCTCGGCAAACTCGGCGCGGAGATAGAGCGGCTTGAGCGACAGGCCGAGCGCAACCCCGCGGACGAGGAGACGCGCGACGAGCTGGCCCGCGTCTACGTCCGGCGCGCGAACGCGCTGCGCGGCGCGGGGCAGATGCGCGAGGCGCTCGCAGACTACCAGCGCGCGCTCCGCCTCGACCCCGACAGCGACGAGGCGCAGGCCGGCGCGGCCGACGCCGCCGGACAGCTCGGCGGCGCGCAGCAGGAGGACGAGAACGGCGCGCCCGTCCCGCCCCCCATCACGCCCAACGTCTCCGACGAGGACGCGAAGCCGACGCCTAAAAAGAATGATAAGTGATGGGTGATGGGTGATAAGAAGAAGGGCGGGCCTTGTCTTCTTCTTATCACTCATCACACGTCGCCTGTCACTTACCTAAAATGCTCATCATTCCGGCAATCGATCTGAAGGACGGGAAGTGCGTGCGCCTGACGCAGGGGCGGCGCGAGGACGTGAAGGTCTACGACGGCGAGGCCGCCGAGATAGCGAAGGGCTTCGAGGATGCGGGCGCGCGGATGATTCACGTCGTGGATCTGGACGGCGCGTTCGCCGACAGGAACCCGAAGAACCGGAAAGTCGTGAGGCGCATCATCCGCTCGGTCGGCATCCCCGTGCAGTTCGGCGGGGGCCTGCGCAGCGTGACCGACGTGCAGCAGATGATAGAGTACGGCGCGGCGCAGGTCGTCATCGGCACGCTCGCCGCCGAGTCGCCCGAGACGCTCGAAAAGTTCGTCCAGCTCTTCGGCTTCCGCGTCTGCGTCGGCATCGACGCGCGCGACGGGCTCGTGCTCACGCACGGCTGGGAGAAGGCGGGCCGGCTCACCGCCGCCGTGCTCGCGCGCCGCGTGGCCGACGCCGGCGTCGACCGCATCGTCTACACAGACGTTTCGCGCGACGGGATGCTCGCCGGCCCGAACCTCGAACAGACGTGCGCCATCGCGCGCGAGTCGGGGCTGAGGGTGACGGCCTCGGGCGGCGTCTCGTCGCTCGAAGACCTGCGGCGCCTGAAGACCATCACGAGCTGCGGCGTCGACAGCGTCATCGTCGGCAAGGCTTTGTACGAAGGGCGGTTCACCTTGAAGGAGGCTTTGAAGGCCGCATGAGTGAAGACTCGGGGAACATCTTCGCGGGCGGGATTCTCGAAGGGCGCGTCGCCTTCGTCACGGGCGGGGGCACGGGCATCACGGGCGGCGTGGCGCGCGCGCTGGCCGAGGCCGGCGCGCGCGTCGCGCTCGTCAGCCGGCGGATGGAGCACCTTGAGCCGGCGGCCGGGCGGATAAACGAGGCCGGCGGCGAGGCGCTGGCCGTGGCGGCCGACGTGCGCGACTTCGCGGCGGTCGAGCGCGCCGTCGCCGCGACCGTCGAGCGGTTCGGCGGCATCGACATCGCGGTCAACGGCGCGGCCGGCAACTTCCTCTGCAACGCCGAGGAGCTTTCGCCCAACGGCTTCGGGACGGTCGTAGACATAGACCTCAAGGGGACGTTCAACGTCTGCCGCGCGGCCTTCGAGGAGCTGAAGAAGCGGCGCGGGCAGATTCTCAACATCAGCGCCACGCTCCACTATCTGGGAACGCCGATGCAACTCCACGTCTCTGCGGCGAAGGCGGGCGTGGACGCGCTGACGCGCAACCTCGCGGTCGAGTGGGGCCGCCACGGCATACGCTCGAACGCCATCGCGCCCGGCCCCATCGAGGACACCGAAGGCATGACCCGCCTCGTCCCCGAGCCGGTCAAGGAGCGCCTGCGGCGCAACATCCCGCTCGGGCGCTTCGGCCGCATACGCGACATAGAGCGGTGCGCGGTCTTCCTCTGCTCGGACGCCGCCGCCTTCATCAACGGCGCGGTCATCGTCGTGGACGGCGGCCACTGGCTCGCTTCAAACCGGATGGTCGGCTGAGCTTTAAGAGCCCGCGATGATAGGCATCCAGCCGGCGACATTCGAGGAGTTCGAGCGCGAGGCGGCGCGCGGCAACGTCGTCCCCGTGGTGCGGAGCGTGCTCGCCGATTTGCAGACGCCGGTGGGCGCGTTCCTGCGCGTCGCGGAGGGCGCGCCGTACGCCTTCCTGCTCGAATCGGTCGAGGGCGGCGAGCGCATCGCGCGCCACTCCTTCATAGGGGCCGAACCGGAGTTGATAGTCCGGGGGCGCGGCGACACGACGCTGGTCGAGCGCGCGGGCGGTGAGACGGAAGAGCTGCGCGGCGTGCGCGCGACCGACTTCATGCGCGACTACTTCCGCGCGCGGCGTCTGGCGCGGCGCCCCGGTCTCGCGCCGATGGCGGGCGGCGCGGTCGGCTACCTCGCATACGACGCGGCGCGCTGGTTCGAGCCCGTGCTCGAAAGGGACTTGAAGCCGGCTGGGGGGCGCGACGACGCGGTCTTCATGTTCTTCCGCACCGTGCTCGCCTTCGACCGCGTGCGCCAGCAGATAGAGATCACCTCGGTCGTGATGACGGAGGAGGCCGCCGAAGAGCGCGGGCGTCTGCGCGCTCTCTACGACGCGGCGGTCGAAGAGACCGGGCGGGTCGAGAAGCTGTTGTCGGGCGGCGCGAAGCTGCCGGGCGGTTCGGACGAGGGCGCGGCGGAAGAGGGTCGCGCCGGCTTCGAGTCGAACTGGACGCGCGAGGGTTTCGAGGCGGGCGTGGCCGAAATCAAGGAGCACATCGCGGCCGGCGACTGTTACCAGGCCGTGCTCTCGCAACGCTTCTCGAAGCCGTGCGGCGTTGACCCAATCCAGATTTACCGCGCGCTGCGCGCGACCAACCCGTCGCCCTACATGTACTTCCTGCGGCTGGGCGGCGAGTCGGTCGTCGGCGCGTCGCCCGAGATGCTTGTGCGCTGCCGCGGGCAGCGGCTCGACTACCGACCCATCGCGGGCACGCGCAAGCGGGGCGCGACCGAGACCGAGGACTGGCTGCTCGGCGAAGAACTCGCCGCCGACGAGAAGGAGGTCGCCGAGCACACCATGCTCGTCGACCTGGGGCGCAACGACCTCGGGCGCGTCTCCGACTACGGCTCGGTCGAGGTGAGCGAGCTGATGACGGTCGAGCGCTACTCGCACGTCATGCACCTCGTCACGTCCCTGCGCGCGCGCCTGCGCGACGACCGCGACCGCTTCGACGCGCTGGCGGCCTGCTTCCCGGCGGGCACCGTGACCGGCGCGCCCAAAGTCCGCTCGATGCAGATCATCGGCGGGCTGGAGCCGGACGCGCGCGGCGTCTACGCGGGCGCGGTGCTCTACGTCGACTACTCTGACAACCTCGACTCGTGCATCGCCATCCGCACGGTCGTCGTCCGCGAACGGGTGGCGCACGTGCAGGCCGGGGCCGGCATCGTCGCCGACTCCGTACCCGAGCGCGAGTACGAGGAGACGGTCAACAAGGCGCGCGCCGTCCTCAACGCAATCGAGATGGCGGAGAGGGGACTGTGAAAACTGCCGCCCGCTTCATAATGCTTTTCG
>DASWNR010000508.1:0-7121 GCA_036399155.1 Pyrinomonadaceae bacterium
CCCGTACCTCTTCCTGACGACGAGCAGCGGCAGCAAGAGCACCGGGTACGTCTTCAGCAGTATCGCCAGAGAGAGCGGCACCGCGACGCCGAGCGCGTGCCCGCCCCGCTTGAGCGCGAGCCAACTGAAGCAGACCAGCGCCAGCACGATTAAGTTGATCTGTCCCCACGCGAAGTTATCAGCGACCGGGTAGTAGTTCAGTACGAAAACGGTCATCAGCGCGGCCGCCAGCCCCCCCGGCCCGGGCGGCGGGTCGAACGGCGCGATGCGGAAGAACAAGAGGTAGAGGATGACGAGCAGGCAGACGTGGTTGGCGGCGAGCAGCCGCACCTTCGCCGCGTCGTACGTGACGGTCGAGAAGGGGTAGAAGAGCAGAAGGCTCGGCGGCGGGTAGAGGTACGGGAAGATGCGACGCTGCTCGCGCCGCGCGACCTCGTCGAACGCGCCGTCCACGTAGGGCGAGCGCCCCTCCTCGAAGACTATCTTCGCGCCCCAGTAGAGCGTCGGGAAGTCGCCCGGACTCTGGAAGGCCCGCTGGTAGCCCTGCTGGTACAGGTACGGGACATAGAGGAGGACGAACAGGCAGACGAGCGCCCGCTTTGTCGTTTTGTCATCCACGCTGTTTTATCCGAAAAGCGGCCCGGTCAGATGAGTTCCACCAACGACTCGAAAAATTCCCTGTCCTTCGGGTGCGTGAGCAGCGAGGCGACGCGCCCCTTCTCGACCCAGACGGCCTCCGGGTTCTCCGGGTCTACGGGCTTAAGCTCGGTCTCCGAAGTCGCGAAGAGGAACAGGTGAATGGTCTTCAGCTCGGACGAGTCCTCGCCGCCTTCCCGGCCGAGGCGGTGTCTCGTGTAGCTGCCCAGCGGGCGCAACAGCTCCAGCTCCTTTACGCCCGACTCCTCGTAAATCTCCCGCCGCGCCGCGCTCAGGAGGTCTTCGCCCTCTTCGACGTGTCCCTTCGGCAGAGACCAGCTCGTCCCGTGCTGGCTGACTATGAGCACGCGCCCCTCCGCGTCCAGCACGACGCCTCCGGCACTCTCGGTGTGAATCATAACTGATTAAAGCCCCCGCCGCTTTCGCCGACCGCGCCGCCGGGAAATCTTCACGCGACCTTTCTCGCGACGACCGCGATGTGGCCGCGCGAAGACGGGTCGTCCTCCTCGCATAGCTCGATTGCGAACCCTTCCGACGCGAGCAGCCGCACGGTGTCGGCCGGCTCGTGCGCGCTGTAGAAGAAGTCGCGCCCGTACATCTCTGACGTAAAGCCCTCGTGGCCGGTGCCGCCGGCCGACAGGAGGAGCCGCCCGCCCGCGTCGAGCAGCGCCCACAGCTTCCGAAAGATTTCGCGGTGGCTCGCGCGTTCGACGTGGAAGAGCGAGTCCCACGCGACGGCGGCCGCGAACGTGCCGTCAAGATTCAGTTCGCGCATGTCGGCGCGGACGAACTCCGCGCCGGGGACGACGCGACGGGCTATCTCAAGCATCTTCGCCGACTCGTCAACGCAGACGACGCTGAAGCCCCTCTCGGCGAGGTGTCGCGCGACGGGCTCGCCCGTCCCGCACCCGAGGTCGAGCACACGCGCGCCGGGCGCGAGCCCTTCGAGAATCAGCCCCACGTACCCGCGCGCCGCGAAGCCCCTCGGCGCGGCCTGCCACTGCTCGGCGATGTCGTCGTAGGGCGTCAATTTATCACCGACGGCGGAAAGCCTCTAACGCCCGGTTCACGCAAGGCGGACGCGCGCGCGCGGCGCTCTCACGCGCGCATCACGACGCCGAAGTGCTCGCGCAGCGCCCCGGCGTATTCCTCCTCGCCCGAAAGCTCGCGCTCGCGCCGTCCGCCGGCGTCGGTCTCGATGAGTCGCAACTCGCTCAGCGTCACGCGCCCGCCTTCGTGAGTCAGGCGCGTGCAGACGCGCCCGCGCGTGAAGTGCGACTCGGGCGAAGTCTGCTGGAAGTGGCACATCTCGGCGTAGTCGGCGTAGACGCGCGGCGTCAGGCCGAAGCGGTACTGGGCGACCCAGTCGCCGCCCGCCTCCTTTTGAAAAAGAGTCAGGCGGTCACCGTCCTCCTCGATGCGGTAGGAGCGCGCGCCCTGCCGCTGTTCGCCGCGCTCGTCCAGCAACAGCGGCTCGACGAACGAGTCGCCGAAGCCCACGTCGGCCAGCCGGCGCTCTTCCAGCTTGACGAGCAGCGCCATGTGGTCGAAGTCCGGCCCGAACTGTCCCGAGCGGTTCATGACCCCGGCCGAGAGCATCTCGACCTCGAACCCGAGTGCGGAGAGCAGCGCGGCGAACAGCCCGTTCAGCTCGTAGCAGAAGCCGCCGCGACGCCGCGCGACCACCTTCTCGAAGAGCGCCGCGTCTTCGAGCACGACGGGCTCGCCCGCGTGTATGCTCAGGTTCTCGAACGGCACCGCGAGCAGGTGCGCGACGTGCAGGCGGCGCAGCGTCTCGGCCGTCGGCTCGACCGGGCCTCTGTAACCGATGCGTTCGAGGTATGCGGAAACGTCCAAGCGAATCTCCCTCCGCCGTCCGCGCGCGTGCGACGCCGCCGGGTCGCGCCGCTCACGGCCTGTTCAACCGCGGCCGGGTCGGGTTATCTTACTGCCACACAAAAGCCTTTGGAAGCCGCGTCGCGGGGCGGCCCTCGCGAGCAGAGCCCGACAGTAAAGAACCTTTCTTCAAAGAGACTCCGATGAAACAGGAACGCGCGGGCGTGTGGTTCACGCTGTGGGTCTTATTCGCCGCCAACACGATGAACTTCTTCGACCGGCAGATACTCGGCGCGGTCGGCGAGTCGGTGCGGAAGGAGTGGGCTTTGAGCGACGGCGCGATGGGCGCGTTGGGGACGGCCTTCACGCTGCTCTACTCGTTCGTCGGGGTGCCGCTCGGTCGTCTGTCCGACCGCTCGGGGCGCAAGTGGATTCTCGCGTCGGGCGTCTTCGTCTGGAGCCTCCTGACGGTCGCCTCCGGCTTCGCGCGAAACTTCTGGCAGCTCTTCGTCTTCCGACTCGGCGTCGGCGTCGGCGAGGCTTCGTGCGCGCCGGCCGCCACGTCGCTCATCGGCGACCTCTTCCCGGCGCGCGGGCGCGCGAAGGCGATGGCGGTCTTCATGCTGGGGCTGCCCGTCGGCGTCGCGCTGAGCTTCGCCGTGTCGGGGTTGATAGCGCGGCCCTACGGGTGGCGCGCGGCGTTCTACGTCGCGGGGCTGCCCGGCCTGCTCTGCGCCGTCGCCGCCCTCTTCATACGCGAGCCGAAGCGCGGCGCGGCCGAGGCGCACGGCGTCGGCGGGCGCAGGCGCGAGGGCTCGCCGTACCTCCTCGTGCTCGGCACGCCGACGATGCTCTGGCTCATCATCTCGGGCGCGCTGCACAACTTCAACATGTACGCGCTCGGCTCGTTCCTCACGCCGTTCCTGATGCGCTACCACGGCGCGGACATCCTCTCGGCCAACTTCATCTCGATGGCCGTCTACGGGCTCTCGGGCGCGCCGGGACTTCTTCTCGGCGGCGTGCTGGCCGACCGCGTCGCGCGCCGCAAAACGAACGGGCGGCTGCTCGTCGGCGCGCTGGCCATACTCTGCTCGGTGCCGCCGCTCTTCCTCGCGCTCGGGCGCGGGGCGGGCGACACGGCCGGCTTCATGCTGCTGATGGGGACGGGCTGCGCGCTGATGTACGTCTACTACTCGACCGTCTACTCGACCATCCAGGACGTGACCGAGCCGGCGCTGCGCGGGACGGCGATGGCGCTCTACTTCTTCGCGATGTACGTGCTCGGCGCGTCGCTCGGGCCTTACGGGACGGGGCTCGTCAGCGACTTCTTCACGGCGCGCGCGGCCGCGGCGGCGGGCGTGACGGCCGCGACGCAGGCGGCGCTCGAACCCTTCCGCGCGGAGGGGCTTCGCATGGCGATGTACGTCATCCCCGCGCTCGGCGCGCTCCTGACGCTCGTCCTCTTCGCGGCCTCGCGCACGGTGACGAAAGACGCCGAGCGGCTGCAACGCTGGATGCGCGAATCTTCGGCGGGGCAAGCGACCGGGGAAGCGCCGGGCGCGTGATCGTGGAAGAGCTATGAAGGCGTTGCGGAGTCTCACCCCTCGCGGCCGACGAGGCTGGAGGTGACGGCGACGAGTTCGGCCAGCTCGACCGGCTTGGGCACGTGCATCTGGAAGCCCGAGCGGAGCGCTTGCAGCCTGTCCTCGACGCGCGCGTAGGCCGTGAGCGCGACGGCCGGGATGCGCCCGCCCCCGTCGGCCGGGCGCGACCTGACCTCGCGAATCAGGTCGTAGCCGTCCTCGCCCGGCATCCCGATGTCGGTGATGAGAACGTCGAAGCGCCCGGCGTCGAGCGCCGCCAGCGCCCCGGCCACCGCGCTCGCCGTCTCGACCTCCGCGCCGCAGAGCGACAGCCCGACCTTCAACATCATGAGCGTGTCCGGCTCGTCGTCCACGATGAGAACCCGCAGCCCGTCGAGCCTCTCCGGACAGCCGTAGGCCGGCGGCGCCGTCGAGGCCGCGCCCACGTCCTCACCCTTGCGCGCGGGCGCGGCCGGCAGTGAGACGGTGAAGGTCGAGCCCTGGCCTTCGCCGGGGCTCTCGGCGCTTACGCCCCCGCCGTGCAGCTCGACGAGGTGCCGGACGATGGAGAGGCCGAGGCCCAGCCCGCCGTGCTGGCGCGTGATGCCCCCTTCGGCCTGCCGGAAGCGCTCGAAGACGTGCGGCAGAAATTCGGGCGCGATGCCGGCGCCCGTGTCTTTGACGGAGATTTCTACGTTCGCGCCGTTGCGCGCCAGCCTGACCTCGACGCTCCCGCCGCGCGGCGTGAACTTCATCGCGTTCGACAGAAGGTTCCAGACGACCTGCTGAAGCCTGACGGGGTCTCCGGCGACCCACGCGGTGCCGGCCTCCGTCTCCTTGTGGAGCCGCACGCCCTTGCCGTCCGCCGCCGGGCGGACGGCCTCGACCGCCGAGTCGATGAAGTAGACCGGGTCAACCCTCCTCACGTCTATCCTGAGCTTGCCCGTGATGATGCGCGACACGTCGAGCAGGTCGTCGATGAGCTGCGACTGTGCGCGCGCGTTGCGCTCGATGGTCTCGTAGACGCCGCGCGCGTCCGGCCCGACGAGCTGCCCCGTGCGGAGCATGTGCGCCCACCCGAGGATGGCCGTCAAAGGCGTGCGCAGCTCGTGCGAGACGGTGGCGAGAAACTCGTCCTTGAGGCGCGAAGCTTCTTCGGCCTCGCGGCGCGCACCCTCCGCCTCGTGCCGGGCGCGGCGCTCGCTCTCCAGCAGACGTTCCAGCTCCCGCTCGGCGAGCTTGCGGTCTGTGATGTCGCGGGCGATCTTCGACGCGCCGACGACGCGCCCGTCCGCCCCGCGGATGGGCGAGACGGTGAGCGAGATGTCGACGAGCGAGCCGTCCTTGCGCACCCGCACCGTCTCGTAGTGCTCGACGCGCTCGCCCGCCCGGATGCGCGAGAGGATGGCCGGCTCCTCGTCGAGGTGGTCTTCCGGGATGAGCATGGTCACGGGCCTGCCGACCGCCTCCGCGGCCGTGTAGCCGAAGACGCGCTCCGCCCCGCGGTTCCAGCTCGTGATGCGGCCGTCGAGCGTCTTCGTGACGATGGCGTCCTCCGCGGACTCGACGAGGGCGGACAGCCAGTAGGGGGACAGCTCCGGACTCTTGAGCCGGGCGACCCACTCCTCGGGCGTCAACTCCTCGGGCGCGGCCGGCTCGGGAGGGTCGAGGGACATAGATGCGGTCTCTTCCGTCGAATTCGTGCGTACTTTCTTGAAAGGGGCGGGCGGATTATACAGCGCGGGTCAGGCCCCCGCACGGCAGCGCGCGGCAAAACCCGGCGCGTCGCCTTCAAAAAAAGTTCGGGGGCGCGCGCACGCGCTGATACTTTCCCGCCCGGCGCTGCGCGTTACGGGCCGGGGGCGGGAATCCGCGCCCGGCCGGGTTCGCAATGACAGCCGAACGCGGTACCAAATTTTGAAGAGGAGTGAAGATGAGCACGCAGATGATTCCTACGGAGACGCAGACGATTCCGCCCACGCGGACGGCCGAGCCGCAGGCCGCCGCCGACGGGCCGCCGCCCGAGGCCGTCCTGACGCAGATGGCCTTCGGCACGCTTTTGACGCAGGCGCTCCACGTCGCCGCCAAGCTCGGCGTCGCCGACCTGCTCGCCGGAGGGCCGCGACCCGTCTCCGAGCTGGCCGGGGCGACCGCGACGCACGAGCGCTCGCTCTACAGGGTTCTGCGCTCGCTCGCCGGGGCGGGCGTCTTCCGCGAGACGGGCGAGAAGGTCTTCGGGCTGACGCCGCTCGGCGAGCTGCTCCGCTCCGACGCGCCGGGCTCGATGCGCAACGGCCTGATCTTCATGGGCGAGCAGTGGCACCTTCAGGTCTGGTCGAACATGATGCACAGCGTCCGCACGGGGCGGCCCGCGTGGGGACACACGCACGGCTCGGAGGTCTTCGAGTACTTCGCCGCCAACCCCGAGCACGCCGAGATTTTTAACGGCGCGATGACCGACATGAGCGTCGTCACCGCGCCCGCCGTGGTCGAGGCGTACGACTTCTCAGGGTTCGGCACGCTCGCCGACATCGCCGGCGGGCACGGCTACCTGCTCTCGCAGATTCTCAAGGCCACGCCGGGGCTCTCGGGCATCCTCTTCGACGTGCCGCAGGTCATCGAGGGGGCCGGCGCGCTGCTCGGGCGCGAGGGCGTATCGGGGCGCGTCGAGCGCGTGGCGGGCGACTTCTTCGCCTCGGTGCCGCGCGCCGACGCCTACATCATGAAGCACATCATCCACGACTGGGACGACGAGCGCGCCGCCGCCATCCTGCGAAACATCAACACGGCGATGGGGCCGGGCGGGCGCGTACTCATCGTCGAGACAATCGTCCCCGACGGCGACGGGCCGCACTACAGCAAGCTGCTCGACCTTGAGATGCTCACCTCGCCGGGCGGCGCCGAGCGCACGGCCGGGGAGTACGCCGCGCTGCTCGCCTCGGCCGGGCTCCGGCTCTCACGCATCATCCCGACCCGCTCGCCCTTCAGCATCGTCGAAGCGACGAGGGGCTAAACGGGCCACACGGAGTGGGGGGGGGGGGGGGG
>DASWNR010000509.1:0-23038 GCA_036399155.1 Pyrinomonadaceae bacterium
GCCCGACGACCTCGCGCCCCGTCTCCGGCCTCCGCGCGAGCGCGACGACGCCCTGCGGCGTCTTCGTGTCCGAGACCGAGTCGAGCACGTCTTCGCCGACGAGGTGGACGGCGGGACATGCTTCACGCAGGCTTTCAAGAAGCGACGCCCCGCGCGCGTCCTCGGCGAGCGAGCGCGTGTGGAGCACAAGCTCCACGGGGACGCACGCGCGCAGTGCCTCCTCGCACAGGCGCACGCCCTCGACGAAGACGAGCCCGCGCTCGCGCCCGTCGCGCGCCGCGCGCGCGCGCTGCGCGAGAGGATTCTTGCGGCTGGTGATGGCCTCTTTCATCGCTCGGGCTCCGGCTCTAATTCGACCCAGACGGGCCAGTGGTCGGAGACTCCTCGGACGCGCTCGACGCCCCAGCGCGTGACGCGCGCGCCGCGCGTGAAGACCCAGTCGAAGTGTCGCCGCAGCGGCCCAGAGCGCCAGGTCGGCGTGTTCGTCGGGAGCGGCGTCGCGTAGCCGCCCGCTTCGAGCAGTTCGCGCGCCGCGCGCCGCGCCTCGTCCGTCATCGTGTTGAAGTCGCCGAGCAGCACCGTCGGCTCTGACCCGCCCGAACGGTCGGCGAGCGCGAGCACGGCGCGGTGCTGTCTGAGCTGACCCTCGACGTCGGCGTGCGTGTCGATGTGCGCGTTGAAGACGTGCAGCCGCCGCCCGCCGAACGGCACGCCGGCGGCGACGGCCAGCCGGGGCCGCCAGGGGCATTCGTCCCACGGCAGCTCGATGCGCGCCGCGTCAGAGAGCGGGAGGCGGCTGAGCAGCGCGACGCCCGTGTCGCCCCCCTCGCCCCGCAGCATCCGCTCCTCGAAGTCGAGCCACCACTTGCGCTCCTTCGGCTCGACATCTTCGGGCGTCGGGACGTGAGCGCGGACGTAGCTCATGCGGAGCGCCTCGGCCAGCTCGCGCGCGACGTGTCGGCCGCCGGCGCGCAGCGTCCCGCGGTCGGCCTCCTGCAAAGCGACCACGTCGGCCGGCGGCATCCCGGCCGCGCCGCCGGACAGAATCCGCGCGGCCTTCTCAATGTTCCCTGCGACGAGCCGCGCCCTGCGGCCGGGCCGGCCCAGACCGGCGCGGCGCAAGAGGCTCCCGCCGATGAGGTGCGAGCCGACGGCGTAGCGAATGTTGTAGGTGACGACGACCAGCCGCCCCGTTTCGGCGCCCGCGCCTCGGCCCCGCGCGAAGTCGCCGCGCTCAAGCCCGTGCGTGGGAGTTGTGTGGGTGCGGCTGTCGGGCCCGGCGGTCGCGTTCATCGTTCTCCGGTCGGCTTGGCGCGCGGCGAATGGGTGTTGCACAATCGGCGCGCCGAAATTTTTGTTGGAACGGACGGGGATTATAAATGAATCGACGCGTCATCGCCGCAGTGAGCGACATGCTCTTCGCCTCGAAAATCCGCGGGACGGCCGAGCACCTTAACGTCTCGGTCGACTTCGCGCGCAACGAGGTCGGGCTCTTCGACTACGCGAAGACCGAAGTGCCGTCGCTCATCATACTCGACCTGCACGACACGCGCCTCGACCCCTTCGCGCTGGCCGCGCGGCTCAAGGCCGACGAACGTCTGAGGACCGTCCCGCTCGTCGCCTTCTTCTCGCACGTCGAGACCGAGCTGCAACGGCGCGCGCAGGAGGCCGGCGTCGATCACGTCCTCCCGCGCTCGGTCTTCACCCGAAGGCTGGCGGAAATCCTGAGCGGCGAGCTGTGAGAAGGCGGACGGCAAACTTCAAAAGGCAAAAAGAGGACGAGAGCCACGCCGGTTCTCGTCCTCCTTAAATTTTTGCCGTTCGCCTTCCGTGTCGGCGTCAGCCGACGGGCGCGGGGGCGATGGCCTCGTGTATGGCGCGCACCTCGTGGACGAGCTGCTCGTACTGTTCGAGCGTGAGCGACTGCGCGCCGTCCGAGAGGGCAAGCTCGGGCTGGTTGTGGACTTCGATGATGAGGCCGTCGGCGCCGACGGCGACGCCCGCGCGCGCCAGCGGAGTCACCATGTGGTTCTTGCCCGTGCCGTGCGAGGGGTCGATGACGACGGGCAGGTGCGAGATGCGCTGCACGGCGGGGACGGCGGCGAGGTCGAGCGTGTTGCGCGTGTGCTGCGTGAAGGTGCGCACGCCGCGCTCGCAGAGCACGACGTTGTAGTTGCCCTCGGCCATGACGTACTCGGCCGCGAGCAGCCACTCGTCAACGGTCGCCGACAGCCCGCGCTTCAAGAGCACCGGCAGGCGCGAGCGCCCCGCGCGCTTCAGCAGGGAGAAGTTCTGCATGTTGCGCGCGCCGACCTGAAAAACGTCCGCGTACCTGTCGACCAAATCCGCGCTCGCCTCGTCAACCGCCTCGGTCACGATCTTCAGCCCGAACGCCTCGCGGACTTCCGCCAAAAGCCTCAAGCCCTCTTCGCCGAGTCCCTGGAAGGCGTAAGGGCTGGTGCGCGGCTTGAACGCGCCGCCGCGGAAGAAGCGCGCGCCGCTGCGCCTGACCGCTTCGGCGACGGCGAAGACCTGCTCGCGGCTCTCGACGGCGCAGGGGCCGGCGATGATTGCCAGCTCGTCGCCGCCGATCTGCGCGTCGCCGACCCTGACGACCGACTTGTCGGGGCGCAAATCGAGCGAGACGAGCTTGTAAGGCTTTGTGACGCGTATGGCCTCGGCGACGCCGGGCAGCGTCTCGAAGCGCGTGACATCGACGGGGCGGTCGTTGCCGGTGACGCCGATGGCCGTGCGCGACGCGCCGGGCATCGTGTGCGGGCGGAAGCCCAGCTCGGCGATGCGGCGCTCGACCTCCGCGATGTCGCGTTCGGTGGCGTCGGCCTTCATGACGATGAGCATTCGATACCTCTTTACTAGATTAAAAATTTACTCGGGAAGATTGATGGCAAGGGTCGTGCCGCCGCGCCGCCGCCGTCACATCCTCTCGGGCACCTCGATGCCGAGCGCGGAGAGCGCAGCGGTGAGCCGCCCGCGGACGAAGTCGGCGACGTAGACCAGGACGGCGCGCCGCACCTCGTCCGACTCTTCGAGGATGCGGTTCTCGTCGCGATTGTAGAAGAAGTTAAATGCCTGTGCCAGTTGGAAGGTGTACTTGGCCAGGTGCGAGGGCTCGGCGAACGAGGCGGCCTGCGCGAGCACCTCGGGCAGACGCGCCGCCAGCGTCACGAGCGCCCAAATCTCGCCGCCGACCTCGCCGTCGAAGACGCGCCGGATGCGGTCGGCCGTCTCGCCGCTCCCCTCGTCGGCGACGCCGACTGTGCGTTGTGCGGATTCCAGCTCGCCGCCTCGCAACTTGCGAAAGATGGAGTTGGCGCGCACGGCCGCGTACTGGCAGTAGGGGCCGGACTCGCCCTTGGTCGAGAGCGCCTCCTTGAAGTCGAAGACGATGAGCGAGGTGCGCGTCCACTTCATAAGGAAGTAGCGGAGCGCGCCGACGGCGAGGCTGTGCGCCGCGCGCCGCTGCTCTTCGAGCGGCACGTCGGGGTGGCGCTCCCGAACCTCGCGCAGCGCGTTGGCTTCGAGCGTGTTGATGAGGTCGTCGGCCTTGACGCCGAGGCCCCTGCGGCCGCTCATCTCGACGAAGGGGCGCGCCTTCTCTTCGGCGCTCAGCTCAAGCCCGAGTTCCTCGGCCGCCGCCGGCGAGAGCGCGACCATCTCGTAGGAGAGGTGGACGCTTGAGCCCTCGCCGACCTGCGGCGCGACGGCCGCGACGCCGCGCTTGACGACCTCCTGCGGGTACGACTGGCGCGAGTCGATGACGTTGTAGACGGTCGCGCCCGCGCCGAAGTGCGGCGCGTCGGCCGCAGCCTGCGCCGGGTCGCCCGTCGTCGTCCAGACGGTGCGGCCGTCCGCCTCGGTGCGGAAGGGCTTGAAGTAGAAGTTGAGGTCTACCTGCCCGAGCTTCCAGAGCTGGTAGGCGATGTCCTTGCCGGTGTAAGTGATGGTGCCGTTCGAGCGGACGATGACCTTGTCGGCCTCGTGCTCTTCGCTGCCCTCGTGCGTCTCCATCGGCATCACCCAGCAGCCGCGGTTCTTCCCATCGTCCGCGAGATGTATCGCGCCCGACTGCTTCATCCGCTCGAAGGCGTGCGACCAGAGGAGGTGGAGGACTTCGGACTCGCGCGGCAGCAGGTCGTAAGCGATGCCGAGCCGCCGCATCGTGTCGAGGTGACGGTTGACGACGCGCGTCGCGACGTAGTCGGCCAGCTCGGCCGTCGGGTTCCCGCCCTCTTCGAGCGCGTGCAGTGTCTCGACCCTCAGCTTCAGGCGCTCCGGGTCTTCCTTCGCGTCCGCGTCGCCGCCCCTGTAGAAGAGGCCGACGCGCGCGTACAAATCCCAGCAGTAATAGTCGAACGGGCGGTCGTCTTTCAGAGAGGCGTCGAGCGCGCGCACGTCTTCGAGCGACATCCGTTCGAGGTGTACGAAGCCGACGACCACGTCTGCGACCTGGACGCCGGTGTTGTCGATGTAGTTGTGAACCTCTACGCGCTCGCCGCCCGCGCGGAGTATGCGGACGAAGGTGTCGCCTAGAACAGAGTTGCGCAGGTGGCCGATGTGCGCGGCCTTGTTCGGGTTGACGCTCGTGTGCTCGACCATGCGCTTCGGGCGCGCGTCATCGGTATCAGCGGCATCGGGCGCGTCGGCCGAAGCGGCCTGGGAGAGCCCCGCGAGCAGGCGCGCGCGGTCGTAGAAGAGGTTGAGGTAGCCCGCGCCCGCGACCTCGACGCGCGCGACCTCCTCGGCCGTCTCAAGCTCTGCGCGCAGCTCCTCGGCGATGGCGCGCGGGTTGCGCTTCTCGCCGGTCGCCTGCTTGATGCGCTTGGCCAGCTCGAAGGCGACGGGGAAGGCCAAGTCGCCCAGCTCCGTGCGCGGCGGGACTTCCGCCGGGACTTGTTCAAGCTCGACGCCGAACCGCGCGGAGGCGGCGGCGCGGACGCGCTCGCGCAGTGACTGTTGCAGTTCGATCAGGTTCAAGGTTGACGGTTCCTTCGGATAAGCTCTCGCCGAAAACGGCCTCGCCGTAAAAGCCGCAAGTATAGCCCAGCCGATTCACGCGACGCTAATCAGTAGGCAGTAGACAGTAGCCAGTAGACAGTAGAAAAACCTTCATCAGTTGAATCGTCAGTGATTCTATAGTCAACGGCCGCGACGCGTAGCGCTACTGACTACTGTCTACTGCCTAAGTCCCCTTGCTTGACACGCGGCTGACGCGCTCTGCTACCATCCGATCCGATACGATGCCGGAGAAACAAGCCTCGGTCGGCGCGGAAGAGTTGCGCGGGCGTCTGCGCGGGGCGCGGAGCGTCTTCGTGTTGACGGGCGCGGGCGTGTCGGCCGAGAGCGGCGTGCCGACCTTCCGCGGCGGCGGCCAATCCGCCGTGTGGAAGGGGATGCCGTTCGAGGTCGTCTCGTCGGCCGGGATGGTCAGGAGCAACCTGCCGCTGGTCTGGGAGTGGTTCGACTACCGGCACGGCCTCTTGCGTGCCTGCCGCCCGAACCCCGTGCACGAGACGCTCGCCGGGTGGCAGACGCGCTTCCCGTCGTTCACGCTCGCCACGCAGAACATCGACGGGCTGCATGCCGAAGCCGGCTCGCGCGGCGTGCTCGAACTCCACGGCAACGCATGGCGCGCGCGATGTCTCGGCTGCGGGGGCGGGGAAGACGTTCGCGAGAAGCCCGCCGAAGTGCGGCCGCCGGTCTGTCGGGCGTGCGGCGGTTTGATGCGGCCGGACGTGGTGCTCTTCGGAGAGATGCTGCCCGAAGCCGTGTGGGCCGAGGCGGCCCAGCGCGCCCTGACCTGCGACGTGTGTTTCGTCGTGGGCACTTCGGCCATGGTCTACCCCGCGGCCGGGCTGCCGCTGACGGCGAAGAAGTCGGGAGCGTACCTCGTCGAGGTCAACCCGGAGGAGACGCCGCTCTCCGACATCTGCGACGTGACGCTGCGCGGGGCCGCGGGCGAAGTCCTGCCGCTCATCGAATTTTGAATAAAAGTTAAATAATGCGGACGCTCTACTTTGACTGCTTCGCCGGCATCAGCGGCGACATGACGCTCGGCGCGCTGGTCGCGGCCGGCGCGGACGCGCGCGAGTTGAAAGAGAGACTCTCGCTGCTCGACGTGCCCGGCTACGAAATCGAGTTCGAGACGGTTGACCGCAGCGGCATCAGCGCGACGCGCGCCGTCGTGCGCCTGACGAGGGAGGAGAAGCACCACCGGCACCTCTCCGACATCGAGAAGATAATCGGCGGCTCGCGCCTGAATGATTCGGTCAAGGAGCGCGCGCTCAGGATTTTCGGGCGGCTGGCCGAGGCAGAGGCGCGCGTCCACGACGTACCCGTCAGCAAGATTCACTTCCACGAGGTCGGCGCGGTGGACGCCATCGTCGATGTCGTCGGCGCGTGCATCGGCTTCGAGCTTCTAGGCGTCGAGCGTTTCGTCTCTTCGCCGCTGCACGTCGGGAGCGGGACGGTCGAGATGGCGCACGGCCGCTTTCCCGTCCCGCCGCCGGCGGTCGCGGAGCTTCTGCGCGGCGCACCCGTCTACTCGACCGACGTGACGGGCGAGCTGGTCACGCCGACGGGCGCGGCCATCGTCTCGACCGTCTGCGAAAGCTTCGGGGCGATGCCGCTCATGCGCGTCGAGGCCACGGGCTACGGCGCCGGCACGCGCGAGTACAAGAATTTTCCGAACGTCCTGCGCGTGATAGTCGGCGAGGCGGAAGCGTCGGCCGCCGCCTCGCCGTCCGCTTTGCCGTCTGCTTTGCCATCCGATGTCTCGGGCGCGGACGAGCAACTGTTGATGGTCGAGACGAACGTGGACGACACCTCGCCGCAGGTGCTCGGCCACGTCATGGAGCTGGCGCTCGCGCGCGGGGCGCTCGACTGTTACTTCACGCCGGTGCAGATGAAGAAGAACCGGCCGGGCGTGCTCGTCTCGATTCTCTGCCGCGCGTCGGAGCGCGAGGCGTTGACCGAGCTTCTGTTCGAGGAGACGCCGACGCTCGGCGTACGTGCCTACGCGGTCAGCCGACGCGCCCTGGAGAGGGAGTCCGTGACTGTCGAGACCGAGTTCGGTACGATTGCCGTCAAGGTCGCGCGGCGTGACGGGCGCGTCCTCGGCGCGACGCCCGAGTTCGACGAGTGCCGCGCGGCGGCGCTCGCCCACGGCGTCCCGCTGCGCGTGGTGCAGGAGGCGGCGCGCGACGCCTTCAAAAAGTCAACTTAACCCCGGGAGCGTCCGCGCTGACGGCTTAGAGGTGTAGATAATGGCGACGCACTTTTCAGCGACCGAGCCGGACGGCGACCCCGAAGAGGTTTCACGGGGGCGCGGCGTTGACCTCGACAAGATAGAGCGCGGCGTCCGGCTCATCCTCGAAGGCGTCGGCGAGGACGCAGAGCGCCCGGGGCTTCAGCGCACGCCCGTCCGCGTCGCCGAGATGTACGCCGAGCTGACCGAAGGGATGCGCGAAGACCCGCGCGAGCACGTCCAGGCGCTGCCCGGCGACCGCCACGACGAGATGGTCATAGTCAAGGACATACACTTCGCGTCGCTCTGCGAGCACCACCTCGCGCCCTTCGTCGGCAAGTGCCACATCGCCTACATCCCGAAGGAGGGGCGCATCGTCGGACTCTCGAAGCTGGCGCGGCTGGTCGAGGGCTTCGCGCGGCGCTTGCAGGTGCAGGAGCGTCTGACATCCCAGATCGCCGACACGCTCTTCGACGGCTTGAAGCCCGTGGGCGTGATGGTCGTGATGGAGGCCGAGCACACTTGCATGACCATCCGGGGCGTGAAGAAGCCGGGCGCCGTCACCATCACCTCGGCCATACGCGGCGGCTTCCGCAAGGACTCGCGCACGCGCGCGGAGGCGATGGCGCTCATACGCGAGAAGTGATGACGAAAGGCTTGCTGACAAAAATCGCCCTGCCCGCGTGCCTGCTCGTGTGCGGCGCGCCGCCGGTCTGTGCGGCCGGGGGCGTCGTTACGGCGCGCCCGGCGCCGGCAATCGCCGGGTCTCAAAAGCGCGGGGCCGCCCCGCAGCGCCGCGGGCGGCAGAGGCGTCTGCGCCGGCCCGACGTGATATTCGTCCCCACGCCGCCCGAGACGGTGGACGAGATGCTGCGGCAGGCGCACCTGAAGAAGGGCGACGTGCTCTACGACCTGGGGAGCGGCGACGGGCGCATCCCGCTCGCCGCCGCGAGGAAGTACGGCGTGCGCGCCGTCGGCATCGACATCGACCCCAAGCTCGTCGCGGAGGCGAACGAGGCGGCGCGGCGCGAGGGGCTCGAAAGTCTCGTCAGCTTCCGACACGCCGACATGTTCGCGGCCGACGTGAGCGAGGCGACCGTCGTCACGCTCTACCTGTCGAACACCTTGAACGTCATGCTGCGGCCGAAGCTCCTGCGCGAGCTGCGCCCCGGCGCGCGCGTCGTCTCGCACGACTTCCGCATGGGCGACTGGACGCCCGAGAAGACCGTCCGCGTCCCGTGGAAGAACCTCTACCGCACGGTCTACGTCTGGACGGTTCCGCGCGGCGGGCGCTACAGAAAAGGCGTGTGAGTCGGGGGCGCCGCCCGGCCGTCGAAACTTAAAAGACGAAACTGAAAAACCGAGGTGAAGGCAGTCTCCGCTCAAATGAAAACTTTCTACGTCACGACCCCCATCTACTACGCCAACAGCCTGCCGCACATGGGGCACCTGTACACGACCGTCGTCGCGGACTTCCTCGCGCGCTACTGGCGGCAGCGCGGCCGCGAGACATACTTCCTGACGGGGACGGACGAGCACGGGACGAACATCGAGCGCGCGTCGGCGCGTGCGGGGCGCACGCCGAGGGAGCACGTCGACTACATCGTCGGCGAGCTGAAGAAGATGTTCGCCTCCTTCGGGCTCGACGCGGGGCACGGCGGCTACGACATCTTCATGCGCACGACCGAGCCGTTCCACTACGAGGGCGCGGCCGAGTTCTGGCGTCGCGCCGCCGCGGGACGGACGCCGAAGGGGCGCGAGAACATCTACAAGGGTTTTTACGAGGGCTGGTTCTGCGCGCCCTGCGCGACGTTCAAGACCGAGGCCGAGATGCTGCCCGCCGCCGAAGAGGGCGGCCCGCCGCTCTGCCCCATACACGAGCGCCCGCTCGACAAGGTCTCGGAGGAGAGCTACTTCTTCCGCCTCTCGGACTACGACGAGGCGCTGCTCGCGCTCTACGAGTCGCGGCCGGACTTCGTACGCCCGGAGGCGCGGCGCAACGAGGTCGTCAGCCTCGTCCGGGGCGGGCTCGAAGACGTTTCCATCAGCCGCCTCAAGAGTTCGGTGAGCTGGGCCATCCCCGTGCCGGACGACCCGGAGCACACGGTCTACATCTGGTTCGACGCGCTCATCAATTACGTCACCGCGCTCGGCTGGGGCGGCGAGTCGCGCGGGGCGGAGGCGGGCGAAGACCTCTTTGAAAAGTTCTGGCCGGGGCTCCACCTCATCGGCAAGGACATCCTCCGGCAGCACGCGGTGCTGTGGCCGGCGATGCTTTTGGCGGCGGGGGTGGAGCAGCCTGCCGGCGTCGTCGCGCACGGGCTCTGGCTCGACCAGACCGGGCGCAAGGGCTCGAAGACGCTCGGCAACGCGCTCGAACTCCCCGTCCTGCGGCGTCACTTCAGCGTGGACGCCGTGCGCTACTTCCTTTTGCGCGAGATGTCTTTCGGGCAGGACTGCAAGGTCGATTACGAGGTCATCCTCGAACGCTCGAACAGCGACCTCGCCAGCGGGCTCGGCAACCTCGTCAGCCGCACGCTGACGATGATTCATAAATACTTCGGCGGGGTCGTCCCCGCGCCCGACATCGGCGAGGCGAAGCGGCTCGCGGCCAAGCGGGCGGGCGTGGACTCGGACGCGCAGGAGCTTTCGAGCAGCCTGGAACTCGTCCGCGACCAGTTCGTCCGCGGCGTAGAGGAGTTCGCGTTCCACCGCGCGCTCGAAGCTGCGTGGGGCATGATCGCGCGCGTGGACAAGTTCATCTCGGAGGCGAAGCCGTGGGAGCTTGCCAGGAGCGAGGAGCAGCGCGAGACGCTCGGCGCGGTGCTCTACCGCTCGGCCGAGACGCTGCGCTGGCTGGCCGTCATGCTCTACCCCGTGATGCCCGAATCGTCGGCCGCCATCTGGCGGCAGCTCGGGCTCGAAGGCGACCCGAAGACTTCGGACCCGGCGGAACTCAAATGGGGCGGCTTGAGCGCGGGCGCGCGCGTCGGCGAAGTCGCCCCGCTCTTCCCGAGAATCGACAAGGCGAAAACGATGGCAGAGATACAGAACGAGATGGCACAGAGGAAAGAGGCCGAGACGGACAAGGACGCGGCGGCCCCCGCCGAACACTCGGGCGCGCACGCCACGCAGGCGGCCGTGCCCGGCGCGCCGACCGCGACCGAAGTGAAGCCCGAACAGCCGCCGCAGCAGGGCGCGACCGAGGCCCAAGCCCCGCCACAGACGCAGACACAGACACAGGTGCAGACGCCGGAGGGCGTCGCCACCTACATCACGATTGAAGACTTCGTGAAGGTCGAGCTGAAGGTGGGCGAGGTGCTCACGGCCGAGCGCGTGCCCAAGTCGGACAAGCTGCTCCGCTTCACGGTAGATGTCGGCGAGCCGCAGCCGCGACAGATTCTCGCCGGCATCGCCGATCACTACGAGCCCGAGAAGATGGTCGGCCGCAAGCTGGTCATCGTCTCGAACCTCAAGCCGCGCAAGCTCCGAGGCTTCGAGTCGCAGGGCATGGTGCTCGCCGCCTCGGTCGGCGACGAAGGACGCCCCGTCCTCGCCACCTTCGCCGAGGACGTGCCCAACGGCGCGAGGCTGAAATAGCTTTTAGCTGTTGGCTGTCGGCTTTTCAGACTTAAGCCAACAGCCAACAGCCAACAGCTTTCCCATGTTCGTAGACTCGCACGCGCACATTGACGGGGAGGAGTTCGACGCCGACCGCGACGAGGTCGTGGCGCGCGCGAGGGGGGCGGGCGTGCGCGCGATTCTGAACGTGGGGACGGGCGACCCGCACGGCGGGAACTTCGAGCGCGCCGTGGCGGTGGCGGAGGCGTACGAGGGCGTCTACGCGGCGGCGGGCGTCCACCCGCACGACGCGCGCCTGTACGACGAGGCGGCCGAGCGGCGGCTGCTCGAAGTCTTGCGCGGGAGCGCGCGCGTCGTCGCGCTCGGCGAGATCGGGCTCGACTATCACTACGACAACTCGCCGCGCGAGACGCAGCGCGAGGTCTTCGCGCATCAGCTCCAGCTGGCGCGCGCGGAGGGGCTGCCCGTCATCATCCACTCGCGCGAGGCGGACGAAGAGACGGCGGAGATTTTGAGAAGGGAACTGGACGGCTCGGGCACGTCGGGCGTGCTGCACTGCTTCGGCGGCGGGCCGGCGCTGGCCGAGGCCGCGCTCGGCCTCGGCTTCTACATCTCCTTCGCGGGCAACGTCACCTTCAAGAAGGCGGAGCCACTGCGCGAGGTCGCGCTGACAGTTCCGCCCGAACGACTCCTCGTCGAGACCGACTGCCCGTACCTCGCGCCCGTCCCGCACCGCGGGCGGCGCAACGAGCCCGCCTTCGCCGTCGAGACGGCCCGCTTCCTCGCCGAGCTTCGCGGCGTGGGCCACGAAGAGTTGGGCCGCGTCACGTCGGAGAACTTCTCGCGCCTGTTCGGAGTCGCTCTTTCTTCCGTGTAGGCCCGGCCGCCGCCCGCGCGGCGCAATCAAACTTTTCCTCACCGCCTGTAAATGTTATAAAGTCAGGGAGCGCCGCCGGTTGCCGGCCGACTCTCATCACAATCTTATGGCCCAGCAGAACTCATTCGACATCGTTTCGCAGGTTGAGATGGCCGAGGTCAAGAACGCCCTCGACCAGGCGATGAAAGAGGTCAGGCAGCGCTTCGACTTCAAGGGGAGCCGCGCCGAAGTCCGGCTCGAAGGCACGGAGGAGCTGATCCTCACGGCCGAGGACGACACGAAGCTCCGCAACATGAACGACATCCTCCAGCAGAAGCTCGTCCGCCGCGGGGTGCCGCTCAAGGCGCTCGAATACGGCAAGGTGGAGCCCGCCGCGGGCGGGACAGTCCGCCAGCACGTCGCCATCCAGCAGGGCATCCCCTCGGACAAGGCCAAGGAGATCGTCAAGTTCATCAAGGAGACCAAGGTCAAGGTGCAGGCCGCCATCCAGGGCGACGTGGTCCGCGTCACCGGCCGCGACCGCGACACGCTCCAGGACGTTATCGCCCAGCTCAAGTCCAAAGACTTCGGCATCAACATGCAGTACACGAACTACAGGTCGAACTGAGTGACGAGTGACGGGTGATAAGTGATAAGAAAAAGCGGGAGTCGATTTCCTTCTCTTATCACTTGCCACCCATCACTTTTGAACCCCCCAACATATGAACACATCCGGCAACACGGCGGCGGTCGAGGAGCGGCAGCTGACCGCGCGCCACATCTTCAGCCTGGTCTCCTCCGAGCTGGCGCTCGTCGAGGAGGAGTTCGAGCGGCAGGCGCGCTCGAACATCCAGGTCATCGCCTACGTCGGCGACTACCTGCGCGCCTCGGGCGGCAAGCGCGTGCGCCCCGCGCTGACGCTGCTCTCGGCCTCGGCCGCCGGCGGCGACGCCTCGCGGCAGAACGTCGTCCGCATGGCGACCGTGATGGAGTTCCTCCACACGGCCACGCTCGTCCACGACGACATCATCGACAACGCCGAGACGCGCCGCAACCGCCCCTCGATAAACTCGCGCTTCGGCAACCAGGCCGCCGTGCTGATGGGCGACTGGCTCTACATGTCTGCCTTCGAGACGAGCTTGCAGGAGCGCTCGCTGACGGTGCTCGACATCCTGACCGCCGTCACGCGGAAGATGACCGAGGGTGAGCTTTTGCAGTTGACTCTGCTCGGCCGCGCGGACGTGACCGAGGAGCAGTACTTCGACGTGCTCCGCCGCAAGACCGCGTACCTCTTTAGCGCCTGCTGCGAGATCGGCTCCATCCTCGGCGGCGCGGGGCCGGCCGTGCGGCGCGCGCTGCGCGACTACGGCATGAACCTCGGCACGGCCTTCCAACTCGTTGACGACCTGCTCGACTTCACCTCGGACGGCGACTCCCTGGGCAAGGCCGCCGGCGCGGACTTGCTGGAAGGCAAGGTCACGCTGCCGCTCATCTACCTGCTCGAAGAGGAGCCGCGGTTGAAGGCGGACATGCAGGCGGTCATGCGCGAGGGCTCTTACGCCGCGGCGGCGCGCGAGACCTTCGTCCGCGCGGCGGAGAAGGCGGGCGCGCTCGAACGCGCGCGCGTCCGCGCGGCCTCCTACGCCCACGCCGCCGTCAAGTCGCTCGAAAGCGTCGCCCCCTCGAAGTACACCGACGGCCTGCGCTCCATCCCGGCCTACATCCTCGAAAGGGAGATGTGATGCCCGACGAAAACCTTCTCGCCACGCTTGAGAACGGGCTGAGGCAGTCGCGCACGACGCGCTCGCGCCTCAACGCGCGCCTCGCCGACCTTGAGGCGGAGGCCGAGCGCGTCCGCACCGAGCTGAACGAGATGGACGCCATCATCAGCCAGACCGAGGCGGCGATGTTCCGCATCCTCTCCTCGATGTTCGGCGCGGCGCAGTCCGCATCCTCGGCCGGCCCTTCGGACGCGGAGATAGAGTTCGCCCTGCGGCGCGACGCGGCGGCCGCCTCCCGCGTCGCTCAGCAGAACCCGCAGCAGCAACAGCAGCAACAGCAGCAACAACACAGCCCCTACGCGCAGAGCCAGCCACACCAGCGCGAGCCCGTCTTCCGCCACCACATCCCGCAGATTCGCTCCGACATCGCCCCCAAGAGCGACCGCTTCTTCGAGCGCACGATTCCGCACGCCACCGCCGTCTTGCTGAAAGAGTCGGGCGGGCCGCTCCACGTCAACGAGATTTATAACCGCCTGCTCGAAGGCGGCTTCCAGTTCACCGGCCAGAACCCGACCATCAGCATCGCCGTCTCGCTCAACCGCAACCGGCGCTTCCGCAAGGTCGCCCCCGGCACCTTCGACCTCACCATGCGCGACGCCGCCCAAGCCTCCTGACGCGCGCCTGTGCTAAGCTCTCCCGAACCGTTTTAAGAGAACCCAGAGGGAGAGGTTTACAAAAGGCAGATGCGCGCGATGATTCTCGCCGCGGGCTACGGCACGCGTCTGTGGCCGCTGACGATTGACCGCACCAAGCCGGCGATCCCTTTCATGGGGCGGCCGCTCATCGGCTACGTCGCCGAGTACCTGGCGCGTTACGGCTTCGACGACATCGTCGTCAACCTGCACCACCAGCCCGAGTCCGTCCGCGCGGCGCTCGGCGGCGGCGCGGACTACGGCGTCCGCTTCCACTACGTCGAAGAGCCCGTCATCCTCGGCACCAGCGGCGCCGTCGGCAACGCGCGCGGCCTCCTCGAAGACGGCGACCCGTTCGTCGTCATCAACGGCAAACTCGCCACCGACATAAATCTCTCCGACGCGCTCGAAACGCACCGGAGCACGCGCGCCCTCGCCACGCTCGTGCTGCGACCCAACCCCGCGCGCGAGCGCTACAGCACGGTCGAAGCGCGCGACGGACAGGTCACGGGCTTCGGCGGCTTCCCCCCGTCCGATAACGCCGGCGCATCGGAGGCGGTGCCTTTGATGTTCACGGGCATACAGATTCTCGACCCGCGCGTCTTCGGGCTCATCCCGCCCGGCGTCTTCTCGCATTCGGTGACGGACGTGTACGTCCCGGCCATCGCGCGCGGCGAAACAATCGCGGCGCACGTCTCCGGCGGCTCCTGGTACGAGCTTTCGACCGTCCGGCGCTACCTTGAGACGAGCGTCACCCTGATGCAGAGGGAAGGGCGCGACGTGGAGATCGGGAAGGGCTCGATTGTCGAAGACGGCGCGGCCGTCTCCGAGAGCGTGCTCTGGGAGGGCGTGCGCGTCGGCGCGGGGGCGCGCGTCCGCCGCTCGGTTCTGGGCGCGGGCGTGCGCGTCGAGCCGGGCGAGATTTTTGAGGACGTGGCGGTCGTCCGCGCCGAACTCGCGCGCGGAGCCGAGCGGCCGGAGAAGGGCCTGCGGGGCGAGTTCCGCGGCACAAATTTTGTGGCTCCAATACCGGAGTGATACAATCCACACGCGCCAAAAAAAAGAAAAAAGCCGACTAAAACCGTCGTAGAGCCGCAATCGCCCCAGGCTTTCGCCCGATGCACCACCCTTCTCAAATCACGTCGAACGCCTTCCGCACCTCAGCGAGCGAGCGTCTGGCGGATTACGTCAGGCGTCAAGGGGGCGACGCCGGGAAGGTTCTGGCGCTCACGCCCGACGCCTCGACGCGCGAATACTTCCGCATCCCCTGGAAGAACACGCAGGCCGTCGCGGCCGTCTACCCCGAGCCGTTCGACCCCGAGATACACCCATTCCTGGACGTTTCGCGCCTCTTCGCAGAGGCGAAGCTGCCCGTCCCCGAGTTGCTCGACGTCGACCCACTTAACGGCATCATCGTTCAGGAGGACTTCGGCGACCGGCAGCTCCGGCGCGTCTTCGAGTCGGCCTCCGAGGACGAGCGCGAGTCGTATCTCGAACAGGCCGTCGCGCTCATCGCCGACATACAGTCCGCCACCGGGCTCGCGCGCGAGCGCGACTCCATCGCCGGCCGGCTGGCCTTCGACGAGGCGAAGCTCTCCTGGGAGCTGGACTACTTCGTCGAGCACTTCTTCAAGAGCCTGCGCGGCGAGACGCTCAAGCACGGCGACGAGGCGCAGCTCCGCGCCGAGCTGAACGACGTGGCGGCCGAGCTTTCGGCGCGCCCGCGCGTGCTCTGCCACCGCGACTTTCACACGTCGAATTTGATGATCGACTCGAAGGGGCGTCTGCGCGTCATCGACTACCAGGACGCGCGCATGGGGCCGGCCAGCTACGACCTCGTCTCGCTCCTGCTCGACCGACGCACCACGATGCCCTCGCTCGCGGAGGTGCGCGAGCGCCGCCTCTTCTTCCTCGAAGAGAGACGCTCGCGCGGGCTCGACCCCATCGACCCGGACGACTTCGCGTACGAGTTCCGGCTGATGACCGTCCAGCGCTGCCTGAAGGCCGTGGGGACTTTCTCCTTCCAGACGGCGGTCGCCGGGCGCGGCGAGACCTACGCGCACTTCATCAACCCGATGCTTGAGATCGTCATCCAGGCGGCCGAGTGGCTCGGCCGCTTCCCGCTGCTCCGCTCGACGCTGCGCGAGCGGCTCGGCGGCGCGGACTATTCCGAACGGAAAAACAACGGCTGACTCGACAATTTTTGCTCTGACTCGATCATGCAACAGGTCTACATCAACCAGCTTTCGCGCCACGCCGGGGAAGAGGTGACCCTCCGCGGCTGGCTCTACAACATGCGTTCGAGCGGCAAGCTCATGTTCCCGCAGCTACGCGACGGGACGGGCGTCGTGCAGTGCGTCGTCTTCAAGAAGGCGGTCGCGCCAGAGGTCTGGGACGCCCTGTCCCACCTCGGTCAGGAGTCGGCCATCTCCGTGCGCGGCACCGTCCGCGCGGACGAGCGTGCGCCCGGCGGCTTCGAGGTCGACGTGGTCGACGTCGAAGTCTTCCAGCGCGCCGAGAACTACCCGATCACGCCCAAGGAGCACGGGACGGAGTTCCTCATGGATCACCGCCACCTCTGGCTCCGCTCGCGCCGGCAGCACGCAATCCTGCTCGTCCGCCACACGATAATTAACGCCGTCCGCGACTTCCTCAACAACGACGGCTTCGTCCTCTGCGACACGCCCATCCTGACGCCGGCCGCGTGCGAGGGCACGACCACGCTCTTCGAGGTGGACTACTTCGGCGACGAGAAGGCTTTCCTCTCGCAGTCGGGGCAGCTCTACAACGAGGCGACGGCCGCCGCCTTCGGCAAGGTCTACACCTTCGGCCCGACCTTCCGCGCCGAGCGCTCGAAGACGCGCCGCCACCTGACCGAGTTCTGGATGGTCGAGCCCGAGATGGCCTACCACGCGCTCGACGACGTGATGGACTTGAGCGAGCGCTTCCTCTCGGCAATCGCCGCGCGCGTGCTCGAAGAGAGGCGGGAGGAGCTGAAGGTCTTAGAGCGCGACACCTCGAAGCTCGAAGCCATCACGCCGCCGTTCCCGCGCCTGCACTACGACGAGGCCGTCAGGATTCTCCACGAGGGGCACGAGCGCGGCGAGGTGGAGCAGCGCTTCGAGTGGGGCGGCGACTTCGGCTCGCCCGACGAGACATACATTTCGAGCCGCTTCGACAAGCCGGTCATGGTTCACCGCTACCCCGCGGCCGTGAAGGCTTTCTACATGAAGCGCGACCCGGAGCGCGACGAGCTGGCGCTCGGCGTGGACGTGCTCGCGCCCGAAGGCTACGGCGAGGTCATCGGCGGAGGCGAGCGCGCGACCTCGCTCGAATTCCTCGAAGAACAGCTCAAAAAACACGAGCTGCCGCGCGAGGCGTTCGAGTGGTATCTGGATTTGCGCCGCTACGGCAGCGTCCCGCACGCGGGCTTCGGCATGGGCGTCGAGCGCTGCGTCGCGTGGATGTGCGGCATCGAGCACATCCGCGAGACCATCCCGTTCCCGCGCATGCTCTACAGGCTGAGACCTTAAGTATGGATAAGATCGTCACGATTTTCGGCGGCTCGAAGTGCGGCGAGGAGAGCGAGGAGTACGGGCAGGCCGTGCGACTCGGGCGGCTCCTCGCCGAGCGCGGCTACACCATCTGCACGGGCGGCTACCTGGGCGTGATGGAGGGCGCGAGCCGCGGCGCGCGCGAGCACGGCGGGCGCGTGCTCGGCATCGTGATAAACCAGTTCAAGTCCGAGCCGAACCGCTACCTCACAGACAAGGTCGCCAGCGCGCACTTCTATGAGCGGCTCCAGAATCTCATCGAGCGCTCGGTCGGCTTCGTCGCGCTGCGCGGCGGCGCGGGAACCGTCACCGAGCTTTCGCTCGTCTGGAACAAGCTCCAGACGAGGGTCATCGAGCCGCGCCCGCTCGTGCTGCTCGGCGCGTGCTGGCCGAAGGTCATCCGGTCTTTCACGGAAAATCTGGTCGTGAGCGAGCAGGACGTTTCGCTCCTCGACTTCGTGGACACGCCCGAGGAGGCGGTCAGAAAAATCACCGAGAGCGTCGAAAGGGTTAGCGTATGAACTGTCCGACCTGCGGCGCCGGCCTCCTGCCGGGCGCCAAATTCTGCGGGGCCTGCGGCACCCCGACCGTCTCCCCCGAGCCGGCGCCGACGCAGCCGCAATACCAGCAGGCTCCGCCCGCCGGAGGCGGCGGCGGAATCCGCATCGACGCCGACGCGCGCGGCGAGGGGCGCGGGTACTCCTTCGAGATTCTGCACCAGCCCGCCTTCGCGCTCGCGGTCGTCCGGCTCCAGGCCGAGCAGTCGATTCTGGCGGAGGCGGGCGCGATGGTCTCGATGTCCGCCAACGTCGAGTTACAGTCGCAGATGAAGGGCGGGCTGATGGGGGCTCTGAAGCGCGCGGTCGGCGGCGAGTCGGCCTTCGTCTCGACCTTCACGGCGCGCGGCGGCCCCGGCGAGGTGTCGCTCGCGCCCGGGAGCCCCGGCGACATCGCCGCCATAGAGATGAGCAACCAGCAGTTCTTCGTCCAGTCCAGCTCGTACCTCGCGGGCGACACGTCGCTCGTCGTGGATACGCGCTGGGGGGGAGCCAAGTCCTTCTTCGGCGGCGAGGGGCTGTTCGTCTTGCAGGTGACGGGGACGGGGCTTCTGCTCCTTTCGTCGTTCGGCGCGATTCACCGCAAGCGGCTGGCGGCGGGCGAGCGCTACGTGGTGGACACGGGGCACCTCGTCGCGTGGGAGGGGACGACGCAATACACCCTGCGCAAGGCCGCGGCGGGCTTCCTCCGCAGCATGCTCAGCGGCGAGGGCGTCGTCGCCGAGTTCACGGGCCCCGGCGAGTTGCTCATCCAGACCAGAAACCTCGCCGCCTTCGCCGGCCTGATGAAGCCGTTCTTCCCCTCGCAGGGGAGCGGCGGCGGCAGCGGCTTTAGCCTCGGCGGGTGAGTCGTAAGAAGTTATGAGCGGATTGCTCGAAGCACAGCAGACGGAACAGGGCGCCCGGCCGCCCGGGCGCGGCCGCCGCGTCAGAATCATCGGCGCGCCCTGCGGCTTCGGCGCGAGCGTGGCGGGCGTAGACCTCGGCCCCGCGGCGATGCGCGTGGCGGGTCTGAGGCGGCGCGTAGAGGGGCTCGGCTACGAGGTGCGCGACGAGGGCGACCTGCGGGTCGAATGCTCGGCCGACCCGCCCCCGCCGGGCGAAAAGCTGCGCTTCCTGCGCGAAATCTCGGCCACCTGCGAGCGCCTGGCGGCCGACGTGAGGACGGCCCTGGAGGGCGGGGAACTGCCCGTCGTGCTCGGCGGCGACCACTCGATAGCCATCGGCTCCGTCTCCGGCGTGACCTCCTTCTACGCGGGGCGCGGCGAGACGGTCGGCCTCATCTGGTTCGACGCGCACGCGGACATGAACACGCCCGAGACGAGCCCATCGGGCAACATTCACGGGATGCCGCTCGCGGTGCTGCTCGGCCACGGCGCGCCCGAGCTGACCGGAATTGAGGGCTTCTCGCCCAAGCTCGACCCGCGCCTCTGCGCGCACATCGGCGCGCGCGACGTAGACCCCGGCGAGCGCGAGCTGATACGACAGCTCGGCATGCGCTTCTTCACCATGCGCGAGATAGACGAGCGCGGGATGTCCGCCTGCATGGACGAGGCCATCCACATAGCCTCGAAGGCCACCGCCGGCTATCATGTGACGCTCGACGTGGACGCGCTCGACCCGGGCGACGCGCCGGGCTCCGGGACGGTCGTGCGCGGCGGGCTCACATACCGCGAGGCGCACCTCGCGATGGAGAAGATAGCCGAGGCGGGCGGCGCGCTCGCGCTTGAGGTCGTCGAGATAAACACCGCGCTCGACATCAACAACCGGACGGCCGAGTTGGGCGTGGAGCTGATCCTCTCCGCCCTCGGTAAGACTATACTTTAACCGGGCAATGGTTGCTGTAGGTTCTCACCCGAGGAGCCCGAAGCTGCTGTCGCGACGAGCTTTCGGGCTTCTTCATTTCAGGGACGGCGGTTAGCGTATGACGAGAAAGATTCGGATGGGGATTATCTTCGGCGGCCGCTCCGGCGAGCACGAAGTCTCGGTGCGCTCGGCGCGCACGGTGATAGAGGCGGCCGACCCTGAGAAGTACGAGCTCATCCCCGTCGCGATCACGAAGGAGGGGCGCTGGCTCCCGCCCGCCGAGTCCGTCTCGATGCTGCCCGAGCCGGCCCGTCCCAAGCTCCAAAACTCCGACGGACAGGCCGACGGCGGGGCGGAGATGATCGTCGACCCCTCACGCCTGGGGCTCCTGAGGCAGGGCGAGAAGGGGGAAGGGGAGATCGACCGAAGGCTCGACGTGGTCTTCCCCGTCCTGCACGGCACCTACGGCGAGGACGGCACGATTCAGGGTCTTCTGGAGATGGCCGGCGTCCCTTACGTCGGCTGCGGGGTGCTCGCCTCAAGCTGCGGGATGGACAAGGTGACGATGAAGACCCTCTTCCGCCAGGCCGGGCTTCCGCAATGCAGATACACATGGTTTCTGCGCCACGAGTGGGAGGAGTCGCCCGCGGCCGTGGCGGAGCGCGTCGGCAGGGACGTCGGCTTCCCCTGCTTCGTCAAGCCCGCCAATCTCGGCTCTTCCGTGGGAATCTCGCGCGCGACGGACGAAGAGTCACTCGTCGCGGCCGTCAACCTCGCGGCGCGCTACGACCGTAAAATCATCGTCGAAGAGGGTTTGGACGTGCGCGAGATAGAGGTCGCCGTGATGGGGAACGACGCCCCCGAGGCGAGCCTCCCGGGCGAGTACGTCGTCCACGACGAGCAGGCGAAGTTTTTAGACTACGCGGAGAAGTATTCGAGCACGGGGCACGTCGAGTTCGTGGTCCCGGCCCCGATACCGGGCCGTCTTTCGCGGCGGATACGCGAGATGGCCGTCCGCGCGTTCAAGGCCGTTGACGGAGCGGGCTTCGCGCGGGTCGATTTCTTCCTGCGGCGCGACACGAACAAGCTGCTCCTCAACGAGCTGAACACGATCCCCGGGCTCACGGACGTTTCTGGCTTCCCGCAGATGTGGGAGGCTTCTGGGAGACCTTTCGGTGAGGTCGTCGACCGTCTGGTCGAGCTCGCCTTCGAGCGCCACGCCGAGAAAGCGCGGAACCAGACGAGCCTCTGAACTCGCCCCCACGCGAGAAAACATCCCCACGACAACTGCGCCCGGGCGCCTCCGACGCTTCACCGCACCCCGACCTACCTTCGAGTGATTTCTCAGCCCGCCGCCCTTAACCCTTTGGCGCTCGGTAGCCGTCGCGCGTCCGCGCGTTAAGCTCGGGCCGTGCGATCTTGAGCTGTATGCTGCGCCAGCGGCCGTCGCGCGCGGAGTTTTCGGGCCGGTAGCCGAGCGTGTACTGGTTACTCAGCTCTTCGAGAATGCCCTTGAAAGCCTCGTCGAGCGCCTGACCGCCCGGCTTCGAGACGTAGCGCCCGCCGCTCTTGGAGGCGAAGTTCTTCAGAGACCCCGCCGCCCTCATTTTGTCCAACTGATTCATAAGCGGGTCGGTCATGTCCACGGTGTAGATGGTCGCGTTGGCTTCCAGGGCGGCGTTGAGCGCCTTGTCTGCGGACGCCCCGCTCTTGGTGTCCATTCCGTCCGATAAGACAATGATGGCGCGCCGCCTCTCGGGCCGCTTCGCGATGTCCTTCGCCGCGCGCAGAACCGCGTCGTTGAGCGCGGTCATCCCCTTCGAGCCGAGGTCGTAAGCCACGGGTGGGAGGTCGCGCCCCGCTGTGAAATCCTGTAGCTGCTCGACCTTGGAGTCGAAGTTGTAGACCGCCGCCACGTCCTCCTCCCTCAGCCCTTCGAGGAAGCGAATCGCGGCGGCGCGCGCGAGCGTCAGACGCCCCTCCATGCTGCCGGAGCTGTCGAGGAGGATGGCCGCGGCGAAGGGCGTCTCCTCGACCGAGAAGAGGCCGATGCGCTGCTCACGCCCGTCCTCGAAGATTTTAAAGTCGCCGCGGGTGAGTTTATGAACGTAGCGCCCGCCGGAGTCGGTCACGGTCACGTTCAGCAGGACGAGGTTGGAGTTGACCCGCACGACCTCCTCCTCGTCCTCCCTCTGCGCGCGGACGGCCGAGACGTTCAGCGCTAAAAGGCAGGCGAGGAGCGAGAGGAGCAGCGGCGGCTTTGTCTTTGAAAACGGGCGGGAAGGCTGTGTGCGCGCGGGCGAAGCTTTCATGGCTGTTTTAAGCTGCGGATGTGCCGCACCAACTCGATTATTTCGTTAGAGCGTTCGATGACGGCGGCGGAGATGACCATGCGTGAGGTCTTCAACACGCTCTTCTTCAGCGCGCCGGAAAGTTCGGCGAGCTTGGAGAGGGCGCCCCCTATCATGCCGGGAGGGTCGTGCAGGTCTTTGTCGGCGTCGGAGCCGCCGGCGCCGCCGCGGATTTTGCGCGCGAGCTTTTCCAGACGCTCCAGTTTTTTCAGGTCGTCGCGGGTGAGGGAATTATTCTTCTTGTAGGAGGCCAGAATCTCGTCGCCGATCTGCGCCGCCTCGTCCGCGCGCTCGACCATCTCTTTGTGGGTCTCCTCCTCGTGCCGAATCTCGGCGCGCCGGAGCATCTCCGCCTCGGGCGACCCCATGGGGCCGGGTTTGCGCGGCGCGCGGGGCTGGCGCAGCTCCGGAACGGAATCCCTCTGCGTGGTCGCGGGCTGTGCGTGGGCCCCGACCGAAAGCGCGGCGACGAAGGCGGCCGTAAAGATTGAAAGCCTGAGTGTGCGAGCGACCATCGGGTTCTGCGCTTTAAAGCCTCTCCGTGCGTTTCTTAAAACACTAAGACGAATGCCGTTTTGACGTGCCCCGGGAGAAGGAGGGTTGTATCGGGGCGGCAGACCTCGTCGCCCGTTGAGGTTTTACGTGAAGTTTGTCG
>DASWNR010000510.1:0-27023 GCA_036399155.1 Pyrinomonadaceae bacterium
CGCCCCCCCCGCCCGGGTAGGTTGAAGTCAAGCGGCCGGGGGCCGTCGGCCGCCCCCGTTCGCGCCTCACTGAGTATCGCGGACCTGCGTCGGGAGCGCGACATTCTTCACGCGGAAGACGCCCCACAGCCCGCCGTCGAACCCGAACGAGTTGAAAGACCGGTAGAGGTAGTCGCCGGTGATGCGGAACTTGCCGCCCGCCCCGTTCTTCGGCAGGAAGTCGAAGTGGCTCTGCGCGCCGACGCCGTAGTAGACGCCCTTCCACTCGGAGAGGGGGTTCGCCCCGATCCGCGTGGAGCTCTGCGTGTAGGGCTCCTCCTCCCAGATGTGCCCGTGGAGCATGAACGACTCGTTGCGCCAGTGGCCGCCGGGCATGCCGACGCGGAAGCGCGCGGCCTGTCCGGGCAGTGCGCGGAAGATGGGCGTCACCGGTTGGAGCCCGCCGACCTGCGCGTTCGACAACGAGTTGGTGAATATCTTGTCGTTGGTCAACTCAAGCGGCGCGTTGGGCGCGAAGCCCACGCGGTTCCAGAGCGGCTCGGTGCGGTAGTTGAAGCCCTTCTGGCCGCTGTCGGAAGAGTCTTCGGCCTGGGCGAGGTTGGGCACGGCGAAGCCCGTGTTCTTGCCGGTCGAGGCGTTGACGAAGTCGGCGACCGCGCCGCCGTTGCCGTAGGTCGTGCCGACGGTGGAGGCCGCCGCCTCGGGGTTGACGGCCGTGGGGTCGCTCGGGACGCTGTGCGAGCCCGTCCAATCGCTCATCTGCGAGTGGTCGGCCACGTCCTTGCTCATCCGCAGGTTGACGTCGTTCTGGTAGAGCAGGACGAACTCGCGGAAACTCCCGGCCGAGGCCGAGGTGACGGTGCCGGCCGCGCGGCTCTGGCTGTCGAGCGTCCACTTGGCGTCGTACGGCTCGATGATGAGCGCGCCGATGGCGCCCTTGTTCGAGTGCTTGATCGGGTCGGACGACGAGAGCGAGGTGGCCCCGAACTCGATGGGCCGGCCGACGATCTCCGTGCCCTTCTTGGCGATGTCGCCCGCGTACCAGACGTAGGTGACCTGCCCGCCGGGGGCCACCGTCTTGTCCGGGTTGAGGCCGACGTTAACGCCGTCGTGCAGGCGCACGTCGTAGCGCAGCAGTTGCGGGTGCAGCCCGACGTACTTCGAGGGGCGCACCTGGTTGGCGTTGAAGCGGTTGACGAGCATCGGCAGCGTGCTGAAGCCGGGCAGGTCGGGCAGCTTGCTGGGCAGCCTGTTCCTGAGCGTCAGCTCGATGCACTCGCCGGCGCGCGCGCGGATGACGAGCGGCTCGACGGGCACCCCCGGCTTGAGCCGGTCGTAGCCGTCGAGGTCGTTGGTGCGGACGTAGAGGATGGCGGTCGGGTCGTGGAGCTTACCGCCGTAGCCGTTCCGGTCGTTATAGAAGACCGTGCCCTTCGGCAGCGCCTTCTGCGCGCTGACGGCCGTCACGCCGATGGGCCGGCGGACGGCGTCCTGCGGGCAGACGGGCACGCCGTTGGTGTTGCTCGTCGGGTAGTAGCTGATGGACTGGGGCTCGCCGGCCTCGGCCATCGTGGTCTGGTTGTCGGTACTCGCGGCGCCGGCGGAGAAGACGGTCTGATCGTCCGAAGCCTCGGACGTCGTCCTGTCCGCCACCACCCCCTCCTGCGTGGCCGGGTCGTTCTCCGGGGTGACGTAGACCGGCGCATCACTCCTGGGCTGCGCGCCTGTCGCGCCCTCAAAGTTCTCTTTCGAGTCGGCGTCCGAGGCGTTGCCGTCGGTGTTAATGGCCTGCGCGTCCGGGGCCTTCCCCTGTGGGTTGCTCGAAAGGGTTTCGAGCGGCCCTTCGACGGTCGCGTCGTCGTTGACCACGCCCGCGTCGTCCCCGGCCGCGATAGTCGTCGCCTCGGCGGGTTGCTCCTCGGCCATGGTCGCCGTCTGGTTGGTCGATGCACCCGTCTCCGTCGTAGAGGTCGCGGCGGCCTTGTCCGTGTAGACCGTGCCGAAGCGCGGCTCCGTGGCCTGCGTCCCGCGGTAGGCGCGGAGGATGCCCCAGAGGCCGTTCCACTGGTCGTCGGAGCTAGACCCCGGCCTGTAGAGGAAGTCGGTCTTCTCGCCCGAGATGACCGGCAGCGGCGGGACTACGAAGTCGAACCACTCGCTGATGCCCATCATCTGGTTGTTGCGGAAGCCGGAGTTCGGGTCCGAGGGCTCGAAGAGCCACTTGATGCCGTGGACGCCGAAGTTGTGCCCCTCCTCGTGCGCGCCGACGAGGACGCGTATGCGCACCTTGTCGTTCTCGAAGGCGCGGAGCAGCGGCGTCGCCGGGTCGCCGGGCCTCACGCCCTGCGTCAGCTTCGGAAGCGGGTGGTAATTCAGCTCCGCGATGGCGCGGTTCGTCAGCGAGCGGTAGGCGTGCGAGAGGTCGCCGGGGATGCCGGCGGTCTGCCCGCCCGTGTTGGGGTTGAAGACGCGCAGCGACAGCGGCTCGTTGCGGTAGTTGACGCTCATCGTGCCGTGCCCGATGGCGGAGATGGCCTCGGGGCAGGGCGGCGCGAAGTTGCTGCCCGGGCAGCGGGGGGCCGGCTCGACGAGGAACGGCAGGCCGATCTCCTTCTTGGCCGGCGGGTTGATGGCGTTGGCCGGGTCGGGCACGGGGTTGTCAACCGTGCCGCCGCCGTTCTTCTTGTAGGCGAGCTGGAAGTCGGCGAACTCCAACAGGAACTCGCGGAAGGTCTCCGACGGGCTGTTGGGGAAGTGAATCTTCGCCTGCCAGGTGGTCGGGCCGCCGTCGAACGGGTTGACGCTGAGCGGCTGCCCGGTCTCGGAGTGGTACCAGTCCGAGCCCGGCTTCTCGACGACGAGGCCCGCGTAGAGGCCGGCCTGCTGGTGGGTCGAGGGGCCGAAGTGGTCGTGCGAGAAGACCGTGTTGAGCGTGCGGTCGACGCCCTGGTTGTCGCGCACCTGGTCGGCGTACCAGCGCTGGACGGTGGTCTGCGCGCCGAGCCAGTCGTCGACGCCGTTGCCGTCCACGTCCTTCTTCGCCAGCCCGAGCTGCGGGTGCTGCTCAAGCGTGGGGCAGGTGAAGGTGCCGTCGCGCGCGTCGCCGGAGAATTTGCCTACGCAGCCGTTGAATTTGCGGATGGCCTTGATGCGATCCTGCACCTCGCCCGGCGAGAAGGTGCCGTCCTCGTAGTTCCAGCCGTTGCCCGCGCCGTCCGACGAGGTCACGTCGAACTTCACGAGGTGGATGTGCTGCCCCATCACGTCGGTCGGCGTGCGCACCTGGAAGTCGTCCTGCACGTAAGTGCGTGGGACGAGGTTGGTGTGGTGGAAGGTGATGCAGTCGCCCGAGTGGGCGCGGATGAAGAGCGGCTCGGCCGGGCGCGTGCCGTCGAGCGTGTCGCGCACGTCGCCCCAGAGGGTCGAGATGCGCGACTGCGGGAAGTGCCAGCCGGCCTTGTTGATGGTCAGGTCGAGCTGGATGTTCGCGGACTTGTAGACGCGCGCCTTGCCGACGGCCGCGCCGGTGCGGTTAACGCACGGGTCCGCGTAGGGCGAGCCCGGCTGCGAGCCGAGCGGGTTCGCGGCGGTCTTGCGCGGCAGCCCGTTGGTGACGAAGTCGGCGGCGGCGCCCTCGGGCGTAAAGCTCGCGTGATTGCGCTGCCCGTGGAAGGTCATCGCGGCCTGCTCGGCGGCGGTGCCGGCCTCGGGGATGGCCAGGGCGTTGGCCGTCTCCAGGTGCTTGTCGAAGTCGAGCCGCGCCTTGGCGAAGCTGAAGACGGCGTCGTGCGCTTTGTGGTGCGAGACGGTGCCGCCGACGATGACGTGGCGGCGGAGCCCGCCGTCGTCCACGGTGTCGAGCGGCGGCTTCGGCGGGCGGTGGCCCGCGACGCCCGGGATGTAGAAGGGGAAGCCGGCGAAGGCGGCCGACGGCATCGGGGCCATCGCAATCGTCGGGATGGGGACGAGCGCGGGGATGGGCGTGCCGGCGTTGATCTCGCCGTCGGGCAGCTTGCGCGCGGCGGCCGTCGGGCGGCCGTCCGTGCCGATCTCGGTGCCGGACTCGAAGGCGTCGTGGACTCTCCACAGCTCCCACATCCCCTGCGCGAAGTGCGGGTAGAAGTGGCAGTGGAAGATCGAGTCGCCCGCCGTCTTGTTCAGGTTCCCCGAGCCGCCGTGCGCGATCTCGGTCGTGAACGCGTAGCCGGGGCCGAAAGCCTGCGAGTCGAGGTAGCTCGACTTATCGCTGTCGGGCGTGCGCAGCCACTGGTGTGCGTGAAGGTGGTGGACGTGATGCTCCTTCGGCCCGGCGTGGACGACGCGCATCTTGACGCGGTCGTTCAGGTACGAGTGGTGCACGTTCGACGGGTCGTCGGGGTAGAAAGCCTTCGTGGCGGGCAGCGAGCCGGCGATCTTCGTGCCGGCCGAATTGACCTGACCGCCGGTCGGGCGGTCGACCAGCATCGCCGGGTCGCCGACCGCCCACGCCGAGAGGAAGAACTCCTCGTAGAGGCAATCGACGCAGTCCTTCATCGGGCCGATGCCGAGGCGGTTGGCGATGATCTCAGCGCCGATGCCGCCGATGCCGTAGTTGATGCCGAAGGCGTCGCGGACGCCGTGCAGCGTGTGCGCGAGCGGGTTCTCCGTGCCGTCGGCGTTCTTCTCGTTGAACTGTGGGAAAGCCTGAACGGCCTTCGTCTCGTCGTGGTAGACGACGGTGAACTCGCGGAACGGCCGGTCGCGGTTGGGCGAGATGTTGGTGACCGCCGGGTAGGTGCCGGCGGGGAAGTTGCCGCGCCCGGGCCCCGTGATGATCGCGTTGAGGTCGGAGTGGATGATCTCCGTCCCGTCGAGCATGTTCAGGACGGGCTTGTTCGGGAACTTCGCGTGGGTGGCCGGGTACTTGGCCTCGTAGTTGATGACGGGGTGGCCGGCCGAATTCGTCTGCGGCGTGCCGTCCGCCTTCTTGGCGGTCGCGTGGCGCATCTCCTCGGCGGTGAGCTGGCTGCGGTACCACTGCGCGCCGCGCGCCTGCACGTTGACCGAGCCGAAGAGGCCGTGACTGAGCGTCCCGCCGTCGCCCTCGCCGCCGGTCGTGGCCGCCGTCGAGTAGAGGAGGTGGTTGCCCTCGCGCTCGGCGTAGAAGGTGTAGGTGGCCGTGCCGTTGACGGCCACGAGGCTGCTCGCGTTCTCGCCGACGTACGAGCCGTCGCTCGCGATGCTGCCGACGAGCTGGAGGCCGGCGACGTGGACGGAGGCCGTCGGCGTCGCAGGGTTGTCACCCTTGTCCGGGACGATGAGGTTGCGGAAAGTGATGATAAGGCAGTCGCCCGCGTTCATGCGCAGGACGAGCGGACGCGGGCGCTTGTCCTGGCGCAGCCTGACGTTGCCCGCCACCATGCCCCCGCCGGTGGAGCTGACCACCTCCACGTCGCGCTCAAGCGCGTACATCAGCCCGTGCGGGTTGACCGCGCCGAGGCGGTTGAACATGATGACCTGATTGAGCGCGACCACCTTGGCCGTGATCTGTCGCTCGCAGTTCGGCGTGGGCGCCGGCGTGGGCGCCGGGGTCGCAATCGGCGTCGGCCACGTGATGGGCGTGGGCGCCGGCTTGACCTGCGCCTGTACCCCCGTGACCCCGACCAGCACCAGCAGCGCCAGCCAAAGCAGTGAAGCTCCCGGGCGATGAGCTGGATGATTTTGTCTTGTCATTTGGGCTTTCCTTCTTGGAGCGGGCTTTACTTCCTGGGGCGGCGGCGGCCGAGGCGGCTCGCCGACCGGGCACACGTACCCTCTGGAGGGCCGGCGCCCTCGGCGACCGAGAGCCGAGTTACACCAAATACTTATTGTCCACTAAGAAGAGGCGTGGACGTGTTTACTTCGGGACGAGCAGTACGAGAGCAAGTGACGTGCCCGAACGGCTCGGCACCATAAGCGCAATAAATTTAGAACGCGAAGAGCATGAGCGGGGCGGAGGCTGTTTCGGAATGAAACCTGACGGCCGTGGCCTTGTTTCATCACGTAACAGACGGCGCGGCCCCGACCCGACGGCCGTAACGCAATCGCAACGTGTGGCCGACGCCGCACGCGGGCAGCACGGCGTCGGCCGGAGGCGAGTTCTACCTGCCGTCGCTGCTGTTGAGCGCGGCCTCGACGGCCGCCTTCAGCCCCGCGTACGAGCGGTCGCCGACGCGGCGTCCGTTGATGAAGAGCGAGGGCGTGCCGCTGACGCCGACCTTCTGCCCGTCGAGCAGGTCGCGCCGCACCTGTTCGGCGAACTTCGCGCCGTCGAGCGCGGCGTCGAACTTCGCGCGGTCGAGACCCAGCTCGGCCGCGTAGCGCTTCAGGCTCTCGACGCCGAGCGCCGACTGGTTGCCGAAGAGCTTCGCCGTGTACTCCCAGTACTTGCCCTGCTCGCGCGCGGCCTCGGCCGCCTCGGCCGCCTTAAAAGCCTCCGCGTGCTGCGGGAGCGGGTAGTCGCGCGCGACGAGGCGGACGCGGCCCCCGTACTCCGCGACGAGGCGGTCAAGCACTGGCTGCATCAGCGCGCAACTCGGGCACTGGAAGTCCGTGAACTCGACGATGGTGACGGCGGCCTTCGCGCCGCCCTTCGCGGGCTGGTCGTCGGTGGCGATCTGGAAGAGGGGCGGGACGGGGGCGACGAGGAAGGTCTGCACGCTCGCCTGCTTCCGCAGTCTCTCGGCGTACGCGACGAGCAGCCTCCGCCTTTCGGCTTCGGCGAGGTGGCGCACGATCTGCCCCTTCGTCTTCGCGAAGTCGCCTTCGATCCTGTCCTTGTTCTGGTTGTAGAACTCAAGCGCCTGCGCCTCGGTCGCGGGCGCGACCTTCGAGTCAACCTCAGCTTCCAGCAGCGCGCGCGACGTGACCTGCTTCTTCTGCGCCTCCTGCGCGAGCAGCGTGTCGTTAATCTTCACGTCGAGCTCGCGCTGCCGCAGCCTGTAGACCTCCTCCCGCACGTCGTGGACGAGCGCGCGGAGGCTATCCTCGATGTCGGCCGAGGTGACGGGGCGGCCGCCCACGGTGGCGAAGACGCGCGCGCGGTCTGCCTCGCCCGCGGGCGGCGTCGCCTCCTTCACCATGACTTTAACGTCGGCCGCGGCGCGCAGTCGCTCGGAGAGTTGCGCGGCGAGACGCTGCTGGCGCTCTGCGCGCAGGTGCGCGGCGATCTCTTCCTTCACGGCTTTGAACTCGACGGGGCCGCCCGACTGCTCCTCGATGCGCGCCTTGTTCTGCTCGAAGAAGGCCAGCGCCTCGGCCTCGGTCGCCTCCGGGGCCTTCTTAACGACCTCGTCTTCGAGCACGCGCGTGGTCGTCACGCCGCGCCTCTTCGCCTCGGCTTCGAGGAGGATGCTGTTGATCTGTAGGTCGAGTTCGCCGCGGCGCGCGTCGATGACCTGCCGCTGGAGTTCGGCCACGCGCGCGCGCGTCTGCTGGCCGATGTCCTTCTGCGTGAGCTTGACGCCGCCCGCGACGGCAA
The DNA here is from genome assembly GCA_036399155.1 of Pyrinomonadaceae bacterium. Classification (GTDB taxonomy): domain Bacteria; phylum Acidobacteriota; class Blastocatellia; order Pyrinomonadales; family Pyrinomonadaceae; genus QHXN01. Next base: position 7,499 of record DASWNR010000510.1, read on the forward strand.
GCACCTCGGGCAGCGGCGCGGCCTCGCAGCCGCACTCCTCGGCGGCCGCGGCCGTCGCGGGGGCGGGGCCGTTAGCGGCGGGGGCGTCGGCCTGCGCGGCGGCGCCCGTGGCCGAGGCCGCCAGCAGAAGGATTAAATAGAAAAACCTTTTCATCAAACACCTCTGGGTTATCTTCGGAGCAGTTGCGGTCGAAGTCTGTTGCGGACGTTTCGGGTTGAAGTCAATCGTTTCAATAAGCCTTGACCCACCCGCTCGCCGGGACGAACTCTTTCTTCTCCGGGTCAATCAGCATGATGTAGGCGCCCGCGGCCCCGACCCGGCGGTTCGGCCCGAAGGTGAGGCGCGGGGTGACGCCCGTCTCGAATTCGTAGAGCCCTTCGAGCGCCGTGAGCAGGCGCTCTCTGGTTAAGTCGCGCCCGGCTCGCTGAAGGCCCTCGACGAAAATCTTCGCGGCGGCGAAGGCCGAAAGCTGCGCCGCCGTGTGACGCGGCTCGACGCGGTGCTTCTCAAGCAGCGCGCGGAACTCGGAGAGACCCGCGGGGGTCACGTCGGACGGCACGGTCGGGAAGGCGAGAAAGATTCCCCCCTTAAAGGTGGTCGGCGCCGTCGAGAGTAGCTCCCGGCCGTCCAACACGCCGAGAAAGAAGAAGCGCGGCGACCAGCCCGAGGCGGCCGCCTCTTGAACCAAAGCGCCTTCGGCCCCGCCGGCCCCGAAGATGAAGACCGCCTCGGAACCTTCGTTTTTAAGACGGCGCGCGACCTCCGTGCCGTCCGCCCCGAGTTGTTTGAAAGGCCGTCGTGTGACCGCGCCCCAGCCGGCCTTCTTCAACTGCTCCTCGGCGGCGGCCGCCGCGGCGGCGGCGGGCGCGCCGTCGCCGTAGAGGACGGCCGCGCGCGCCTGCTTCGGCTCCGACTTCGTCGCCGCGAAGTTGGCGAGCGCGCGCGCCTGCTCGGCGACCCCCGCCAGCAGGTAGAAGACGTAACGGTTCGGCGGCGTGCCCGCCTCGGGCATGAGCGTCGAGGGGCCGACGACGGGGACTTCCTCCGCGCGCGCGTGCGCCGCCAGCTCCGCGTCCGAGCCGGCGCTGATGCCGCCGACGAAGGCGAAGATTTGCTCCGACTGCCGCGACGACGACGACGACGCCCCGGCCGCGTCGAAGATTCGCAGCGTCACCTTGCGGCTGTAGATCCCGCCCCGCGCGTTCAAATCTTCAAAGAACGCGGCGAGCACGCGGCGCATCGACTCGCCCGTCTCGGCCAGCGCGCCCTTCGAGGGCAGGACGACGCCCACCTCCACGCCCGTATCAGTCAGGCCCGGGTCGCGGTCGGTCTCGATGCGCTTGAGGTAGGCGATGAGGTCGGCCATGTCCTCGGCCGACATGCGGAAGCGGGGCATCGCCGCCAGCAGGTTGTTCCCCGCCGGGTCGACGCCGCCCGTGACGGCGCGGATGAAAGCGGACTCGTTGAAGGGGCCGTGCTTGCGCCCGGTCGGGTGCGTGTGACCGTAAGGCTTCAGCAGGTGCGACCAGGTGAGGCTCCCGGCGGTCACCCCACCCTCGGTCTTGCCTTCGCCGCGCGCGCCGTGGCAGCCCGCGCAGGTCATGGTCGTCGCGGGCACGTCCAGCTCGCCGACGACCGCCGCGATCTCGCGACCCGACGGGCTCTCGCCGCGCAGGTAGACGGCCCGGCCGCGCCGCTCCTGCACGGTGAGCGACCGCGCCGCCGCCGCGTCCGGCGCGGGCACCTGCGCGCCGGCGCCGAGGGCGGCGAGACACGCGAAGGCGAAAGCGCGGGCGGCGAACTTGAGACTCTTGAACATGTCGGGGGAAGTTAAGCGTGACCTCTTGGCCGGGCGTTCGTTATTTGACGGCGACGCCCTTGTCGTTGGCGACGCTCTCGACGATCTGGATCAGCTCTTCGACCTTCGCCATCCCGAGCGCCTTCTTCCAGAGGCCGGTCGCTTCGTTGCCGACGATGATGACGGTCTTGTGGCTCTCCTTGTCGTCGACGTACTGCCCCAGCTTGTAGAGCGCCCAGTCGAGGTTCTCCTTCTTGCCCGTGAGGAACGTCCAGCCCTTCCCGGCGTGGAACTTGGCGGCGTACTCCTTCAGGCGCGCGGGCGTGTCGGTCGCGGGGTCGACGGTGAGCGAGACGAGGAACACGTCCTTCCCGACGCGGTCGCCGAACGCCTCCTGAATCTTCTCCATGCTGCGGTTCATCGGCGGGCAGACCGACGTGCAGGTCGTGAAGAAGGCGTTGACGACGACCGTCTTCCCCTTGAGCACGTCCGAGTAGAAGCGCAGCTTCTCGCCGTCCTGATTAATCAGCTCCACGTCCGTGAACCAGTTCTCGGCGGCGGTCGGCGTGTGCGACTTCTCGGCGTGCGTGCCGTGGCCGGCGTGCAGGTCTGCGGGCGGCGCGGGCGGCTTCGGCTGCGCCGGCTGCTGCTGCGCCGGCTGCTGCTGCGCCGCGACCGCGGGGGCGAGCGACAGGCAGAGCGCCGCCGCCAACAGGATTCTCTTCGTCATCACTTCGGCTCCTTAACGTTCTCTCCGAGGCGGCCCGCGGCCGCGTCGTTAATGGTCTGGACGAGTTTGCTCGGCGGGGCGAGCCCGTAGGCGCGCGTCCACTGCCCCGCCGCGTCGTTGCCGACGAGGACGGTCGGCGTGTGGTCTTCGCGCCGCGCCGACGAGGCCGCCAGAGCGCGCAGCAGCTCGTCCACCTGCGACTTCTCCCCCGTCAGGAGCGTCCAGCCGGGGCCGGCCTTGAACTTCTCGCCCCAGGCTTTCAGGCGCTCGGGCGTGTCCGTCACGGGGTCGACCGAGATCGAGATGAGTTGCACGTCGCGGCCGGCGCGCGCGCCCAACTCCCGCTGCACGCGCGCGAAGGTCGCCCCGAGCGGCGGGCAGACGGTCGTGCAGGTGGTGAAGATAAAGTTGACGGCGACCACCCTGCCGCGGACGAGGTCGCTGTAGAAGCGCACCTTGCGCCCGTCCTGATCGAGCAGCTCCACGTCTGGGATGCTCATACGAGAGTTTGCAAAGGCCGCGCCCCCTTCAGGCGCGGCCCCGTGCGGCTTTGTCGCGTCCACCCCTTCGCGCGACAGGCGCAAGTCCATCTTGCACTTCGGGCAGGAGCCGGGCTTCGCGGACTTAACCTCCGGGTGCATCGGGCAGGCGTAGTGCGCCGCCGCCGCGCGCGCCTCGGCCGGCGCGTGGTGCTCGTGCTGCGCGTAACACGGCGCGGCGACGGCGAGCGTCGCCGCCAGTAGGAGCGCCGCGCGCAGCGTGAACGGAAGTAAAGTCCGAAATCTCATCTCCCCACCTCTCACTTCGCCGCCGTCTGCAAGGTCAGAAACGGCAACTGTCTGAAGTTAACGCCCTGCGACTGGCTCTCGACGAAGACCATGTAGACGCCGTCCTGCGGCACTTTGACTTCGAGCTCGTAGACGCCGCCGCCGGCCGGGGCGGCGAACTCGCGCGTCTGCCAGATGCCGGGCGCGAGGAAGAACAGGACGCGCACGTCCTTCAGCCCGTCCTTCGGCTGCCCCGTCGCGGTGTCCGTCAGCTTGAAGCGAATCTTGTAGCTCTCGCCCGCGCGCGGCGGCTGCTGCTCCCCGTTCAGGTACTCGACGCGGAGCCCCGCCTTAAGCTCCTGCCTGGCGTTCGGGTCGGGCTTTGCCGTCGCCTCGAAGCAGTGGACGACGCGCGGCGAGTCGAGCAGGAACGAGACGTCGTACGTGCCGTCCTTCGGCAGCCGCACGCCGGTCGCGTAGACGCCGAGCGACTCTTCGCGCAGGCTCCGGTCGACGACCTTCACGGCGCGCGGCTCGCGCTTGTAGTTCTGGAAGTTGCCCATCGGGGCGGCCATCCCCTCCGAGTAGTAGTAGATCATCTGGTCGGCCGGGTTCGCGAGGAGCACCGAGTTGCCCTCGGGAGCCGGGACGAAGGCGTCGGCGCGCGATGCGAAGGCGCTCGCCTCGCCCGGCGCGTTCTGGCCGCCGGGGAACTTGGTCACGTCCGGCTGCTTGCCGATTGTCGAGAGCCGCACGGCGGAGACCTCCTCCGTGCCGAGCGAGCGGACGTAGGCGAAGGCGTCGGTGAAGGCGACCTGGTCGGGCGTCTTGCCGACGGCGATGCTGTGCGTCATGCGGTTGGTCGAGGCGTCGAAGACGTGCACGACCGAGCGCGCGGCGTTCGGGGCGAAGCCCCAGCGGCCGCCCGGCGCGAAGCGCACGCCTTTCAGCCCCGGCTCGGCCGCGATGCGCGTCACGAGCCGGTGGCTGCGGCCGTCAACGACCGCGATGCTGCCGTCCGCCTCGTTCGCGACGTAGAGCGACTTGCTCAGCGGCGAGTAGGCGAGCGCCGTGGCGGGCGCGCCGGTCTTCACGTCCGTCACCTTCGCGAGCTTGTGGATGTCGATGACCGAGAGCGTCCCGTCGGCGCGGTTGCTGACGTACGCGAACTTGTTGTCCTCCGCGAAGGCGACCTCGTGCGCGCCCGCGCCCGTCTTGAAGGTCGCGGCGACCTTCAGGGTGGCGGCGTCCACGGCCGTGACTCCGCCCGCCGCGCCCTCGACGCCCGCGTCGTTGATCACCCACAGGTATTTTCCGTCGGGCTGCAAGGCGACGCGCGTCGGCCGCGCGCCCGCGCCGACCTCCGCGATTACCTTCCACGTCGTCGTGTCCACGACCGCGACCGCGTCGGACTGCGGCATGCTGACGAAGAGCTTCGAGCGGTCGGCCGTGAGCGCCCAGTCTTCGCCGGGGCTTTTCAGGAGGACGAGCGTGACGAGCTTGCTGCCGCCGAAGCCGAGCAGCGGGTCGATGACGGAGAGGTTCGACTCCTCGTTGAGCGTGAGCAGGTGGTATGCGTTTAAGTCAACGTCGGGGCGCGCGCGCAAAGACCCCTGGAGGTACGACTGCACCTTCTCACGGCACTGCGCCGCGTCGGGCGCGGCGCCGCCGCGCCGGCTCACCCAGGCCGCCGGCCTGACGCCGGAGAGCGGCGTGCCCGTCGCCGTGTCGCGGACGCGGAAGCGCACGACCGCGTCCTGACCCGCCGTCAGCTCCGCCCCCGTGCCCTGAGCGACCGGCTCGACCGTGAACTCGATCTCGACGCCCTCCCTGACGAGCTTCTGCGGCCCGCGCGCGGGGGCGGGCAACGCCGCGGGGGTCGGCTTCGGTTCCGCGCCCGGCTTGTCCTGCGCGCGGGTCGGCGTAAGGTCGAGCGCGTGCGCGCACAGGAGCAGCGCCGCGGCCAGCAGTTTTCGGCTCATCTTCTTCATCGTTGTATCGGTGTGAGAGTGGACCGGCGAACTCCGCGTCCGTCGCCCCCGCGGGGTCGCCTGCGCGAAACCCTCTCCGGGGTAGGCCGCCCGGCCGGAAGGCTCCGGACGCAAGTCGGCGAAATAGACAGCGCGCTGCCAGAGAGCAACCACCGTGCCTTGGCCTCCCTTCCTCCTCGGAGGAAATGTCGGGCGTTTGGGGTGACGCGGCGTGCCGCCCCGCGGCGGGATGTTTTACCCTAAAACACCTGCCCCCGCCACTGTCTCAGCGCGAATCACCCGGGCGGCACGCTTTCGGGGCGGAGATTTCCCGCCCGCGTCCGTAATCCCAAACCACACATGAAAAAACTTGACACGCGCCACGCAACAAAACTAGCATTCTCCGTCAACTTTACGGATTGTAGTATTTGCCCTTAAGTTTCCCGCTCCCGGGACGTACGCGCAAGGTTTCATTTTCCGGGCTCACAGGGCGCGGGCGCGCCCCCTCTGTCATTAGACAAGCCCGCGCCCCGGGGTTCAAGCCCTCGACTCGTTAGACACAATCTCACCTCTTTTCTAAGGTCAACTCTCAGGATACTTACCCGACAAAGGGCCGGCATCCTCGCCGACGCGCTGCGCGCGTACGCGTCGCACGCGGGCGAGGTCACGGGGGGGCGCGGAGGGCGCTCTAATGAAGCTACTCAACGAGTTGGAGACGAAGAAGTTCAACAGCCTGAAGGTCGTCCTCTTCTTCGCCGTCCTCACCATGGCCGTGACCGCCGTGGTCATCCTCATCTGGGAGATGTTCGTCATGCTCCCTTTCAACGCCCTGCTCGCCGCACACTACGCGGCGGACGAGGGGGCCCTCTACCTTCTCTCGCAGCGCATCGAGCACTTCTTCATCTCGACGACGGTGGACGTGCTCATCGTGACGCTGCTGCTGCGCATCGTCGCCCGGCAGCAGCGGCGGCTCGTGGCCAGCGAGAAGCGCTACCGCGCGCTCTTCGAGCACGCCAAGAACGGGATCGGCGTCGTCAACGCCGAAGACCGGAGGCTGACCGACGTTAACAACAAGTTCTGCGAAATCCTGGGGTGCCAACCGAAGTTGCTCGTCGGCAAGCGCATCGACGAGGTCGTTAGCGCGACCGGCGGCGGCCCGGACCCGCTGGCGGAACTGCTCCGCGGCGGCCCGCGCGACGACGTGGAGATGGAGCTGCGGGCGGCGGGCGGCAACCCGCTCCCCGCCGCCGTCTCGACCTACGACATCACGGCCGGCGGCGAGCGGCTCGTCATCCTCATCATCCGCGACCTGACCGAACAGCGGCGGCTCGAAGGCGAGAAGGAGCAGATGGAGCGCCAACTCTTCCAGTCGTCCAAGCTCGCCTCCATCGGCGAACTCTCGGCCGGGGTGGCGCACGAGATCAACAACCCCCTGAACGGCATCATCAACTTCGCGCAGCTTTTGAAAGACGATGGCGTGGCGCGCACCGACGAGCAGAGGCGGATGGTCGAGGGCATCATCGGCGAGGGCGAGCGCATCGCGCGCATCGTGCGCGACCTGCTGACGTTCGCCCGCCGCGACCCGAGCGACCTGACGCGCGTCCACCTCGCCGAAGTCATCACCGCCTCGCTCTCACTGTTCGGCCACCAGCTCGTCAAGGACGGCATCGAGGTCGAGGTCAACGTCGAGGAGGGGCTGCCGCCCGTGTGGGCCGACGGCCCGCGCCTCCGGCAGGTCGTCATCAACATGATCAGCAACGCGCACCAGGCGCTGCGCGCGAAGGCCGGGGGCCCGAGGTCGCTGCGGGTGACGGCGCGCGCCGTCGGGCCGGCCGGCGGCGAGCGTGTGCACGTCGAGTTCTTCGACAGCGGGGCCGGCATCCGGCGCGAGGACATCGACAAGGTTTTCGACCCGTTTTTCACGACCAGGCGGGCGACCGGCGGGACCGGCCTGGGTCTGAGCCTCAGCTTCGGCATCGTCCGCGAGTACGGCGGGACGATCACGGTTGAGAGCGTCGAGGGCAGCCACACGCGCTTCGTCGTCGTGCTGCCCGCCGAAGGGCGGAGGGGGGCCGGGCATGGGCTTGCCAAGAGTGCTAGTGGTGGACGATGAGCCCAGCATGCGCTGGACGATGTCGGAGTTCCTGCGCCGCGCGGGCTACGAGCCGCTGCCGGCGGCCGACTTCGACGCCGCGCTGGCACTCGCCGGCGAAGGAGAGTTGGACGCCGCGGTCGTCGACCTCATCCTGCCGGGCCGGAGCGGCCTCGACCTGCTCGGTGAGTTTTCCGCGCGGGACGCTTACGTCCCCGTCGTCATGATTACGGGCGAGCCCGACTCGCCGGCGGTCGCTGAAATCGTCCGCATGGGCGCCTACGACTTCCTCCCGAAGCCCGTCGGGAAGGAGACGCTCCTCAAGGCCGTCGCGGGGGCCGTCGAGCGGAAGCGGCTGGTGGACGAGAAGCGCCGTCTCGAACTGGAGACGCAGCGCCACGCCGAGGAGCTGGAGACGCGCGTCGCCGAGCGCACGGCCGAGCTGGCCGAGGCGCACAGCTTCCTCAACCTCGTGCTCGACAGCTCGACCGAGTACGCCATCGTCGCCACCGACACCGAAGGGCGCATCACGCTCTTCAACCGGGGCGCGGAGCGCACGTTCGGCCGCGCCGCCGCGCAGGCGCTCGGGCAGGAGCCCTGCGCCCTCTCGGCACGCGAGGACGAGGAGGAGCAGTTGCGGCGCGTCTTCCGCGAGGGCATACGTGAGGCGGACGCCAGCGGCAAGTTTCAGACGGAAGTCCGCTTCCGGCGCGCCGACGGCGACACCTTCGAGGCGTCGGTCGCCATCACCCCCATCCGCAGGCAGGACGGCCGGGTCATCGGCCGCCTCGGCGTCGTCAAAGACCTCACGGCCGAGCGCGAGGCCGCGGCCCGGCTGAGGCGGATGCAGGAGCGGCTGGCGCATCAGGAGAAGATCGCCTTCCTCGGCCGCGCCGCCGCGCAGGTCGCCCACGAGGTGAAGAACCCGCTCGCGGGGATGCTGCTCTACGCGATGCACCTGAAGAGCAAGGTCGCCGACAAGCTCTCGGAGGGCGAGCTGGCGATCATCGGCAAGATGGTTGACACCATCAACCACCTGACCGACACCGTCAACCAGGTGCTCGACTTCGCTCGCCCCATCCGGCTGAGCCCGCGCCCGACCGACCTCAACCGCCTCCTGACGGACGTGCTGCAACTGCTGAGGCCGCAGATCGAGGCCGGCCGCGTCGAGCCGCGCCTGGAGCTGGATGGGGCTTGCGAGCACGTGTTGCTTGACGAGCCCTCGATGCGTTCGGCGCTGTTGAACCTGGCCCTCAACGCCGTGCAGGCGATGCCCGACGGGGGGGCGCTGACCGTTCGGACGCGGGCGCGCGACGGTGCCGTCGACCTTGAGATTGGCGACGAGGGCGTGGGGATGAGCCGGGAGCAGGCCGAGAACATCTTCGAGCCCTTCTTCACCACGAAGAGTCAGGGGCTCGGGCTCGGCATGCCCTTCGCGCAGAGGGTGTTCGAGCAGCACGGCGGGACGGTCTCCATCGAGAGCCGGCCGGGCGCGGGCACGACCGTCAGAATCAGGCTGCCGAACGACAGGGAGGCGGGCGCCGATGCCACAGGTTAAACGAATCCTCGCGGTGGACGACGAGGCGAGCGTCGCCGACGCGCTGGCGCTCGTCCTCTGCGATCACGGGCACAAGGTGGAGACGGCCCGGAGCGCCGACGAGGCCGACGCGCTACTGAAGACCCGGCCCTTCGACCTCGTCTTCACCGACCTGCGCCTGCCGGACGGGAGCGGCATCGACCTCCTGACGCGCATCAAGGCGGACACGCCCGAGACCGAAGTGATCCTGATGACCGCGCACGGCTCGCTCGACCTGACCATCGAGGCCATTAAGCGCGGGGCCTTCTACTACCTCGAAAAGCCTTTCACGCCCGAGCAGGCGCAGGTGCTCGCGGCCCGCGCCCTTCAGTTCAAGGCCGTCAAGAGCGAGAACCGCGCCCTCAAGGGCGCGCTCGGGGGCGAGGGCGACGACTTCGGGCTCGTCGGCAAACACCCGAAGATGAGGCAGATCCGCGAGGTCGTCCGCACGGTCGCGCCGTCCGACGCCTCGGTGCTCGTCGAGGGCGAGTCGGGCACGGGCAAGGAGCTGGTCGCCGCGGCCCTCCACTTCCAGAGCGCGCGAGCCGAACGCCCCTTCATCCGCATCAACTGCGCCGCCATCCCCTCGGAGCTGATCGAGTCGGAGCTATTCGGCTACCGGAGGGGGGCGTTCACGGGCGCCGACCGCGACAAGCGCGGGCTCATCGAGGCGGCCGCGGGCGGCACGCTGCTCCTCGACGAGATAGCCGAAATGCCCGCGCACCTCCAGACCAAGCTGCTGCGCGTGCTCCAGGACCGGCGGCTGCGCCGACTCGGCGACGAGCAGGAGTTTCCGGTCGAGTTCCGCCTCGTCGCCTCGACCAACCGCGACACGGCGGAGATGATTCGGGAGGGGACGCTGCGCAAAGACCTCTACTTCCGCATCAGCACCGTCAAGGTCAAAGTGCCGCCGCTGCGCGAGCGTTCGGACGACGTGATGCTGCTCGCCGAGCACTTCCTGCTGCGCTACGCCGAGAAGTACCGGAAGCCTCTGCGCGGCATCTCACAGGCCGCCTACGCGCTGCTCGCACGCTACGACTGGCCCGGCAACGTGCGCGAGCTGGAGTCGGTCGTCGAGCACGCCGTCCTCTTCTCGCGGGACGAGCAAGTCATGCCCGAAGACCTGCCCGAACAGCTCCACGCGGCCGAGTCCACGCACTACCGCTGCGCCATCCCGCCCTACCTGACGATGGAAGAGATCGAGCGCGAGGCCATCGCGCAGACGCTCGAACGCACCGGCGGCAACGTCAAGAAGACGGCTCAGATACTCGACTACCACCGGCCCACGCTCTACCGCAAGCTCAAAAAGTTCGGCCTCATGGCCGACACACCCAGGGACGAAGAGCAGCCCAGACCGGCGGACTTGTCGGACTCGGCGGCCTCATAAGCGCCGCCCGCGCGCCCGCCCGGCGCGCACTTTGTTCTGCGCCGGTTCACCGCGCGCCGCTCCCGACTCAGGCCGAAACACGCCCCGCCGCCGGACATCCCTTTAACCGACAAAGCGCACGAAAGAGTTCTGAACGGCGCTCGCCCGTGCTACGCCTGTCGGTTCCGCGCGGCCCCCGACGCTTTCCGGGAGAGCAGCCTCGGAGGCCGAGATAAAAGTTGACAGGCGGGGGGTCTCGCGGCTATATATGGCGGAACCACATATGGACATCAAACGTATCCTCTACCGCGAGTTGAAGAAGGGCAGCACCGAGATGCTCGTCATGGCGCTGGTGGAGGACGGCCCGCGCCACGGCTACGAGATCGCGAAGCTCATCGGCGAGCGCTCCGACGGCGTGCTCCAGTTCCACGTCGCCACGCTCTACCCGCTGCTCTACCGCCTTGAGAGGCGCGGGCTCATCAAGGGGCAGTGGGTCGAGAAGGCCGGCCAGCGCCGCCGCCGCTACTACAAGCTGACGGCCGAGGGGCGCAAGGTGCTGGCCGCGCAGCGCAACACGTGGCAGGAGTTCTTCGCCGCGCTCGACCGCGTGGCGCGCATCACGCCCGACCCGGAAGATGCTTGAAGAGGGAAAGTCACTTTGGATGCGGCTCGTGCGCGCGCGGCTCTCGCCGCTCGGGCTCGGCGGCGCGCGCGAGGCCGAGATAGTCGAGGAGCTGGCCGAACACCTGGAGGCCGCCTACGAGGAGGCGCTCTCGCTCGGGCGCTCGGAGGAGGAGGCGAGGGGCGAGGCGCTCGCGCAGTTTCCCGACTGGCATCTGCTGGAGTGCGAACTTAGCCGCGCGGAGCGTTCCGCGGTCGCCAACCTGTTCGCGGGCGAGGGCGGCGGGGTCGAATCCGAAAGGGGAAGCGGAGGCTCGAACGTGCTGGAACAGTTATTAAAAGACCTGCGGTACGGTTTCCGCATGCTGCGGCGCAAGCCGGGGTTTACGGCCGTCGCCGTGCTGACGCTGGCGCTCGGCATTGGCGGCAACACGGCCATCTTCTCGGTGGTCAACGCGGTGCTGCTGCGTCCGCTTCCCTACCCGGAGGCCGGCCGGCTCGTCTCGGTCTACGAGTCTTTGCCGCAGGGCGGGACCGGCTCGGTCTCCGTCCCGAACCTTCTGGACTGGCGCGCGCAGTCGGACGCGTTCACGGGAATCGCCGCCTACCAGTACGGCGACTTCAACCTGCGCGAGGAGCAGCAGCCGGTGCGCGCCATCGGCACGCAGGTCACGGCGAACTTCTTCGAGGTGCTCGGCGCGACGCCGCAGGCCGGGCGGGGCTTCCTTGAGGGCGAAGACCGGGCGGGGCGCGAGCGCGTCGTCGTGTTGAGCGACAGGCTCTGGCGGCGGAGTTACGGCGCCGACCCGGGGCTGGTGGGGCGCGACATCCTGCTCGGCGGCGAGAAGTACCAGGTGGTCGGCGTGATGCCGCCGTCCGTGCAGTACCCGTCCGCCTCGGTCGAACTATGGGTGCCGCTCGTCTTCAATCAGGTTCAGTCGGCGAACCGCGGCAGCCACGCCTTCCAGGTGTTAGCGCGGGTCAGGCCGGGCGTCAGTTTCGAGCAGGCGCAGGAGCAGATGAGCACCGTCGGGCGCGTCCTCGAAAAGCAGTACCCGGCGGAGCAGGAGGGGCGGGGCGTCACGCTCGTGCGCGTGGAGGAGGAGGCCGTGCGGGGCGTGCGCCCGGCGCTGCTCATGCTGCTCGGGGCGGTCGGCTTCGTGCTGCTCATCGCCTGCACGAACGTGGCGAACCTGCTGCTGGCCCGCGCCGCCGCGCGCCGCAAAGAGGTGGCCATCCGCTCGGCGCTCGGCGCGGGGCGCTGGCGCCTGATGCGGCAGTTCCTGACCGAGAGCGTGCTGCTGGCGCTGCTCGGCGGGGCGGCCGGCCTGCTGGTGGCGTATTGGGCTTTGCATGCGCTCTCGACGCTGGCGTCCGGCTACCTCGCGCGGCCGGGCGAGGTCGGCCTCGACTGGAAGGTGCTCGCCTTCACCGCCGCCCTCTCCCTCCTGACGGGTGTCGTCGCGGGTCTCGCGCCGGCGCTCCACGTCTCGCGCGCGGACGTGCAGGAGACTTTGAAGGAGAGCGGGAACTCGGGGTCGAGCGCGCGCGGCACGTGGCTGCGCGGCGGGCTCGCCGTGGCCGAGGTCGCCGCGGCGCTCGTGCTGCTCGTCGGCGCGGGGCTGCTCGTCAAGAGCTTCCTGCGGCTCCAGCAGGTCGAGACGGGGCTGAGGCCCGAGGGCGTGCTCACGATGAGGGTTTCGCTCCCGGAGTCCAGGTACGACACGCCGGAGAAGACCTCAATCTTTTACCGCGAGGTGTTGAGGCGCGTCTCGGCGCTCCCGGGGGTGGAGTCGGCGGGCGTCATCAACATGCTGCCCTTGCAGCTCTACGGCTCGAACGGCGAGATAGAGGTGGAGGGGCGCGAGCCTCTGCCGCCGGGGCGCGTGCCGCTGACCGAGTACCGCACGGCCAGCGCCGGGTACTTCAAGGCGCTCGGGATACCGCTGCACGCGGGCCGCCTCTTCGAGCCCGGCGACGAGTCCGAGGGCGTGCGCTCGGTCATCGTCAGCCGCGAACTCGTCCGCGCTTTCTTCCCCGACGGCGACGCGCTCGGCAAGCGCATACGCGCGGCCGGCAACGACTGGTGGACCGTCGTCGGCGTCGTCGGCGACGTCAAACAGTCGAGCCTGACAAAGCCCTCGCGCCCCGAACTCCTCTTCCCCTACACGGCCCACCGCGCCGACGGGATGACGCTGGTGGTGCGCGCCCCCTCCGACCCGGCGGCGATGACGGCGGCCGTCCGCGGGGAGGTGCAGGCCATAGATCCCAACCAGCCGGTCTACGCCGTGCGGACGATGGAGGAGGTCATCGACCTCTCCGTCTCGAACCGGAAGCTGAACATGGTGCTGCTCTCCATCTTCGCGGGGCTGGCGACGCTGCTGTCGGTCGTCGGCATCTACAGCGTGATGTCGTACCTGGTCACCCAGCACACGCGCGAGATAGGCATCCGCGTCGCGCTCGGCGCGCGGCCGGCGAACATCCTGCGACTGGTGCTCCGGCAGGGGCTGTCGCTGACGCTGGTGGGCGTCGCGGTCGGCGCGCTGGCCGCCTTCGGCCTGTCGCGGCTGATGTCCAGCCTCCTGTACGAGGTGGAGGGGAGCGACCTGACGACATACGTCTCCGTCTCGCTGCTGCTGACGGCCGTCGCGCTGCTGGCGTGCTACATACCCGCGCGCCGCGCGACGAAGGTCGACCCGCTGGTCGCGCTCCGTTACGAGTGAGAAGCTGAGCGGCCTCTCTGGTGTGGCCGCATAGGCTCGGAACTCTTCATGACTTCACTCGCCTCAAATATAGCTTTGCAGCACAACCAGACCGGCGGACGTGCCGCCTCCGTGACCTCCTATGCAACAACATCCCGTATCGCGCCTAACAACCTATTTAATCCAATTTTTTGGTCGCCCATGTTTGGGCGTTGCCGCCGTCCGGACTCCACAAAGCGCTCGCCGGTGGCACCCTACGCGTACATCAGGCGTGACAGCCAAGCCATAAAAGATTTCTATTGACACTGGCAAATTAATTGCATTACTTTCAGTCCGTTTCCCCGTTAACTTACTGTCGCGCTGCAAAAGATTCCCTAATCCCAGACGCTACCGATTATCCGGCGCACGTTACCCTTACGTCGGCGTGATGGCGGCCGAAGGGCTCTAGGTGTGTGGTCTTATGCAATCTCCGCAACGCACATATCACCTCAAAGCCTATCCGCGATGACCGGGGGAGTGCAGACACAACGGCGGCCGGCCAGGGACGGCACGCGCGCTGCCCGGCGATGATGAGGCGTGGTGCCGCGCCATGCCCAACACCACGCGCGGCAAGGGCCGAGGTCGGAACCGTGTAAGCGGGTTCAGAGGGCGAAATGAACAAGCTGCGGACGGTCATCATAGACGACGAGGCGGCGGCCCGGCGCCGTGTAGTCCAGTTCCTCAACGAGATATCCGACGTCGAGTTGGTCGGCGAGTGCGAGGACGGCCGGCAGGCCATAGACTTGATTAACGACCTCCGCCCAGACCTGCTCTTGCTCGACGTGCAGATGCCGAACCTCGACGGCTTCGGCGTCGTCAGGGAGATCGGGCCGAGCCCGGCGCCGGCGATTATCTTCACCACCGCCTACGACCAGTTCGCCCTGCAAGCCTTCGAGGCCAACGCGCTCGATTACCTCCTGAAGCCTTTCAGCCGCGAGCGGTTCGGCCAGGCCGTGAGCAGGGCCAGGGAGCGGATCAGCGAAGCCGCCGCCGGCAGGCTCGGCCGGCAGTTACAGGCGCTGCTCAGGAGCCTGGAAGCCGAGCCCGCGCGCGCAAAGCGGCTGGAGGTGAGGTCCAGCGGGTGCGTCATCTTCTTGCCCGTCACCGACATCGACTGGATAGGATCGGCCGACAATTATTTGGAGGTGCACGCGGGCAGGGAGACGCACCTGATCAGAGAGACGATGGGGCGGATAGAGGCGAAGCTTGACCCCGGCATGTTCGTCCGCATACACCGATCCACGATCGTTAACGTCACGAGGGTGAAGCTGCTCCGGCCGCTCTTTAACGGGGACCAGTTGCTTACTTTAAGCGACGGGACTCAACTCACGGTGGGCCGCAACCACCGGGATAAATTCATCTCCACCTTGAGGTCCATCTGAGCGGCGGCGGCGGGAAACCCCACCAGACCGAGTCCGTCCGACAGCGGTGCCTCCCTCACTTACGCTCTACCTTTACCGGCGGGCCCCGAACAACTGCCGCCCCGGGAATTATCTAACCGGCCCGTAGACCGGATGGACTATTAACCGCCGTAGCGGCCGCCTTCGAGATACCGCCCGCCCCGCCTTCCCACCTGTTCGCCACAAATAGGTTGCCACGACGACGCCCCCCGCTAGAATCCCGCACGTAGCAGATCGGACGCTTTCGCATGTGCCACCCTTCGGGAAACTCCGTTCACCACACTATGCGCCGCAACAACTCCCCGGGCGGCAGCGACACCCGGGGCGCACGGTTCCCCAGCCGTGCGCGAAGGTCGCCCCGAACACACCCCTTATCCCTCTCTAACCATGACACCCGAGAAGACAGATAGGCTCTTCGAGTCCCACGAATGGCTCAAGGCGTTGGGACTAACCGAGCGCGCACAAAGTTTGAACGGCTCTTGGCCGCCCGGCTCAACCGACGAGATGGTCGCACGCAGGCGCTTCGAGAGGTGGCGCGCGCAACCACCATTCGATGAGGAAGACCATTTCGTCAGGCGGTTAGAAGCCGACGGCCTGACGGAGGAAGCGCTACTGCTGCTGCTGGGAGAGTCCCCCGCGTCGCTGGCCGGGCGCTACCGGGAGAGGCCCGAATGGCTGGCGGCCATTGAGCGCGCCTTCTCCGGTACCGCAGACCGCCCCGAAGGGGCTCCGGGCGCACACGCGGAGGCCCCGCCGGGGCTGCTGCCGCCGGACGGGTTCCTGCGGGGCGTCGCGCCGCTCATCGAGCAGTGCCTTGGGCGCGTCACCACCGGAGCCGCCGCGCTCGCGGCGTCACACCCGGTCGTCCCTTTTAATCCCGCGACGGCGGCCGAGCTGTTCCTGCCGACTCTGCTCCTGACCCTCGCCGGCCACGCCTCCCGCACCATAGTGCTGGAGCTGAACGTGGCGCGCCTGCGGGGCGAGCTGGTGGGCGAAACGCCCGAGGAGAGGTTCAAGCACTTCAACCGCCTGATCGCGCAGGCCCCCAACCTGCTGCCCGTACTGCACGAGTACCCGGTGCTCGCGCGGCAGGTGGTAACGACCGTCGAGTACTGGGTCAGAAATTGTCTTGAGCTGCTGGGCCGTCTGTGCGCCGACTGGGCGGAGATAGCCGCGACACTCTCGCCGGGAGTGGAGCCCGGCCCTTTAAACGCCGTCAGCGTGGACGCGGGCGACTCCCACCGCGAAGGGCGCTCGGTAAAAATCCTCGAATTTCGTGACGGCCTGAAGGTGGTCTACAAGCCACACCCGCTAAGCGTAGACACGCATTTCAACGAGCTGCTCGAATGGCTGAACCGGCGGGGCGCCTCGCCGGCCTTCCGGACGCTCAAGGTCATCGACCGGGGCGGGCACGGCTGGGTCGAATTCGTCGAGGCCGGAGGATGCCGGACGCGCGAGCAGGTGCGCCGCTTCTACCAGCGACAGGGCGGGCAGCTCGCGCTGCTCTACGCGCTGGAAGCCACCGACTTTCACTTTGAAAACTTGATAGCGGCGGGCGAGCACCCGGTGCTGGTCGACCTCGAATCGCTCTTTCAGCCCCGCCCCCCGCTGCCGCCGGGGGGCGAGGGCGGCGCCCTCCCGGCCAGCCAGGCCTTTGCAAACTCAGTCATGCGGATCGGCCTGCTGCCCCAACGCATCTGGGCCGTGGATCAGAAGCTCGGGGTCGACATGAGCGGGCTCGGCGGGGGCGGCGGGCAACTGACCCCTTTCCCCGTACTCACGATGGAGAACCTGGCGACGGACGAGTTGCGATTCGTGCGCAAGCACATGACGCTCCCCGGCAGCAAGAACCTCCCCTCGCTCGACGGCGGCGGCGGCATCGACCTACAGGAGTACGCGGCCGAAGTGGTGGCGGGATTCACCTCCACCTACAGGCTGTTGCTGAGAGAGAGGGAGAGCCTTCTCGCCCCCGGGGGGCTGCTGGAAAACTTCGGCGGGGACGAAGTGCGGGCCATCCTGCGCGCGACGCAGACTTACACGGCCCTCCTCATGGAGAGCTTCCACCCGGACGTGTTGCGCGACGCGCTCGACCGCTGCCGGCTGTTCGACCGGCTCTGGGAGGGCTGCAAAGCCAACCCCGTCATGCGCGCGGTCGTCCCCGCCGAGATTCGAGAATTACAGAAAGGGGACGTCCCGTTTTTCTCCTCCAGGCCGGGTTCGCGCGACCTTTGGTCGGCCGACGGGGAGCGCTTCGAGAATTTCTTCCAGGAGACGAGCCTGGACCGGGTGCGGGGCCGCGTGCGACAGCTCAGTGAGGAAGACCTCGGGCACCAGGTCTGGTTCATCTCCGCGTCGATTTCTTCGCTCACGCTGGGGGACGGCCCGTTGGCGACGTACGAGGAAGCGCCGGAGGCGGAGGCGGGCTCCGCCGGCCGCGAACGTCTTCTCTCGGCCGCCGGGGCGTTGGCCGACCGCCTCGGGGCACTGGCACTGCGCAGCGAGAGCAGCGTCAACTGGATCGGCCTCTCTTTCGTCGGCCAGCGCCAGTGGACACTCATCCCCCTCTCGCCCGACCTCTACAACGGCACGCTCGGCGTGGCCCTTTTTCTGGCCTACGCCGGCCAAATCCTGGGGGACGAGCGCCACACCGCGCTGGCCCGCCTCGCCCTCGACGGCGTGCGCCGGCAGCTCGCGCCGCTCGAAAAAGAGGCCCGGCGCGCGGACACCGAAATCTCCCTCGGGGGCTACAACGGCCTCGGCAGTGTGATCTACACGTTGGCCCACGCCGGCGCGTTATGGGGCGACCCCGAGTACTTCGCCGCGGCCGAGTCGCTGGTAGAGCTCGTGCCGCCGCTCGTCGCGAATGACCAGACCTATGACGTCATCAGCGGCGGGGCCGGCTGTATCCTGAATCTGCTCGCGTTGCGCCACTGCACGGGATCGGAAGCAGCCCTCGCGGCCGCCCGCCGCTGCGCCGAGCACATCCTCGCGCACGCACGCCCCACGGGGGCCGGCCTCGCATGGCACTCGGACCTGCTGTCCTCTAACCCGCTGACCGGTTTCTCGCACGGCGCCGCGGGCATCGCTCACGCGCTGCTCGAACTGGCGGCGGAGACGGGCGAAGAGCGCTACGAGCGGTGCGCGCGGGGCGCGTTCGAGTACGAACGCAGCGTGTTCTCCCCGGAACGCGGGAACTGGCCCGACTTCAGGGAAGAGGAGGAGCCGGGAGGGGGGGCCGCGGGCGACGTGCCCTACATGACGACGTGGTGCCACGGGTCGGTGGGAATCGGGCTGTCACGGCTGCACGCGATGCGCCATATCGCGGACGGCGGGCTCCGTGCCGAGGTCGACGCCGCCGTGCGGACCACTCTGGCCGAGGGCTTCGGCAGAAGTCACTCGATCTGCCACGGCGACGTCGGGAACCTTGAGTTTTTGTTTGAAGCGGGGAGAACGCTCGGCGACGAAGAGTTGGTGGGCCGCGCGGCGCGCAAGATGGCGGCGGTGCTGGGCGGCGTCGAGAAGCACGGCTGGGTTTGCGGCACGCCGCGCGGGATAGAGACTCCCGGCCTCATGACCGGGTTGGCGGGAATCGGCTACGGGCTGCTACGCATCGCGGAGCCGGGGCGCGTCCCGAGCGTCCTGACACTGGGGAGGCCCGCCACGCGCGCGGCGAAGGTTTCGGATCAGCCGGCGACTGTCGTCGCCGCGGGCTGAGGCGGCGTCGGGGGTCGGGGGCTCAATCATCAAGGCGATGACAAATTTAGGCGCGGTGAAGGACAGGATTGCCGGCGCGGGGCGAGTGCCGGTGCTCCGACAGTTGAGCGCGGTCGAGTGCGGCGCGGCGTGTCTGGCGATGGTACTCAGCTACCACGGCCGGGCGACCGGCGTCGCCGAGTGTCGCGAGAAATGCGGCCCGGGCCGCGGCGGGCTGACGGCGAAGACCATCGCCGAGGCGGCCCGCGGATACGGCCTGCGGGTCAGGGCCTACTCGCTGGAGCCGGACAACTTCCATCACCTCCCCCTGCCGGTCATCGCCCACTGGAACTTCAACCACTTTATCGTCGTCGACAGGTGGACGCCCGAGGCGGTCGGGGTGGTCGACCCCGCCGTCGGGCGCAGGACCCTGAGCCGCGCCGAGTTCGACGAGGGATTCACCGGCGTGGCGATGACGTTCGAGCCCGGCGCCCACTTCCAGTCGCGCGAACGTGCGCCGGGGAAATCTCTGCTCGCGTACCTGCGGGCGGCGCTGGCGCTGCCGGGCGCGAAGCGGGGGATGTCGCAGGTGCTCGCCGCCTCGCTACTCTTACAGCTTCTCGGCCTGATCTTCCCCCTCCTGACCAAGGTGCTCGTCGATTCCGTCCTCCCGTTCAGGGTGGGGGGACTGATGAACGTCATCGGCGTCGGCCTGCTCCTGCTGGTGGCCGCACAGACCTCGCTCAGCTACCTGCGCAGCACGCTGCTGG
>DASWNR010000511.1:0-27347 GCA_036399155.1 Pyrinomonadaceae bacterium
CGGACACAGGTTCCGCACCGACTGCGACACGGAGGCCATCGACCACGCCTACGAGGAGTGGGGCGCGGACTGCCCCCGGCACCTGCGCGGCATGTTCGCCTTCGCCATCTGGGATGAGCGCCGGCAGGAGCTTTTCCTCGCGCGCGACCGCGTCGGCAAAAAGCCCCTGCTCTACGCGAAGACGCCGCGCGCGTTCGTCTTCGGCTCGGAGTTCTCGGCGCTGCTCGCGCACCCCGAGGTCGGGCGCGAGATAGAGCCGCTGGCGATTCACGACTACCTCTCGTTCATGTGCGTGCCCGCGCCGCTCACGGCCTTCCGCGACATCAGGAAGCTTGAGCCCGGCCACACGCTCACGCTCTCCGCCTCCGGCGAGGTGAAGACCGGGCGGTACTGGGAGCCCGACTTCTCGAAGAAGCTCAAGGTGTCGGAGGAGGAGGCGGGCGAGCGCGCGCTCGCGCTGCTGCGCGACGCCGTGCGCGTGCGGCTGATGTCGGAGGTGCCGCTCGGCGCGTTCCTCTCGGGCGGCGTTGACTCTTCGGCGGTCGTCGCGCTGATGGCCGAGGAGAGTTCGGGCCCCGTCAAGACCTTCTCCATCGGCTTCGACGAGCAGGACTACTCGGAGCTGCACCACGCGCGCCGCGTCGCCGAGTACGTCGGGGCCGACCACCACGAGTTCATCGTCCGCCCCGACGCGATGGAGGTTTTGCCCAAGCTCGTCGAGCACTACGGCGAGCCCTACGCCGACTCGTCCGCCATCCCGACCTACTACGTCGCGCGCGAGACGCGCAAGCACGTCACCGTCGCTTTGAACGGCGACGGCGGCGACGAGTGCTTCGCCGGCTACGAGCGCTACGCGGCGATGCGGCGGTCGGAGCGCGACCGCCGCCTGCCGGGCGTGCTGCGCGAGCGCGTCATCCGGCAGGCGATGGAGATGCTCCCGATTTCGGAGATGCGCCCGACGCGCGCGCGCAAGCTGCGGCGCTTCCTGCGCGCCGCCTCGCTCCCGCCCGTCGAGCGCTACCTGCGCTGGGTCTCGGTCATCCAGCCCGAGGGCAAGGACGAACTCTACGCCGAGGGCTTTCGCGAGCTGGTCGCCGGCCGCGACGTGGGCGACCAGCTGCGGCCGTGGTTCGCGCGCGCCAACGGGGCGGGCGTCGTGGACGCGTCGCTCCTCGCCGACACGATGACGTATCTGCCCAACGACCTGCTCGTCAAGGTGGACATCGCCAGCATGGCCGTCTCGCTCGAAGCGCGTTCGCCGTTCCTCGACCACCACGTCATCGAGTTCGCCGCCTCGCTCCCCGAGAACCTGAAGCTGCGCGGACTGACGACCAAGTACATTTTGAAGAAGACGCTGAAGAAGCTCCTGCCGCCCGAGAACCTGTCGCGCAGCAAGATGGGCTTCGGCGTCCCGGTCGGCCACTGGTTCCGCGGCCGGATGCAGGGCTTCCTGCGCGAGAACCTGCTCTCGGAGCGCGCCGCGCGCCGCGGCGTGTTCCGCCCCGAGGCCGTCAAGCAGATGGTCGAACTGCACACGCGCGGCGAGCGCGACCACACGCACCAGCTCTGGACGCTGCTGATGCTCGAACTCTGGTTCCAGAGGTTCGTGGATTAAAACAGTAGACAGTAGTCGGCAGACAGTAGTCACTAGGCTCCGCTCACTGTGCGCTGAGGCTGACGACCGGACGATTCGCTGACAAGGGTTTTTCTACCGACTGCTGTCTACTGACTACTTGGAGGATTTAATGAAAGGTATCGTTCTGGCCGGGGGACTGGGGACGCGTCTGCGCCCGCTCACGGCCGTCACAAACAAGCACCTGCTGCCCGTCTACGACAAGCCGATGGTCTACTACCCCATCCAGACGCTCGTCAACGCCGGCATCAAAGACATCATGATCGTCACCGGCGGCAACTCGGCGGGCGACTTCCTCAAGCTCCTCAAGAACGGGAAGGACTTCGGGCTCCGGCACATCAACTACACCTACCAGGAGGGCGAGGGCGGCATCGCCGCCGCGCTCGACCTCTGCGAGGAGTTCGCAGAGGGGCAGGCCATCTGCGTCGTCCTGGGCGACAACATCATCGAGAAGAACATCTGCAAGGCCGTGCGCGCCTACCGCCACCAGGGCGGCGGGGCCAAGATTCTCCTCAAGCAGGTGCCCGACCCGCAGCGCTTCGGCGTCCCCGAGCTCGACGGCCGCAGGGTCGTCCGCATCGAGGAGAAGCCGAAGGAGCCGAAGTCGGACTACGCCGTCATCGGCGTCTACATGTACGACGCCGACGTCTTCCAGATCATCAAGACCTTGAAGCCCTCAGACCGCGGCGAGCTTGAGATCACGGACGTGAACAACGCCTACATCGAGCGCGGCGAGATGAGCTGGGACGAGCTGGACGGCTGGTGGACGGACGCCGGCACCTTCGAGTCGCTGCTGCGCGCCTCGAACATGGTGGCCGAGACGGGCGCGAACAAGATGGACGACGCGGCGGCGGCGAAGGCTTCGCACGCCGCGGCGCCGGGAGCGGGGGGCGCCGATGCGGCCGAAGCAGGAATCGCGCGCTGAGGGCGCGGCCGTCCGCGCCGCACGGAGCGACCGCGGGCCCGACGCCGGCGGCGGGCTGACGGCGCTCACCGCCGCCGACCTCGCGCGCGGGGCCGTCGACGGCGTCGTCGTCCGCGACTTGCGCAAGCACCTCGACGAGCGCGGCTGGCTGGCGGAGCTTTACCGCGACGACGACGAGGCGACCGAGGGCTTCCGCCCGGCGATGGCCTACGCCTCGACGACGCAGCCGGGCGGCGAGCGCGGGCCGCACGAGCACCGCGACCAGGCCGACCACTTCTGCTTCATCGGCCCCTCGAACTTCAAGCTGCGCCTGTGGGACAACCGCCCGGGGTCGCCGACCTACGGCCGCGTGATGACCGTCTACGCGGGCGAGGACGCGCCGCGCGCGGTCGTCGTGCCGAAGGGCGTCGTCCACGCCTACCGCAACGTCGGGCACTCCACGGGGCTCGTCATCAACCTCCCCGACCGCCTCTACGCCGGCCACGGCCGCCGCGAGGAGGTGGACGAGATACGCCACGAGGACGACCCCGCGAGCATCTTCCGGCTGGAAGACTGAGGGAAGTAGACGGCAGACAGTAGTCAGTAGACGGTAGTCCCCGCCGGCGCGCGTTAACGCTTACACACGGCCGGTGCGAGGTGACGAAGGTTTTTCTACCGACTACCGACTACTGTCTGCTGCCTAGCGTTTGCATGAAAGTTCTTCGCATCATCGCGCGGCTGAACGTCGGGGGGCCGGCGCGGCACGTGGCCTGGCTTGAGGCGGGTCTGCGCGAGCGCGGCGTCCGCTCGCTCCTCGTCGCGGGCGTGGTGCCGCCGGGCGAGGACGACATGTCGTACTTCGCCGACCGCCTCGGGGTCGGCCGACACGTCATCCCCGAGATGAGCCGCGAAATCTCGCCGAAGGACGCCGTGACCGTCTGGAAGCTCTACCGGCTGATGCTCAGAGAGCGACCCGACGTGGTGCACACGCACACGGCGAAGGCGGGGACGGTGGGGCGCGCGGCCGGCTGGCTCTACCGCTGGCTGACGCCTTCGGCGCTCGCGGGCCGCCCCCGCCCGTGCCGCTTCGTCCACACGTACCACGGGCACATCTTCCACAGCTACTACGGCCGCTGGAAGACGCGCCTGTTCCTCGCCGTCGAGCAGGCGCTCGCGCGCGTGACCGACCGCATCGTCGTCATCAGCCCGCAGCAGCTCGACGAGATCAACCGGCGTTTCGGCGTCGGGCGGCGCGAACAGTTCCGCGTCATCCCGCTCGGGCTCGACACGCGCGCCTACGACGGCGGCGCGGCGCGGCGCGCGCGGCTCCGGCGCGAGTGGGGAGCCGAAGACGCGGACGTGCTCGTCGGCATCGTCGGCCGCCTGACGGAGGTCAAGAACCACCGTCTCTTTCTCGACGCGGCCGCGCGCTTCAAGGAGCGGCGCGCCGCCTCGGGGGCGGAAGGTCTTGGAGGGGACGGCGGGGGCCGCGTCCGCTTTGTTATCGTCGGCGACGGCCACCTGCGCGCCGAGCTTGAGGCGCACGCGCGCGCGCTCGGGCTTCGGGATGATGTAGAATTCGCGGGGCTCAGGGACGACCCGGAAAACTTCTACCCGGCGCTCGACCTCGTCGCGCTCACCTCGCGCAACGAGGGGACGCCCCTGACGATCATCGAGGCGATGGCCAACGAGCGCCCGACGATAGCCACGGCCGTCGGCGGCGTCGTAGACCTGCTCGGCGGAGTCGCGGGGTCGGAGCTGCGGCGCGGGCGCCCCTGGCAAACTTGCGAGCGCGGCGTGCAGGTGCGCCCCGGCGACGCGGAGGCTTTCGCCGACGCGCTCGCGCACCTCGTCGCCGACGCCGGGCTGCGGAAGACCCTGGGCGAGCGCGGCCGCGAGTACGTCGAGCGACACTACTCGGTCGAGCGGCTGGTCTCGGACGTGCTCGGGCTTTACGAGGAGATGGCCGGCGCAGGGGTGCCGAGTCAGAAGAGTGTGACGCCGCCGCTGGGCGCCGAGGGGCGCGGGCGGCGAGCCTGAAAGGGAAGGGAAAAAGTTTGCGAGTTCTGATCACTGGGGGTGCCGGCTTCATCGGGTCGCACCTCACCGACCTGTACATCTCGCGCGGCGACGAGGTCTTCTGCATCGACGACCTCTCGACGGGCTCCTTCGACAACATCGCTCACCTCAAGGGGCACGGGCGCTTCCGCTACACCATCGACTCGGTGCACAACGTGCCGGTGGTGGCCGAGCTGATCGACCAGTGCGACGTGGTCTTCCACCTCGCGGCCGCGGTCGGCGTCAAGCTCATCGTCGAGAGCCCCGTCCGCACCATCGAGACGAACGTGCGCGGCACGGAGGTCGTGCTCGAACAGGCCAACAAGAAGAAGAAGAAGGTGCTCGTCGCCTCCACCTCCGAGGTCTACGGGCTCTCGCTGGAGGTGCCGTTCAAGGAGGACGGCAACCTCGTCATGGGCGCGACGACGAAGGGGCGCTGGTCTTACGCGTGCTCGAAGGCCATCGACGAGTTCCTCGCGCTGGCCTACTGGCGCGAGAAGAAGCTGCCGACGGTCGTCGTCCGGCTCTTCAACACGGTGGGGCCGCGCCAGACCGGCCAGTACGGGATGGTCATCCCGACCTTCGTCAAGCAGGCGCTCGCCGGGAGGCCCATCACCGTCTACGGGACGGGCGAGCAGACGCGCTGCTTCGGCTACGTCAAGGACGTGGTCGGCGCGCTCGTCGCGCTGATGGACAAGGACGAGTCTGTCGGGCAGGTCTTCAACATCGGGTCGAACGAGGAGGTCTCGATCATGCAGCTCGCCGAGCGCGTGAAGGGGCTGACGGGGTCGAACTCCGAGATTGTCACCGTCCCCTACGACGAGGCTTACGAGGAGGGCTTCGAGGACATGCCGCGCCGTGTGCCGGACATCTCGAAGGTCGGCGCGCTCACGGGCTTCAAGCCGACGGTCAAGCTCGACGAGATTTTGCAGTCGGTCATCGAGTACCACAGCGGCCGGCAGTCGGGCGGCAGAAGTTAGCGGGGGTTTAAGGGCCGGGCGTCTTCGCCCCGGCCCGGAAGCTCGCGGCGGCAAAACCGATTCGCGCCTTCTCCCCACGCGCCCGCGGGGGCGAGGCGTCCGGGCGGCGCTTGATTTCTCTGCGCTCATTTAATAGCTTCTAGCGCACGCCCGGCCGAGTCGTCGTCGTTAGGATTTTCAGGTAATGCCCTTCACCAGCAGCCAACTCGTGCCCGCGTTAGTCGCGCTGGCGCTCTCGCTCGCGCTCACGCCACTCGTGCGCGCGTTCGCGCGGCGCTTCGACGTCATCGCGCGGCCGAGGAGCGACCGCTTCAGCAAGCGGCCGACGGCGATGATGGGCGGCGTGGCCATCTACCTCTCGGTGCTCGCGACCTACCTGCTGTTCGTCCCGCACACGCGCGAGGGCTGGGTCGTCATGGGCGCCAGCTCCGCGCTCTTCGTCGTCGGGCTCGTGGACGACTTCCTCCACATCAAGCCTTACCAAAAACTGATCGGGCAGGTGTTGGGCGCGAGCGCGGTCGTCTACTTCGGGCTGCTGCTGCCGTGGGGATGGGCGGCGTCTGTGGCGATGGCGGTGACCATCTTCTGGCTCATCGGCATCACGAACGCCATCAACCTGCTCGACAACATGGACGGCCTCGCGGCGGGCGTCTCGGCCATCGCGGCCGCCTTCATCGCCGCCAGCTTCGCCGCCAACGGGCAGATGACCGAGGCGGTGACGCTCTCGATCTTCGCGGCCGCGCTCGTCGGCTTCCTCGTCTACAACTCGAACCCGGCGTCGATCTTCATGGGCGACTGCGGGTCGATGTTCGTCGGCTTCTTCCTCGCCAGCTCGGCGCTGCTCTCGGCGTCGGGCTACCGCGGGCGCAGCTTCATCGTCGTCATCGCCGTCCCCGTCCTCATCCTCTTCATCCCGATCTTCGACACGACGCTGGTGACGGTCGTCCGCAAGCTCTCGGGGCGCGCGGCCTCGCAGGGCGGGCGCGACCACGCCTCGCACCGTCTGGTCGCGCTGGGCCTGTCGGAGCGGCGCGCGGTCTGGATGCTCTACGGGTTCGCGGGCGCGTCGGGGGTTCTGGCGATGACGGTGCGGCAGTTCGAGTACCACACCGGCATCGCGATGGTGCTCGGGTTCGCGGTCGCGCTGACGCTCGTCGGCGTCTACCTGGCGGGCGTCAAGGTCTACGACGAGGCCGAGGTGCGGGCGGCGCGGGAGAAGCCGCTCGTCTCGTTCCTCGTTGACCTCTCGTACAAGCGCAGGATATTCGAGGTGCTCCTCGACGTGCTGCTCGTCATCCTCGCCTACTACTTCTCCTACGTGACGCTCTTCGGCTCCGACCTCGGGACGGAGGTGTGGCTGCTGTTCCTTTCGACCATCCCCGTCCTCATCTTCGTCAAGATGTCGGCGCTCCTGGCGTCGGGGGTCTACCGCGGGCTGTGGCGCTACATCAGCCTCGACAACCTCATCGTCTACGCGAAGGCGGTCGCGGCCGGGTCGGTGGCGAGCGTGCTCGTGCTGCTCTTCGCCTTCCGCTTCGAGGGCTTCTCGCGCGGCGTCTTCGTCCTCGACGCGATGTTCTTCTTCATGATGCTCGCCGGGAGCCGCGTCGCCTTCCGGCTCTTCCGGCAACTGCTGCCGGCGCCGACCCCGGGCGGACGGCGCGTGCTCATCTACGGCGCGGGCGACGGGGGCGAGCTTCTGCTCAGGGAGATGCGGAACAACCTGCGGCTCCAGTACACGCCGGTCGGCTTCGTGGACGACGACCCGTTCAAGAAGGGCAAGGTCATCCACGGGCTCCGCGTCTTCGGCGGCAACGGCCACCTGCGCCGCATCTGCGAGGAGCAGCAGGTCGAGGAGGTGCTCATCTCAAGCTCGCGCATCGCCGACGACCGCGTCGCCCAAATCCGCCGCGACTGCGAGGACGCGCAGGTCACGCTCAAGCGCATGCGCATCGAGATAGAACTCGTCGGACACGAATTTTAAGGAGTAGACGGTAGACGGTAGTCGGTGGGCCCCGCTTCGTGGCTGCTGACTCCGACACCCGGACGGTTCGACCGGGGAAGGTCTTCTACTGGCTACTGACTACTGACTACTAAAGTTCTAATGGCTGAACAGGTAGCTTTCATCAACGTCCGCCCCGTCTGGGCGCGTTTGCCGCTCGCTCTGCTGGCGCTGGCGGCGCTGTGGGCGGCGTGGTACGGGGTGAGGTGGGGCATCGGCAACACGATGGCCGAGACCGCGCCCGCGTCCTACGCCGAAGACCCGGCGGCCGCGTTCGAGTCGGCCGAGGCCGCCGTGCGTCTGGCGCCGGGCGACCCGCTGGCGCACCTGATGCTGGCCCGCCTCCACAGGCTAAGCTTCGAGCCGAAGGAGGTGCCCGCCGCGCTCGCAGAGTACGGGCGTGCGGCCGCGCTCGCGCCCAACGACCACCTCATCTGGATGGAGGTCGGCCACGCGCGCGGCGCGCTCGGCGACGCGGAGGGCGGCGTGGCCGCGCTCAGGCGGGCGGTGGAGCTCGCGCCCAACTACGCGCAGCCGCGCTGGCACCTCGGGAACGCGCTGCTGAGGACGGGCGAGACCGAGGCGGGCTTCGCCGAACTCCGGCGCGCGGCCGACGCCGACCCGGCGCTGCGGCCGCAGGTCTTCAACCTCGCGTGGCAGGTCTACGGGCCGGACATGGCGCGCGTCATCGACTCGGTGGGGAGGACGGCGCTCGCTCGCGCGCAGCTCGTCGGCGTGCTGGCCGGGCGCTCGCGCCTCGACGACGCGCTGGCGGTCTGGGGCAGCCTCAGCCTCGAAGAGCGGCGCTCGCACGCGCCGGCGGGCGACGCGCTCGCACGCGCCCTCTACGGCAACGGCCGTTACCGGCGCGCCCTCCAGGTCATCTCGGAGGCGGCCGCGGAGGGACTGGCCGAGGGGCAACTGTCGAACAGGGGCTTCGAGTCGGACATCGGGCAGGCGGGGCGCGGCCTCTTCCAGTGGGACGTGGTGCCGGCGGGCGGCGCGCAGATCGCGGTGGACGCGCGCACGGCGCGCGAGGGGCGGCGCTCGCTGCTCGTCGTCTTCAACGCGGCGGGGCAGATCGACTTCCGCAACGTCTCGCAGGTCGTCGCGGTCGAGCCCGGCGCGCGCTACCGTCTGAGCTTCTGGGTCAAGTCCGACGGCCTGAAGAGCGCCGCGATGCCCGTCGTCTACGTCTCGGAGGCGACGGCGCCCGACGCCCCGCTGGTCACGTCGCCGCCCGCGCCGGCGGGGACGAGCGACTGGCAGCAGGTCTCGCTTGAGTTCGCCGCGGGGGCGCGTGCGGAGGCGGTCGTCGTGCGGCTCGCGCGCGCGGGCTGCCCCGACGGCGTCTGCCCCATCTTCGGAAAAATCTGGTATGACGACTTCAACCTCGAACGCGCGGGCGGACGCCCTAACGCCGGTCGCTGACCCCGCGCTCACGACGGCCGGGGACGGGCGCGCGGCGTTGCCGCCGCCCCGCGACGCGCAGCCGGCGGCCGCGCGCGAGCTGCCGCACACGGTCTGGAGCCGCTTCATCATCCTCATGATCTGCCTCGCGGTGGTGACGACGACGCTCGCGTTCGGCACCGTCCACGCGTGGTCGCTCGCGGCCTTCCAACTGAGCGCGGCCATCGTCTTCGCGCTCTGGATGGCGGACGCGTGGCGGACGGGCGTGCTCCGCGTCAGCCGCAACGTCTTGCAGCTCCCGCTCCTCGGGCTCGCCGCCGTCGGGCTGATTCAGCTCCTCCCGCTCGGTTCCGCGCCGCTCACGTACGACCCGCAGGCGACGCGCGTCGCGCTCGTCGAGATAGCGGGCCTCGTCGTCTACTTCGCCGCCGCGCTCGCCTTCGTCGACAGTCCGCGCCGGCTGCGGCTGCTGGCGCGGCTCGTCATCGTCTTCGGCTTCCTGCTCGCCGTCTACGGCCTGATGCAGCACTTCGTCAACCCGCGCACGATCTTCTGGGTGAGGGAGCCGAAGCAGGCCGAGCCGTTCGGCCCCTACGTCAACCGACACCACTTCGCCGGCTACATGGAGCTGGCGCTGGCGATGCCGCTGGGGCTGCTGTTCGCGGGCGCGGTCGGCCGCGAGCGCGTGGTGCTCTACGGCTTCGCCACGGCCATCATGGCCATCGCGCTCGTGATGACGAACTCGCGCGGCGGGCTCGTCAGCATGGTCTGCGAGATTCTGTTCCTCGCCGCCGTCTCGATGCTGGCGCGCGGCCGCAGGCGCGAAGGCGAGGGGCGGGAAGGCTCGTCGCGCCTGCGCGCGGCCGCCGTGCGCGTCGGGCTCGGGTTCGCGCTGGTGCTCGCGGTCTTCGTCGGCGTGCTCTACTTCGGCGGCGAAGACGCGCTCTCGCGCGTGGCCGGCACCGTCTACAGCGAAGACCCGACGACGGGGCGCGCGCACTTCTGGCGCGGCGCGCTCGGCATCATCGGCGACCACCCCGTCACGGGGACGGGGCTCGGCTCGTTCGGCTCGGTCTACCCGCGCTACGACACGGGCAACGGCGCCTACAGGCTTGAGCAGGCGCACAACGACTACCTGCAAATACTGTCGGACGCCGGGGTCGTCGGCGGCGCGCTCGGGCTCTTCTTCGTCGCCGCGCTCTTCTGGATGGCGCTCAAGCGGATGCACTCGCACGACCGCTTCCGGCGCGGCGTCGCGCTGGGCGCGCTCGGCGGGTGCGTCGGCGCGCTAGTCCATAGCTTCTTCGACTTCACTCTGCACACGACGGCGAACGCGCTCCTCTTCCTTTTGCTCGCCGCGCTCGCCACCGTCAACGGCCGGGTCGAGGAGGCGGACGCGGGCGGCCACGGCCGCAAGCGCCGCCGGCGCCGCCGCCAACACCACCGCGGCGCGGACTCGCAGGAGGAGGCGCCGCCCGCGCACGACGCGGCGGGCGGAGGTGAGGGGGCGGGCGCGCACGCCTGAGCGGTTGGCTGTTACAATGCCGGGGCGATAAACCCAAAGGCTTCGGTTCGGAGAGCGGATGCGGATACTTGTGACTGGCGGCGCGGGCTTCATCGGCTCGCACCTGTGCGAGCGGCTCCTCGCCGAGGGGCACGACGTCCTGTGCCTCGACAACTTCTTCACGGGCCGGCGCGCGAACGTCCACCGGCTGATGGACTCGAAGCGCTTCGAGGTCGTGCGCCACGACATCATCGAGCCCATCCTGCTCGAAGTGGATCAGATCTATAACCTCGCCTGCCCCGCCTCGCCCGTCCACTACCAGTACAACCCCGTCAAGACGGTCAAGACCAACGTCCTCGGCACCATCAACATGCTCGGCCTCGCCAAGCGCGTCCGGGCGCGCATCCTCCAGGCCTCCACCTCCGAAGTCTACGGCGACCCGGAAGTCCACCCGCAGACCGAAGACTACTGGGGCCACGTCAACTGCGTGGGCGTCCGTAGCTGTTACGACGAAGGGAAGCGGCTGGCCGAGACGCTGATGATGGACTACCACCGGCAGAACGGGGTGGACACGCGCATCATCCGCATCTTTAACACGTACGGCCCGCGGATGCTTGAGGACGACGGG
Source organism: Pyrinomonadaceae bacterium (assembly GCA_036399155.1). Lineage (GTDB taxonomy): Bacteria > Acidobacteriota > Blastocatellia > Pyrinomonadales > Pyrinomonadaceae > QHXN01. The sequence continues at coordinate 11,120 of DASWNR010000511.1, forward strand.
CGCGTGGTGTCGAACTTCATCGTGCAGGCCTTGAGGGGCGAGGAGCTGACCATCTACGGGACGGGCGCGCAGACGCGTAGTTTCTGCTACGTGGACGACCTCGTCGAAGGCATGATGCGGCTGATGAACGTCGAGGGGGGCGCGCACCCGGGCGTGGACGTTCACGACCCCGTCAACGTCGGCAACCCGGGCGAGTTCACCATGCGCGAGCTGGCCGACGAGGTGGGCCGGGCGGCCGGCGTCGAGGTGCGGCTGCGGCAGTGCCCGCTCCCGCAGGACGACCCGCGCCAGCGCCGCCCCGACATCACGCGCGCGCAGAAGCTCCTGGGGTGGGAGCCCACCGTGCCGCTCCGCGAGGGGCTGGGGCGCACGGTCGCCTACTTCGCGGAAAGGATTAAGGCCAAGTGAAGAGTGTCGAAGTCCCGGCGAGCGTGCCGGGGATGTGCCTGGAGGCGCTCGCGCGGCACGCCAAGGCGGACGCGCTGAGCCTGAAGAAGGCGGGGCAGTGGCTCCACATCCCCGGCGACGCCATCATCCGGCGCGTGCGCGCCGTCGCGCTCGGGCTCTCGGCTCTCGGCGTGAAGAAGGGCGACCGCGTGGCGCTCCTCTCCGAGAACAGGCCGGACTGGTCGGTCGTCGACATCGCCATCCTCAGCCTCGGCGCGGTCAACGTCCCCATCTACACGACGCAGGCCCCCGAGCAGGTGCGCTACATCCTCGAAGACTCGGGCGCGCGCGTCCTCTTCGTCTCCGGGAAAAAGGTCTTCCGCCACGCGCGCCCCGGCGTCGAGCCGGTCGAGTCGCTTGAGCGCGTCGTCTTCTTCGATACCGACGCCGCCTCCGGCGTCGAGGGCGCGCTCTCGCTCTTCGAGCTTGAGCAGACCGGCGCGCAGCTCGACGAGGCGGAGCCCGAGGTCTTCAGCCGCGCCCTGAACGCCGTCGGCTCCGAAGACCTCGCGACCGTCATCTACACGTCGGGGACGACCGGCGAGCCGAAGGGCGTGATGCTCACGCACGGCGCCTTCGTCTCGAACGTGCTGGCGGTCACGGCCTCGCTGCCGATTCTCCCGACGGACGTGGCGCTCTCGGTCCTTCCGCTCTCGCACATCTTCGAGCGCGTGGTCTTCTACGTCTTCTGCTGGAACGGCGTCTCGGTCGCCTACGCGCCTTCGTTCGACGTGGTCGGCGAGTACCTGCGCGAGGTGCGGCCGACGATCATGACGGCCGTGCCGCGCCTCTTCGAGAAGGTCTTCCACAAGATCGTGAAGAAGGGGACGGCCGAGGGCGGCTGGAAGGCGCGGCTCTTCAACTGGTCGCTGCACGTCGGGCAGCGGTACGCCGAGCTGAAGGACAAGGGGCAGCCCGTCCCGCCGCTCCTTGAGATTCAGCAGGAGGTCGCCTCGCGGCTCGTCTTCAAGAAGTGGCGCGAGGGCGTGGGCGGCCGCCTCCGCTTCTTCGTCTCGGGCGGCGCGCCGCTCTCGCCCGCACTCTCCTACGCCTTCCTCGGCGCGGGCGTCGTCATCCTGCAAGGCTACGGCATGACCGAGACGTGCGTCGTCTCGGCCAACCGCCCCGAAGACAACCGCGTCGGCTCGGTCGGCCTGCCGTTCCCCGGCGTCGAAGTGAAGACCGACGCCGACGGCGAATTCCTCGTCCGCGGGCCGAACCTGATGCAGGGCTATTACGGCCACGAGGCCGAGACCGCGGCCGTCTTCACGGAGGACGGCTGGTTCAGGACGGGCGACGTGGGCCGGATTGATTCGGAGGGCAGGCTCCACATCACCGACCGGAAGAAGGAGCTGTTCAAGCTCTCGAACGGCAAGTACGTCGCGCCGCAGCTCGTCGAGAGCCTCATCAAGCAGTGCCAGTACGTGAGCCAGGTCGTCGTCGTCGGCGCGGGGCGCAAAGCCCCGGCCGCGCTCATCGTCCCCGACTGGGAGGCGCTCGCCTCCGCGCTCCCGACGCCGCAGGCCGAGCAGCACACGCTGCGCGTCGCCTGGAGCCGCAGCCCCGAGGCCGTCAAACTCGTCCAGTCGGAGGTGGCCGAGCTGACGCGCCCGCTCCACGACTACGAGCGCGTCCGCCGCGTCGCGCTCCTGCCCGACGAGTTCTCCATCGACGGCGGAGAGCTGACCCCCACGCTCAAGGTCAAGCGCCGCGTCATCGACGAGAAGTACCACGACCTGATCGAAGAGATTTACAACGGCGGGGGAAAGGGAGAGTAGACGGTAGACGGTAGGGAAAACTGAGGCGGCGCGTCCCGGCCATCAGCCGAGCGCGCCGCCTGTCTTTCTACCGTCTACCGTCTGCCGACTCCTGACTACTTCCTACCGTCTACGCATCGCTCACTGCTCGGTGCTCACAGTCTCGGGCGTCAGGCGCTCGATTTCGAGGAGCGATTCGGCGAAGCGCGCGCGGTTGTGCGAGGGCTCGGCGAGCACGTCTTCGGCGAGGCGGCGCAGGTTCGCCGGCATCGCGTGGGCGGTGAGGGAAAGGGCACCGGCCTGCGGCGCGTGGCGCGAGAGCATCTGCACCACCGCGCCGCAGAAGTCGCACGACTCGACGTGCTCCGCGACGCTCTCGCCGTGCGCCGCCGCGTGCGCGCCCCGGCGGAAGGTGAGTAGCGTCTCGGTCTGTGGGCAAGTCCGAAGCTTGCGGAACCGGGCTGTGCTCGTAGAAGGCATGAGTGCTCCTCGCTGTCTATCGTTTTCTCAACGCCCGACGGCCGGGGGAGCCCGTCGGGGCGGCACGCGCGAGCGTAAGACGCCGATTCGGTTAAAGCACAGCTCGGGTCGGGCGAAGATATCCGGCCGAGCGGCTTTGCGGGCCGCGGCCGGCCTCTGAACCCTTTTTCGGGCGCTTCACTCGTGCACCGGAGAGAAAGTACGAATCCGCACCCGTTTCCAAACTTTCGCCGTCCGCGGGCGACCCCGCGCGACCCGTTTCTCCCTGATTTTTCAACGCCTTGGCCGGTGTGTAAAAAGATGTTGCTCAAAGTCGGGATTGCTGCTACCATCTCAAAGTGTTCGGGGCGGACGCCAAAAAGGCGGACGCGAGACAGACCCGACGCCCCTTCACGGTGGCCGCGCCATTCCCCTTGCGGCCTAGCCGGCGCGGGTTCCCCCGCGAGGTCATCATTCAATCCCCAGAGCCAGCGGAGCACGGATGTCCCCTCCCGGATTTGTTCGTCTCGTCTCCGGCCGCGAGAGTTAGCGGCCGGGCCACAACCCCACGAGGCGCGCCGGAGTTTTCCACCCCGTTAATCCTCTTCAGCGGACGCATCCAGACATCTCCGGCCTTGCTCCTAACTGTTCAGAACCGGTAACATGGCTGCCACATCTGCCGACCAAGATCATCACTTGAAAGACCCCATGACGAGCGCAAGCGAAGAGACACAGCCCACGCCGCAGGGGCGCACCCCCGCCGCGCAGGAGCGCCCGCAGAGGCACGCGGGCGCGTGGGTCGAGACGTTGCGCCGCTCGGACGTGTCGCGGCTCTGGACCGAGCTTCAACGTCTGGTGGTCAACCACCCTCTCGTGCGCGCCTCCTACAGCGCCGGACTCCTCGTCGAGGAAGGCGACCGCGGCAGCGCCTACCTTGACCTGACCCAGGAACTCTTCGTCACGCTCCTCGCCAAGTCGCGCTTCCAGCACTACCTCGACTCGGAGATGACCGACGCCGAGATCGAGTGCGAGGTCAGCCAGATCGAGCTGACGAACCTGCTCACGGCGGAACTGCGCAAGCGCCACCCCGAATCTTACAGGCTCGCGCGCCGCATCTCGACCATCATCCAGTCTTCGGCCAACTTCCGCCGCGTCGACTCGGGCGCGGGCGAGGACGAGCCGCACCGCCGCCTCGTAGACCGCGTCTACGGCTTACGCGAGTGGCGCGCGGACAAGCAGCGCCGCGCGCAGGCGGAACTCGAAGAGCGCGCGCAGATGATTCCCGTCCGCCAGCGCGACACGCGCATGGTCGGCTGCACGGGCGACGCGCAGATCATCATCAGCAACTCCGACCTCGAAGACCTCATCGTCTCGGTCCTCGAAGCCTGCGACTCGCCCGTGGACGTGCGCTCTCTGCGCAGCCTGGTCATGTCGCGCCTGCCCGTGATGGACATCTACCTCGTCCCCATCGGCGGCGACGACTCGGACGAGGGGCGCTGCTTCGAGCCGGTGGACGCCGGCGAGAACCCCGAGCAGTCGCTGCTGCGGCGCGAGTCGGAGGACGAGGCGGCCGGCTACGTGGACAACTTCCTGCGGGGACTGCACGCGGCCGTGCGCGGCAAGTCGAAGCAGTACGACCGGATGCTCGGCGTGCTGTGGTATTGTTACCTGAGCCCGGCGCACATCACGCAGCTCGAAGCGGCCGCGCGCCTGAACGTCTCCGACTCACTCGTCTCCGACTACCGCCGCCGCATCGAACAGCAGTTGCGCGCTCTCTCGCTCGCGGGCGTCGAGGAGGCGCGGCGCTTCGAGACGGCGCTGCGCGAGCGCGTCCACGCGCTGGTCTTCGTCGGCAGCGAGGAGGGCGTCCCGGTCTGAAGCTTTCTTGACGGGAGTCGCCGCCGGCGCGCCGCGCGCAAGTGGCGAGGATGGCCGACCGAGGCGGGATTGCCCCCCGCCGCGTGCGGCCGTTTTGTCGCAAGCACGTTTGGACGCGCGCCCCGGGGCGCGACTGGGATTGGCTTAAGCAGTGCCGCCGACTTCTTCCAGACACCCGCTCGAATACGAGCCCGTCGTCCCCTCAAGACTCGGGGGCGGAGGCCGGGCCTTGGGGGACGCGGGCCGCGACGACGAGTTCCCAGACCTCGGCCCTCGCCACGGAGAGGGCGGCGCGTGGGGCGAAGCCCCCCCCGAACCCGAATCGCCGTCCCTGCGCCCCAAGTCGGCCGCCGGCGCCTCGGCGAAGAACTCGCTCCGGCCGGCGCACGCCTTCACCTTCGCCGGGCTCTTCCTCTTCACCTTCGTACTCTTCTACCGCCCGTACGAGTACATCCCCGTGCCGTCGAACCTGGCCTTCTGGTTCGCGGTCGTGACGCTGGCCGTCTTCTTCCCGTCGCAGCTCGCGGCGGAAGGGAATCTCACGGCGCGGCCGCGCGAGGTCAATCTCGTGCTGCTGCTCTTAGTGACGGGGCTGCTCTCGATACCGCTGGCGAAGGGGAGCCCGGGCGAGGCGTGGGCGACCTTCACGGACGTCTTCATACGCGCCGTCCTGATGTTCGTCGTCATCGTCAACGCGGTGCGAACCGAGCGGCGTCTGCGTTTGATGCTTCTGCTCTCGGTGGGCTCGGCGGCGGCGCTCGGCGCGGCGGCGCTCTACGACTTCCGCTCCGGGCGTCTGACCGTGGAAGGCTATCGGGTCGAGGGGAGTCTCGGCGGCATGTTCGAGAACCCGAACGACATGGCGCTCCACCTCGTGACGATGGTGCCCGTGGCGGTGGCGCGCGCCTTCGGCTCGCGCGGCATCCTCCGCAAGGCGTTCTACGCGGGCGCGGCGGGGCTGATGGTGGCGGGCACCATCGTCACCTACTCGCGCGCGGGCTTTCTGGGGCTGGCGGCCTCTTCGCTCGTGCTGGCGTGGACGCTCGGCCGGCGGCACCGCTTCGCGGTCGTCTCGGGCGCGTTCGCGCTCGTCGTCGGGCTGCTCGTGCTCGCGCCGGGCAACTACGGCGCGCGCATCTTCTCCATCTACGACCGGAGCCTCGACGCCTACGGCTCGGCCGACGCGCGGCAGGCGCTCCTGATGCGCTCGGTGCTGGTCGCCGTGCGAAACCCGCTCTTCGGCGTCGGGATGGGGAACTTTCAGTACGTCTCGTTCCGCAACCAGGTGACGCACAACGCCTACACGCAGGTCGCGGCCGAGATGGGCGCGTTCGCGCTCGTCCTCTACGCGCTCTACATCGTGTCGCCGCTCCGCCGCCTGCGCGCCGTCGCGCGCGAGACTTTCGAGGCGCGCAAAACGTCGCGCTTCTACTACCTCGCGGCGGGGCTCGCGGCGAGCCTCGTCGCCTACATGGTGGCGAGCTTCTTCGCGTCGGTCGCCTACTACTGGAACGTCTACTACCTCGTCGGCTACTCCGTCTGCCTCTACCGTCTCTACGAGGCGGGCGAGGGCGCGGCGCGCGAAGGGGCGGGGGCTAAGGGGCGCGCCGAGACCGGACAGAAAGGGGAGGCCGCCGCCGCTAACGTATGAGCTTCGAGCTGTCGTTAAAGGTCGTCTTCTGGGCGTCGGCGGCGGCGCTCGCGTACACGTACGTCGGCTACCCGGCGCTCGTGTGGGCCGTGAGCCGCCTGCGGCCGCGCGCCGTCCGGCGCGGCCCGGTAGAGCCGGCGGTGACGGTCATCATCACCGCCTACAACGAGGAGCGCGACCTCGCCGCCAAGCTCGACAACACGCTCGCGCTCGACTACCCCGAAGACAAGCTCGAAGTCCTCGTCGCCTCCGACTGTTCGAGCGACCGCACGGACGACATCGCTCGCTCATACGCCGCGCGCGGCGTGCGGCTCCACCGTCAGGCCGAGCGGCTGGGCAAGACCGCCGCGCAGAACGCCGCGGTGGAGCTTGCGCGCGGCGAGGTCATACTCTTCTCCGACGCCACGACGCTCTACAGGCCGGACGTGCTCCGCGCGATGGCCCCGAACTTCGCAGACCCCTCGGTCGGCTGCGTCGCCGGCAAGCTCATCTACGTCGACCCGGCCTCGACAGCCACGGGCGCGGGCGCGAAGTCCTACTGGGGCTACGAGACTTTTCTGAAGACGCACGAGAGCCGCGCCTGCTCGCTCATCGGCGCGTCGGGCTGCCTGTACGCCGTCCGGCGCTCGGCCTACGTGCCGCTCTACAACGAGGCGTGCAGCGACTTCATCATCGCGACCAAGATGGTCGAGCAGGGCTTGCGCGCCGTCTACGAGCCGGCGGCCGTCTGCACGGAGGAGACGAACCGGCAGGCGGGCAAGGAGTTCAGGATGCGCGTCCGCGTCATCGCGCAGACCTACACAGACCTCTGGCGTCACCGCGCGCTTTTGAACCCGCTGCGCGGCGGGTTCTACTCAATCGAGCTTCTCTCGCACAAGGTCATGCGCTACCTCGTTCCGGTCTTCCTCGCGCTCACACTCGTCTCGTCGCTCGCGCTCGCGGGCGCCGGCTGGCTCTACGCGCTGGCGGCCGCGGCGCAGTCCGCGTTCTATCTGGCGGCGGCTGCGGGGTGGCTCGCCGGGCGCGCGGGCGTAGGCCCGCGTCTGCTGGCGCTGCCGGCCTACTTCGTTTTGTCGAACGCGGCGGCGGTCGTCGCCTTCTACAAGTTCGCGCGCGGCGAGCGTTACGCGCGCTGGGAGCCGATACGCGAGCCGGCGGCGGCCGCCGTAGCGCGCGGGGGTGAAAGTTGAGAGTGCCGCCCAACGAAACCGACTCCGTGGCCCCCATTACAACGGTCACGGGCGTCACGGCCGAGGCGTCCCGCGCCCCGGCCGCGGCCCCGGCCGTGAGCGTCGTCATGCCCGCCTACAACGTCGCGCAGTACGTCGGCGAGGCGCTTGATTCGGTCTTCGCGCAGACGTTCAAAGACTTAGAGGTCATCGTCGTCAACGACGGCTCGCCCGACACCGCGGAGCTTGAGCGCGCGCTCGCGCCCTACCTCGCGCGCATCGTCTACTTGAAGCAGGAGAACGCGGGGCCGAGCGCGGCGCGCAACGCCGGCATCCTCCGCGCGCGCGGCCGCTGGGTCGCGCTGCTCGACGGCGACGACGTGTGGCTCCCGAACTATCTTGAGGGGCAGTTGGACGCCCTCGCGGCAGACCCGGGCCTCGACCTCGTCTACTGCGACGCGCTGCTGTTCGGCGACGGCGACGTGGTCGGGCGCACCTTCATGCAGACCTGCCCGTCGCGCGGCCCCGTCACGGTCGAGAGCCTGCTCGGGCAGCGCTGCGTCGTCATCACCTCCTGCGTCGTCGCGAGTCGCGAGGCGCTCGTGCGCGCCGGGCTCTTCAACGAGGGCTACAGGCGTTCGGAGGACTTCGACCTGTGGGTGCGCCTCGCGCACGGCGGCGCGCGGCTCGGCTATCAAACGCGCGTGCTGGCGCGACACCGGATGCGGCCCGACAGCCTCGCGAGCGACTCGGCGCGGATGCACGAGTCGGCGATTGGCGTCTACGCCGACCTCGCGCGCTCGCTGGAACTCACGCCGCGCGAGCGCGCGCTGGCCGAGGCCGAGATTGAAAACTACCGCTGCGATTTGGCGCTGGCGGCCGGCAAGCGCCAACTGGCCGCGGGCGACTACGCGCGCGCCGCCGAGGAGCTTTCGCGCGCGCGGGGGCTCGGGCGCGGGTCGCACCTGCGCGGGCTCAAACTCGGGCTCGCGCTGCTCTGCGTGCGCGCGGCCCCGGGGCTCGCGCGCCGGCTCTACCTGAAGCGGCGCGGCCCCGCCCGGCCGACACGTGAGGCGAAGACCGATGCACACGGCACGCTATAACATCGCGCACGTCATGCCGTGGGCCGCGGTCGGCGGCACCGAGCACGCCACGCTGCGCATCGCGCGCGCGACCGAGGGCTCGGGCTTCGGCCATGTCGTCTTCTGCCGCCGCGACGCGCCCGAGGTGCGCGACTTCTTCGAGGCCGAGGGCTGCGAGACCGAAGTTTACGACCCCGTAGAGCCGAGCTACCGCCGCGCTGACAGGTACACGCTCGACTCCTACCGGCTGGCGCGCGAGTTCCGCCGCCGCCGCGTCCACCTCGTCCACTGCGCCGACGTGGCCGCCGCCTTCAGCGCGGGGCTCGCCGGGCGTCTGGCCGGCGCGCGCGTCGTCTGCCACGTCCGCAACCGCCACACCGGGATCTCGCGCCGCGACCAGAGCTTCCTGCGGCTCGTCGGCAAGTTCGTCTTCGTCTCCGAAGACACGCGCCGGAAGTTCTCTTACAAGGTGCCCGCGCGCCGGGGCGTCGTCGTCTACGACGGCCTTGAGGTCGGCGCGCCGGAGCCGGCCGAGTCGGTCGCTGAAGTCAGGCGCGAGTTCGGGGCCGAGGGCGTCAAGCTCGTCGGCATGGTGGCGCGCGTCGCGCCGCAGAAGGACTTTCCGACGCTGGCGCGCGCGGCCGCGCGCGTCCTCGAAGAGCGCGGCGACGTGCGCTTCATGGTCGTAGGCGATTACGAGGAGGCCAACCGCGGACACTACGGGGAGGTGCGGCGCGCGCTCGAAGACGCGGGCGTCGAACGCCACTTCATCTTCACGGGCTTCCGCTCGGACGTGGCGCGGCTGATGAGCGCCTTCGACCTCTTCGTCCTCTGCACGCACTTCGAGGGGCTGCCGCTCGTCATCCTCGAAGCGATGGCGCGCGGGCGCCCCGTCGTGGCGACGGCCGTGGACGGCATCCCCGAGATAATCATCGACGGCGAGACGGGGCTGCTCCACCCGCACGGCGACGACGAGGCGCTGGCGGCGCGGCTGCTCTCGCTGCTGGGCGACGAGGCGTACGCCGCGCGGGTCGGCGAGGCCGGGCGCGAGTTTGTTAAGATGCAGTGGAGCCGCGAGCGCTTCGCGGCCGACATGGTGAGGCTGTACCGCGACGTGCTCGGACTCGACAGTCCGGGCGGCGCGGGGCTCGGGGACGCGGCCGGCGCGGTCGGCGCGGCGCGCGGGGGGGCGGGCTGAAGTTGGTCGAGACGCTGGACAGGGGCGGTTCGTTGACGGCGCGCGCGTTCCTCCTGATGTTCGCGAAGGGGGCGGCGTACGTCCTCGGCTTCGCGCTGCCGCTGCTGCTCGTGCGGCGGATGAGCCGCGAGGAGTTCGGCCTCTACAAGCAGGTCTTTCTCGCGGTCAGCACGGCGCTGACGGTGCTGCCGCTCGGCTTCGGCATGAGCGCCTACTACTTCCTGCCGCGCGAGCCCGAGGCGCGGCGCGGCGCGGTCGTCTTAAACATCGTCGTCTTCAACGCGGCGGTCGGCGCGCTCTTCTTCCTCGCGCTCCTGCTGCGCCCGTCGATCCTGGCCGCGCTCTTCGGGAGCCCCGAGCTGACGGCCTACGCGCCGCTCGTCGGCCTCGTCGTCATGCTCTGGATGATGGCCGGCTTCGTCGAGATAGCGGCCATCGCCTGCAACGAGTCGCGTCTGGCGACCGTCTTCATCGTCGCCGCGCAACTGAGCAAGACGGCGCTGCTCGTCTCGGCGGCGGCCGGGTTCGGGTCGGTGCGCTCGCTGGTCTACGCGGCGCTCGCGCAGGGGGTCTTCCAGACCTGCGTGCTGCTCGCGTACCTGCGCTCGCGCTTCCCCGGCTTCTGGCGCGCGCCCGACTGGGCGCTGATGCGCGCGCAGCTCTCCTACGCGATGCCGATTGGCTTCGCCGGCCTCGTCTTCGGCGTGCTCATCGACATGCACAACTACGTCGTGTCGCACCGCTTCGGGGCGGAGGCCTTCGCCATCTACGCCATCGGCTGCTTCAGCCTGCCGCTCGTCAACATCGTCGGCGAGTCGTTCGGCTCGCTCCTCATCCCGCACATCAGCCGGTTGCAGAAGCAGGGCGAGACGCGCGAGATCGTTCTGGTGACGGCGCAGACGATGCGCAAGCTCGCGTGCGTCTACTTCCCGCTCTACGCCTTCCTGCTCGTCGCCGGGCGCGAGTTCCTGGTCGTGCTCTTCACCGAGCAGTACCTCGCGAGCTGGCCCATCTTCGTCGTCCACCTGACGACGCTGCCGACCTTCGTCCTCATCACGGACCCCATCATGCGCGCCTACGCCGAGCACCGCTTCTTTCTGCTGAAGGTGCGCACCGTGACCGTCCTGCTGCTCTTCCCCGCGCTCTGGTTCGGGACGCAGCGCTTCGGGATGGTCGGGGCCATCTCCATCATGGTCGCCTTCTCGCTGGCCGACCGCTTCGTCGAGACGGCCAAGGCGTGGAGCATCGTGGGCGTGCGCTGGCGCGACGCGGCGCTGCTCAAAGATTTCTGGAAGGTCGCGGCGGCGTCCGCGCTCTCCGGCGGCGCGGCGGCGCTCGTGCGCGGCGGGGCGATGGCGGGCGGCGCGCGCCCCTCCGTCGTGCTCGCCGCGAGCGGCCTCTCCTTCGGCGCGGTCTACGTCGTCGCGATGGCGCTGTTCGGCGTCGTCACGCCGGGCGAGCGCGACGCCGTCCGCCGACACCTCGGCGCGCTCGGGCGCCGCGTGCCCGGAAGACGCGCGCCCAACATTCCCGTCCAGGAGGTAAAGAGCTGATGTGCGGAATCGCCGGGTTCGTGGGTCGGACAGAGTTCGCGGGCGAAGGCTTGAGCGCCGCCGGGGCCGTGCTCGAAAGCATGTGCCGCATCATCGCGCACCGCGGGCCTGACGAGCAGGGCGCGACCGTTCGCGGCGCCGCCGCGCTCGGGATGCGCCGGCTCTCCATCATCGACCTCGCGGGCGGGCAGCAGCCGATGAGCGGCTGCGACCAGTCGGTGACCATCGTCTTCAACGGAGAGATCTACAACTACCGCGAGCTGCGCCGCGACCTCGAAGCGCGCGGCCACCGCTTCCACACCAACTCGGACACCGAGGCCATCGTCCACGCCTACGAGGAGCACGGCGCGAATTGCGTCGAGCACTTGCGCGGCATGTTCGGCTTCGCCGTCTGGGACGAGCGCCGCCGACGCCTCTTCGTCGCGCGCGACCGCGCCGGCAAGAAGCCGCTCTACTACACGCTGACGCCCGAGGGCACGCTCGTCTTCGGCTCGGAGCTGAAGTCGCTGCTGCTCCACCCCGAGGTGCGGCGCGAGGTGAGCCCGGAGGCCCTCGACGCCTACCTCTCGTTCGGCTACGTCCCCGACCCGCTCAGCATCTTCCGCGACGTTCACAAGCTCCCGCCGGGCTGCCACCTGACGTTCGAGGGTTGCGGAGTAAAGGTCGAAGAGTACTGGGACTTCCCGTTCAAGCCCGAGGAGGGGAGGACGGAAGACGACTGGCTCGAAGAGCTACGCGCTCTGCTCGACGAGTCCGTGCGCGTGCGCCTCGTGGCGGACGTGCCGCTCGGCGCGTTCCTGTCGGGCGGCGTTGACTCTTCGGCCATCGTCGGGCTGATGGCGCGCGCGACCGAGCGCCCCGTCAAGACCTTCTCCATCGGCTTCCGCGAGGATAGCTACGACGAGCTGAAGTTCGCGCGCGTCGCCGCCGAAAAATTTAAGACCGAGCACCACGAGTTCATCGTGACGCCCGACGTGTGCGCGATTGTGGACGAGCTGGTCTGGCACTTCGACGAGCCCTTCGCCGACTCTTCGGCGCTGCCGACCTACATGGTCTCGAAGATGGCGCGCGACTACGTCAAGGTCGTGCTCTCGGGCGACGGCGGCGATGAGCTTTTCGCGGGCTACACGCGCTACGCCGTAGACCGCCGTCGGAGCGGGTTCGCGCGCCTGCCGCGCGTCGTGCGCGAGGGGCTGATGCAGCCGCTCGGGCGGCGACTGCCGCACGGCGCGCGCGGCCGGAACTTCATCCACAACGTCGCGCTCGAACCGCTCGACCGCTATGTCGAGGAGGTGTCTGTCTTCACGCGGCTCAACAAGGCTTCGCTCTACACGGAGGAGTTCCGCCGCCGTCTGGGCGCGTCCGACCCGGCGGCCGGTTTTCGCGCGACGGCCGGGCGCGCGGGGACGGGCGACCCGCTCGATGCGCTTCTCTACCTCGACGCAAAGACGTACCTGCCGGGCGACATCCTGACGAAGGTTGACCGGATGACGATGGCCGTCGGGCTCGAAGCGCGCGCCCCGCTCCTAGACCACAAGCTCATCGAGTTCGTCGGGCGCATCCCGGCGCGCTTCAAGATGCGTGGGCTGGAGACCAAGCACCTGTTCAAGCGCGCGGTCGAGGGGCTCGTCCCCGACGAGATCCTGCGCCGGCCCAAGCAGGGCTTCGGCGTCCCCATCCAGCACTGGATAAACAGCGAGCTGCGCGGGCGCACGCGCGAGACGCTGCTCGACGCGCGCGCGACAGCGCGCGGCTACACCGACACGTCGTACGTGCGGCTCCTGCTCGACGAGCACGAGCGCGGGCGGCGCGACCACGCCGCCGAGCTGTGGTCGCTCTTCGTGCTCGAACTCTGGCACCGCAACTTCGTGGACGAAGCGCCGCGCACCGGGCGCCCCGAGCCGGCCGCGCACGCGCTGGCCCTCGCCTGAAGAGATGAGAGAGAGCGTCCTCCACCTGATAGACAACTTCGAGCAGGGCGGCACCGAGCGCCAGGCCGTGCAGCTCGTCCGCCTGCTGCACGAGGGCGGGCGCTACAAGGTGCGCGTGGCCTGCTTTAAAGGCCACGGCGTGCTGCGCGCGGAGGTCGAGCGGCTGGGGGTGGGCGAGATACCCGAGTACCCTCTGCGCGGCTTCGGCCACCCGAAGTTCGGCGCGCAGCTCGTGCGCTTCGCCAGGCATCTGCGCCGCGAGCGCGTCCGTCTAGTCCACGCGCACGGCTTCTACACGAACACGTTCGGCGTGCTCGGCGCCGTGCTCGCGGGCGTGCCCGCCCGCATCAGTTCGCGGCGCGAGACAGAGTGGATGCGGACGCGTGCGCAGCAGCATCTTGAGCAGCAGGTCTTCCGGCTCTCGCAGGCCGTCGTCGCCAACGCCGAGGCGGTCGGCCGGCAGTTAATCGGGGCGGGCGTCCCCGCGTCGAAGGTCTTCACGGTTCACAACGGGCTCGACACCGCGCGGCTCGCGCCGAAGCGTCCGCGCGCGGAGGCGCTCGCGCACTTCCGTCTGCCGGAGGGGCGACGCTTCGTCACCATCGTCGCCAACCTGCACCACCGCGTGAAAGACCACCCGACCTTTCTGCGCGCGGCGCGTCGCGTCCGCGAGCGCGTCGGCGAAGCGGCCTTCGTCGTCGCGGGCGAGGGGAATCTACACGAAGAGTACCGCGCTCTCGCGGTCGAGCTCGGGATAGGGGCGGACGTTTTCTTCACGGGGCGCTGCGAGAGCGTGGGCGACCTTCTCGCGGTGTCTGACGTGTGCGTGCTCAGCTCGACGGCCGAGGGCTTCTCCAACTCGATTCTCGAATACATGGCGGCCGGCCGGCCGGCGGTCGTCACGGACGTGGGCGGCGCGCGCGAGGCGATAGAGGACGGACGCAACGGCTACGTGGTCGCGGCGGGCGACGACGAGGCTCTGGCCTCGCGCGTCGCGGCGCTGCTGGAAGACCCGGAGGGCGCGCGCCGGATGGGCGAGGAGGGGCGGCGCATCGTCGAGGAAAAATTCTCGTGCGGGGCGCAGCTCGCGCGCACCGAGGCGCTCTACGAAAGCCTGCTGGCGAAGCGCCCGCTGCCGCACGCGGCCGGCGCGCTCCGGCGCGAGGGGGCCTGAAGGCGTGTTCGAGATGGTGACAACCGCCGAACAGAGTCCGCAGTTGAAGGCGGGCGCACGCGAACGTGGAAAGCGGGTGTCGGGTCGCGCGCGGCGCTTCGCCGTCGTCGCGCTGGTCGCGCTGGCGGCCTGGCCCTTCGCGGCGTGGGTCGCGGCGCGCGCCCTCGTCATAGACTGCGAGCTTGAGAGCGCGGACGCGGTCGTCGTGCTCGCGGGCTCCGCGACCTACCGCGAGCGAGCGCGTCACGCCGCGGGGATTTACGCGCGGGGGCGCGCGCCGCTCGTGCTCCTCACGGACGACGGCCAGCGGAGCGGGTGGTCGGCGGAGAGGCAGACGAACCCGCTCTTTCACGAGCGCGCGGCCGAGGAGCTTTTGAAGTCGGGCGTGCCCGCCGGGCGCATACGCGTCCTGCCGGGCGTCGTCACGAGCACGCACGACGAGGCGCTGCGCGTGCGCGAGTTCGCCGAAGGCGAGGGCCTGCGCTCGCTGCTGGTCGTGACGGCCGCGTACCAGTCGAGGCGCGCGCGCTGGACGATGGAGAGGGTGTTGGGCTCGTCGGGAGTCCGGGTCGGCGTGGACGCGCCGCCGCCGGGCGAAGAGTCGCCGCCGGCCTCGACGTGGTGGCTGCGCGGGCTCGGCTGGCGGCTCGTCCCCGGCGAGTACTTGAAGTTGGCTTACTACGTCCTGCGTTACTGAGGTGCCAGAGATGATGCAAACTAAGGAAGGTCTGTTGGGGACGAGTTCCCACGCGGCGGAAGTGGCGGGCGGCGAGCGGTTCGAGTTCGGAGAGAACTGGAGCCGCTTCCTCTCGACGCTGGACGAGGGGCGCGTCGCGCGCGCCGAAGAGTCTCTGAGGCAGATGCTCGAAGTCGAAGACCTCGAAGGCAAGAGCTTCCTCGACATAGGCTCGGGCAGCGGCCTCTTCAGCCTCGCGGCGCGGCGTCTGGGCGCGCGCGTCCACTCGCTCGACTACGACCCGCGCTCGGTCGCCTGCACGACGGAGCTGCGCCGGCGCTACTTCGACGGCGACGCGCGCTGGACGGTGGAGGAGGGCTCGGCGCTCGACGAAAGTTATATCGGCTCGCTCGGGCGCTTCGACGTGGTCTACTCGTGGGGCGTGCTGCACCACACGGGGCAGATGTGGCGCGGGCTCGAAAACGCCGCGATTCCCGTCGCGGAGGGCGGCAGGCTCTTCGTCGCCATCTACAACGACACGGGGAGCCAGAGCGAGCGCTGGAAGTGGATCAAGAAGACATACAACCGCCTGCCGCGCCCGCTCCGCTCGCCGTTCGCGCTGGCGGTGATGGCGCCGGAGGAGGGCAAGGCGCTGCTGCGCTCGCTCGTCCACATGCGCCCGTCGGAGTACGCGGCGCGCTGGACGCGCTACGAACAGAACCGTGGGATGAGCCGCTGGCACGACATCATCGACTGGGTCGGCGGGCACCCTTACGAGGTCGCGAAGCCGGAGGAGATTTTTGAGTTCTACAAGTCGCGCGGCTTCACGCTGACCAGGATGAAGTGCGGCGGCGTCGGGCTGGGCTGCAACGAGTTCGTCTTCATGAAAGGCGGCGGCGCGTAAGCCGGGCGACGACGCGCGGCGCGCGGGAGACGT
The DNA here is from genome assembly GCA_036399155.1 of Pyrinomonadaceae bacterium. Lineage (GTDB taxonomy): Bacteria > Acidobacteriota > Blastocatellia > Pyrinomonadales > Pyrinomonadaceae > QHXN01. Next base: position 27,032 of record DASWNR010000511.1, read on the forward strand.
TTTGAAGCTTTGCGTCTTACTCGTCGGCGGGGCGGCGGCGTTTTCGCTGCTCGCGCCCGCGTGTGCGCCACGCCCCGCGCCCGCGAGCGCGGCCGCGCAGACGCCCCGCGCGCGCGCGCCGCAGCCGTCGAAGCCCGCCGACGGGAACGACCGGCGCGTCCTCCCGGAGCCCGCGCTGCCCGCGCTGCCGGCGGCGGGGGGCACGTTCCGCGACCCCGTGTTCGGGACGGAGGTGATGAGGGTGACGGGCGAGCGCGACGGCAAGCTCAACGGGACGTTCTACCCGCACTGGCCGACGCTCAACGCCGACTCGACG
>DASWNR010000512.1:0-7402 GCA_036399155.1 Pyrinomonadaceae bacterium
CACTGGCTACCAAGTATCCAGCCTTGGGAGCTTTGCCTAACGGGAGGCTCTTGCCCAACGGAATTTCAACCTGCCCAATGGTTCGTGATTCAGCCATGAAACATTTTCCTGTACATAGAACCTTGAGAGGAGTATATTTTGAGAGGTTTTAAATCGGCTGTTGCAAGCCGAAATCATGAGACATCTTCGCCCGTTGGACTACTTGCTTCCCACTCATGCGGGAATTGCAACAAGCAAGTAGATCGACGGGCAAAACAGCTTTTAGGAGCTAGGCCATGGCAACATTCAATGTCAACGAGTTCAACCGGAGGTTGCGCGAAGCCCAACGTAAGGCGGAGCAGGAGATCAACCGCGAAATTGACCGAGTCAACCGCGCCAATAAGAAGGCCGTCGACGATTACAACCGCAGGGCGGAGGCGCACAATAAGCAGGTCATCGCGGATTACAACCGCAAGGCGGATGCGCACAATGCGAAGGTCGTCTCCGATTACAACGCGCGTGCCAGAGACCACAACCGCAGGGCGGACGCACACAACAAGCAGGTCATCGCTGACCTGAATCGCCAGCTCCGGTCCGCGTCGAGCAGCGTTCAGTACACCGAGCCAGAGCGGCGGCTTGCGGACCGAGTGCACGAGGCGGTCGCACTGATCGACTCGCGAGAGTACGACTCGTTTCTCAGCTACGCTCGTATCGACGGCGCGGAAGCAGCGGGTGAACTTCGATCAAACCTTGAGAGCCTTGGTGTCGCTGTATGGTTCGACGAGGTGGCGATTATCCCGGGCCGCAGCCAGTCGCTCCAGATGGACGCTGGCCTCCGCAAAGCTCGCTCCGGTATTGCGCTCTTGACGCCGGCCTACCTAGCCGGGCGGTTTTGGACGGAACGGGAACTCGGAGCCTTGCTCAGCAAGGAGACGCTGATCCCCGTTCTGCACAACGTTACGTTTGAGGACGTGAAGCAGTACAGCGGAATCCTTCCTGACCTGGCGGGCTTCACCACCGCACAAGACTCTATTGCGGACATCGCCAAGAAGATCGCCGCGGCGGTTCTGATTGACGATGGTGAGAGACCGTGAGGGCCAAGTAGAAGTCAGCCGACTAACAATGTCTTCCAGCTAACAACGCGAATGGCTTTGCCTAACGGGAGGCTTTTGAGACCTCTTGCCCAACGGGATTTGAGGTTGCCCAACAGAATCCGACCCGAAGCCTTCCGTTAGGCAAAGCCAGCCTTGGGGGCTTTGCCTCATAAGTCTATATTTTGAACTATTTTTGAGGCAAAACATAAATCTGCCCCAAAAATAGGGTTATGATTCCAGGGCGGGGCCTTAGTTGGGCCGGGACGTGATCGACTTGAGGCCGGCCGGTCTTTGACGTGCGGTCTTCAGACTTTGCCTTGAATTGTTAGTGGTGCTTCCGTCGGGCGGGCAGTTTGGAGGGAAGGTCTAGCTGGTCGTCAATCAGAACGTCAACACAGACGCCGGCCGCGCGCGCGTACTCTAAGATGATGAGAAGCGACGGCTCACGCTCCCCGCGTTCGTAATCAGAAATCTTCTTGTAAGAGATTACGTCCTCAAGCTCTAAGCGCCTGAGCATGTCGCTCTGAGACAAGTCGAGCCCGAGTCTAATCTGTAAAAGCTTTTCGGCGAGACGCTCCGGCCGCTGCCGTGCCTTCGTGCCCATCAGGAATCACCTCCCGACGAGCACCTGGCAACTTGCAGCTTGCCATATCCCCGATTTGGGGATAAGATGTCTTCGCGTGAACTTATCGCCGTGAGTAGAGACCTCTCGTGCTCAACGGCGATGCTCATCTCTCCGAGGTTGAGGGTGAGCTTTCGCGGCGCATCCGACCCGTTGCCTTACGTTTTCAAAGACTAAATCGCGCGCGAGGATAGCACATGAGTATTTTGGTTGGCGATTAGCGCCGGCACGTCTGTGGGCAGCAGGCTGTGCCGCGTCCCCGGCCTCACCGGACGGGGCGAGGGGTCGCACGCGTTCGGGCCGCACGTGCGACCCCTCTGACTTTTGCGGGCGGCGTTGTGTGCGGCGCGCGGGCGGGTCAGGGGCGCTCGGCGTGGCGGCGTCGCGCGCGCAGGCGGTCGGTCTGTCGTTGGAGGTCGCGTCGGAGGCGTGTGCGGCGGGCGAAGTCGCGTCGGACGGCGGCGGTCAGCAGCATCCCGACGACCGTTATGCTGAGGACGAAGACGAGTATGGAGATGTCCAGCAAGCGTTTGAACCCCCTCCGTCGGGACGCCGCCGTGTCGCGGGGGGCGGGCGTCCTTTGTCTCAAGTCACCCCGGGGAGAAGCCTAACAATTCATGCGCTGGCGCTCAGGTCGTGGCGGCCGAGTTTGAGGTAGAGGCCGCGCCGCGTCAGACCCAACTCGCGCGCCGCGCGCGAGATGTTGCCGTTGTGCTTCCTGAGGGCCTCGGCGATCATCCGCCGCTCAAGCTCCGACATCGCGTCGGCGAGCGTCAAGCCCTGCGAGATGGCCTGCGTCGCGGCGGCGGCGGCGAGCCCCGAGGCCGGCGCCATCAGCGTGTTCGCGCCGGTCGCGGGCGCGGACGTGCGGCGCAGCTCGGGCGAGAGGTGGTCGGGGGTTAACACCGTCCCGTCTTCGGCGCGCGCGACGATGCGCTGAATCTCGTTGGTGAGCTGGCGGACGTTGCCCGGCCAGTCGCAGACCATCAGGAGGTCGAGCGTCTGCGGCGTGATCTGTATGTCGTGGCGTCCGAACTTCGCCGCGTAGTGGTTGACGTAGTAGCTGACGATGGTCGGAATCTCGGAGCGGCGCTCGCGCAGGGGCGGCACGCGCAGGCGTATGACGTTGAGCCGGTAGTAGAGGTCTTCGCGGAAGCGCCCGTCGGCCACCATCCCTTCGAGGTCGGTGTTGGTGGCGGTGATGATGCGCACGTCGACCTTCTGCGGCCTCTGCTCGCCGAGCGGCTGAATCTCGCCCTCCTGCAAGAACCTCAGGAGCTTCGGCTGCACGTCCAGAGGCAGGTCGCCAATCTCGTCGAGGAAGAGCGTGCCGGCCACGGCCGAGCGTATGACGCCGGGCGAGTCCGCGACCGCGCCCGTGAACGCGCCGCGCCTGTAGCCGAACAGGTAGCCTTCGGAAAGCTCCTTCGGGACGGCCGTGCAGTTGAACGGGATGAAGACCTTGCCGCGCCGCGAGGAGAGCGCGTGGATGGCGCGCGCGACCAGCTCCTTGCCCGTCCCAGACTCGCCCGTGATGAGCACCGTCACGTCCGACGAGCGAATCTTGTGAACCTCTTCGACGAGGCGCGTCATCGCGGGGCTCGAATGGATGAAGCCGGGCATGAGGCTCGCCCCCGCGAGCGAGTCGGGCGCCTGCGCCCCGCCCCCCGTCCGCGCGCGCGCGCGCAGCGCGCACACGTCCATCCCCAACTCGACGACTTTCAAAAGCGGCTCGAAGGGCGTTCCGCCGGGCAGGACGGCGAGCGCGCGCGGCGCGACGAGGAGCGTGGCCGGCGGCGCGCTCGCGGGCTTGAGCGTGTAGAGTCGCGCGTCGCGGCTCGCGGCGTAACGCTCGCGCTCGTCTTCGCTCGACGCGCGGTCGAGCCCCGAAGCGAGGTCGGCCGCCTCCGACGCGTCGTAGCCGTGCGCGACGAGAACCCTGGTGTGGCCGTCCTCGCCCGCCTCCGCGAGGAGCAGGCGCGCGTCTCGCGTCTCCTGGTGGACGACCGCCGCCAGCTCGCGCAGCAGGAGCTCGCGCGAGGCGACCGCCTCCGCCAGCCGCAGCGTCAAAAGCTGCGCGGGCGCGGGCGGCTCGACGTGCCGCAACTCTTCGGGGGCGTGGCTCTCAAGCTCGTCGATGGACTCTTCCGCGAGCGCGAGGTCGTGCTTGGCCCCCAGCTCCGCGAAGGTGTGGACGGCGAGTCCCAGGTGCTCGCGCGCGCGCTCGGGCTGCGAGACGGCGGCGTGTGCGCGCCCCAGCAGGTGGTGCGCGCGCGCCGTGCGGTAGCGGTCGCCGAGCATCTCGGAGATGGAGAGGCAGCGGCCGAAGTGGTGAACGGCCAGCGACGCGTCCGCGCGCGCGAGCGCGAGCAGACCCTGCACGCGCTGCAAATCGCCCGAGATGGCGAGGTCGTCGGTCGTCGTCTCGGCCTGCTCGGAGACGCGCGCGAGGAGACGCGCGCACTCCTCGGTCTCGCCGCGCAGCAGGCGGGTCTCCGCGAGCAGCGTGCACGCGTCGCAGATGCCGCGGTGGTCGCCGAAGCTCTCGGCGAGCGCCAAAACCTTCGAGCCCACGTCGAGCGCCCTGTCGGTCAGCCCCAGACGTATGTAGCAGCGCGTCAGCGTCCGCATGGCCTGCGACAGGTTCCACTTGCCGCTCTTGGCCCCGGTCTCGACCGCGCGTTCGAGGTACTCGCGCGCCTCCACGAGGTCGCCGCGCAGCATCCGCAGCTCGCCGAGCGAGTCGAAGACGACCGCCGCGGAGCCCGAGTGCTCGTCGAGCTCCATGACGAGTTCGAGCGCGCGCTTGAGCGCCGCCTGCGCCCTGTCCCAATCGCCCGTCATCATCAGGTTGATGCCGAGGTTGTTGTAGGCGTTGACGGCGTTGTCCTTGTGCTCGGTGCGCTCGTTGTAGGCGACGGCCTTCTCAAGCGCGCGGATGCCCTCGTGCGGCCGCTGGAGCCACCAGTAGGCGGCCGCCGCGTTGGTGTAGAGCTTGCCCAACAGGAAGGGCGCGGGGCGGTCGCCGATGAGCTGTATGGCCTGCTCGAAGTTCTCCAGCGTCGACTCCCAGCGCCCCTCGTGCCCGTCGGCCATCCCGAGCCCGAAGTAGCAGTCGGCCATGCCGCGCCAGTCGCCCGCGCGGCGGAAGTGTTCGAGCGCCTTGTTGTTGTGGTCGCGCGCGATGGAGTACTCGTTGATCGAGCGGTAGACGCGCGCGAGCGCCGTGTAGACGTTGCCGGTGCGCGCGTCCGAGCCGCCCTGCTCGGTCGCCGCGCGCAGCTCGGCCTGCAAGAGCGCGATGGCCTTCGGGTGGTCGCCCGTGTAGTTGTAGGAGAGCCCGAGCTGCACGCGCACGTTGGCGAAGGTCTCGGCGTCGAGCCCGCGCCCGGAGTCGGCCGCCTCGTACATCTCGACGGCTTCGAGCGCGTCGCGGTTGCGCCCGAGCGCCTGGAGCGCGATGGAGTGCAGGTAGCGAGCGCGCGCGCAGAGCACGGGGTCGCGCCGCGCCTGAGCGACGACGTGTCGCAGGCGCGCCTCGGCGCTGCTCGGCAGCCCGCGGTCGAGCAGCTCGCGCGTCTCTTCGAGCTGGCTTTCGAGGGGGAGTGCGGCGCCCGCCGCGCGGCGGGCGTCCGAGATGTCTACGACGGGCGAGCCCTGGGCGCTCTTGGACGAGCGCCCGCCCCGCTCAGCGTCTCCCTGATGCAAGCGTGAAATCATGCGGCCCGCGTTGCCCGCTCTTGGCGAAGAGTCGTGTCGGCGCTCTTTGCAGTTGTAGATTAGGCGGCTGGAAGTAAGGGTGCTTCGGCTTCCTGAACTGCACCCCTCAGAACAATGCCAAAGGCTTGACGATTCCAGACTTTAGCACAAGTCAATAGCCGGTAGCCAGTAGTCAGTAGATAGTAGTCGGTAGCGCCCCGCGCGCGCGCCGCCGGTTTCAGACGCTTCGCCCGCCGTGCGTCGGCCCGACTGACTACTGTCTACTGCCTGCCGGCTACTCTCCCGGAGGGGCACGCGGATTGAGAGTCTCGGTTTGGAGTTGTCAGGCGTTATCCGGTTTGGTACAAATCAGGCTGTAATCAGTCAGACTCGCATTGCGAGGGTACAGAACGGGGCGGCGGGTGGTCATGCCCCGCGCGTTTGCGCGCGCGGCCGGCGTCCCTCGCGACAGGAGGCTTAGATGGCCGAGACGACCGCGGTCCGGCCTGCCGGGAAGAGGGAGATCGGCAGGCTCAAGCGCTGGCTGCTCAAGGGGCGGCTCGAAGAGTTGGAGGGGCCGCACGAGCGCGCGGGGCAGCACCACCAACACTCCTGGTGGATGGTGATGTGCCTGACGGGCGTCGACTACTTCTCGACTTTAGGCTACCAGCCGGGCATCGCCTTCCTCGCCGCCGGGGCGCTCTCGCCTATAGCGACGCTCATCCTCGTCCTTCTGACGCTCTTCGGCGCGCTCCCCATGTACAACCGCGTCGCGGAGGCGAGCCCGCACGGCGACGGCTCCATCTCGATGCTTGAGAACCTCCTGTCGCGCTGGAAGGGGAAGCTCTTCGTCCTCGCGCTGCTGGGGTTCGCCGCCACGGGCTTTATCATCACCATCACGCTCTCGGCCGCCGACGCCACCGCGCACGTCATCGAGAACCCTTACGTCCACGAACACCTGCCGTGGCTCAAACACCCGGTCGCGCTCACGCTCGTCCTCATCGCGCTCCTCGGCGGGGTCTTCCTCAAGGGCTTCAAGGAGGCCATCGGGCTCGCGGTCGTCATCGTCATCGTCTACCTGCTTTTGAACCTGGTGGTCATCGCCACGGGCTTCTACCATATTTTTCAGAACCCGCAGGTGCTCACGTCCTGGAAGGAGGCGCTCTTCGCGCACCCGAAGGTGCAGGGGAGCGCGTTCATGATCGTCGCCGTCGCGCTCTTCTTCTTCCCGAAGCTGGCGCTCGGGCTCTCTGGATTCGAGACGGGCGTCGTCGTGATGCCGCTCGTCAAGGGCGACCCGGGCGACACGCCCGAGAACCCGCAGGGGCGCATCCGCAACACGCGCAAGCTGCTGCTCGGCGCGGCCGCCATCATGAGCGTCATGCTCATCCTCAGCAGCCTCGTCACGACGCTGCTCATCCCCCCCCACGAGTTCAACGAGGTGAACGCCGCCGGCGAGCCGGGCAAGGCCAACGGCCGCGCGCTCGCGTACCTCGCGCACACCTACCTCGGCGACATCTTCGGGACGTTCTACGACCTGAGCACCATCATGATCCTCTGGTTCGCGGGCGCGTCCGCCCTCGCCGGCCTGCTCAACATAGTGCCGCGCTACCTGCCGCGCTACGGCATGGCCCCCGACTGGGCGAAGGCCACGCGCCCGCTCGTGCTCGTCTTCACCGCCATCGCCTTCGCCGTCACAGTCCTCTTCAAGGCGGACGTTGACGCGCAGGCCGGCGCTTACGCCACGGGCGTACTCGTCCTGATGGGCTCGGCGGCGGTGGCGGTGGCGCTGGCGATGTGGCGGCGCGGCGAGGGGATGCGCTGGGCGTTCCTGCTCATCTCGCTCATCTTCGCCTACACGACCGTCATCAACGTCATCGAGCAGCCCGAGGGGCTCAAGATCGCCTCGTTCTTCATCGGCGCAATCATCTTCGCGTCGCTCATCTCAAGGGTGTGGCGGACGACCGAGCTGAGGGTCGAGCGCATCGAGCTGGATGACGTGGCGCGC
>DASWNR010000513.1:0-24454 GCA_036399155.1 Pyrinomonadaceae bacterium
CTGCGCGAGCTGTTGGCCGAGCGCGCCGACCGCCCGTTCGACCTCGCCGCGGGGCCGCTCTTCCGCGTCAGCCTCTTCAGGCGAGCCGACGACGAGCACGTCCTCCTGCTCGCGGCGCACCACATCGTCATCGACTTCTGGTCTCTGGCCCTCCTCGTTAGCGAGCTGGGCACGCTCTACGAAGCGGGGCTGCGAGGCGAACAGGCCGCGCTGCCGCCCGCGGGGCTTTACGACGACTACGTGCGGCGGCAGCGGCGCGCGCTCGAAGGCGCGGAAGGCGCGAGGCTCTGGGACTACTGGCGCGAACGGCTCGGGGGCGAGCTGCCGACCCTCGACCTGCCGACCGACCGGCCGCGCCCGCCCGCACAGACCTTCCGCGGCGCCTCGCACGCGGCGCGGCTCGACGCAGGGCTGGCGCGCAGGCTCAAGGCGCTGGAACGCGAGAGCGGCGCGACGCTCTACACGCTCCTGCTGGCCGCCTTCCAGGTCTTGCTGTCGAGGCACACGGGGCAGGACGATGTCGTCGTCGGCTCGCCGGCGGCGGGGCGCGGCCGCGCGGCCGACGCGGGCGTAGTCGGCTACTTCGTCAACCCGCTCGTGCTGCGCGCCGACCTCTCGGGCGACCCGACTTTCGGGGAGCTGCTGGCGCAGGTGAGGCGCACGGTGCTCGACGCCTTTGCGCATCAGGACTACCCGTTCCCGCTGCTCGTCCAGCGCCTCCAGCCGGAACGCGACCAGAGCCGCCCGCCGCTCTTTCAGGCCATGTTCGTCCTACAGCAGACGGCGGCGCTGCGGCTGGAAGGCGTGGCGGCCTTCGCCCTCGGCGAGGAGGGCGCGCGGATGCGCGTGGGCGGGCTCAACATGGAGTCGGTCGCACTCGAACATCGCGTCGCGCAGTTCGACCTGAGTCTGGCGGCCGCCGTGGCGGGCGATGAGCTTTTAGTCTCGTGGGAGTACAACACCGACCTCTTCGACGCGGCGACCGTCGGGCGGATGGCCGGTCACTTCGAGACGCTTCTACGCGGCATCGTGGAAGACCCGGGCCGCCGACTCTCGGAGTTACCGCTGCTGACGGGTGCGGAGGAGCGCCGGCTGCTCGTCGAGTGGAACGAGACGGCCGCAGACTACCCGCGCGGCCGGTGCCTGCAACAGCTCTTCGAGGAGCAGGCCGAGCGCACGCCGGATGCCGTCGCGCTCGTCTTCGACGAAGAGCGTCTGACCTACGCAGAGCTGAACGCGCGAGCCGACCGGCTGGCCAACTACCTGCGCTCGCTCGGCGTCGGGGCGGAGGCGCTGGTCGGCGTGATGTCGGAGCGGTCGCGCGAGATGGTCGTCGCGCTGCTCGGCGTCCTGAAGGCCGGCGGCGCCTACGTCCCGTTAGACCCTGCGTACCCCGCGCAGCGCGTCTCCTTCATGCTCGAAGACGCACAGGTGAAAGTCCTGCTCACGCAGGAGAGTCTTGCCGGCGGGCTGCCGCCACACGGCGCGCGGGTGGTTCTGCTCGACGCCGACTGGCCGCTAATCGAGCGCGCCGGGGCCGCGCCCCTCCGCGCTCTGGCGACGGATGACAATCTGGCCTACGTCATCTACACGTCGGGCTCGACGGGGAGGCCGAAGGGCGTCGCCATCGCGCACGCGAGCGCCGTCACGATGGTGCGCTGGGCGCTCGACACCTTCACGGGTGAGGAGCTGGGGGGCGTGCTCGCCTCGACCTCGATCTGCTTCGACCTCTCGGTCTTCGAGCTGTTCGTGCCGCTCAGTCGCGGGGGCAAGGTGATACTGGCGGCCGACGCGCTGGCGCTGGCCGGGCTGCCGGCGGCGGCGGAAGTGCGGCTCGTCAACACCGTCCCGTCGGCGATGGCCGAGCTGGTGCGCTCGGGCGCCGTGCCAGAGACCGTGCTCACCGTCAACCTCGCGGGCGAGCCGCTTCAGCGCAAGCTCGTCGAGCAGATTTACGAACGCACGCGCGCCGGCCGGGTGCTCAACCTCTACGGCCCGTCGGAGGACACGACCTATTCGACCTTCGACGTGGTCGAGAGCGACGAGCACGCCCGCGTCACCATCGGGCGGCCCATCGCCGACACGCGAGCCTACCTGCTCGACGCGCGGCTGCGCCCCGTCCCACAGGGCGTGACGGGCGAGCTTTACCTCGGCGGCGCGGGACTGGCGCGCGGCTACCTAGGCCGCCCCGCGCTGACCGCCGAGAGGTTCGTGCCCGACCCGTTCTCGGGAGAGGCCGGGGCGCGACTTTATAGAACGGGCGACCTCGCGCGCTTCCTGCCCGACGGGCGCATGGAGTACCTGGGGCGCGCAGACTTCCAGATCAAGCTGCGCGGCTTCCGCATCGAGCTGGGCGAAATTGAGGCGGCGCTCGCGCAACACCCTTCGGCGCGCGAATGTCTCGTCGCGGCTCGCGCAGAGGGCGGCGAGACGCGCCTCGTCGCCTACGTCCTGCGCGAGCCGGGTGAGGCCGCGCCCACGACGAGCGACCTCCGGCGCTTCCTCGCCGCGAAGCTGCCCGACTACATGATCCCCTCGGTCTTCGTCCACCTCGACGAGTGGCCGCTGACGCCCAACGGCAAGATAGACCGCCGCGCGCTGCCCGCGCCGACGCCCTTCCGGCTCGAGCTGGAAGCGAGCTTCGTGGCGCCGCGCGACCAGAGTGAGGAACTGCTCGCGTCCATCTTCGCCGCCGTGCTAGGCGTCGAGCGCGTCGGCAGCGATGACAACTTCTTCGACCTCGGCGGCCACTCGCTTCTGGCGACGCAGGTCATCGCGCGCGTCCGCGACTCGTTCCTCGTCGAGCTGCCGCTGCGCGACTTCTTTCGGACGCCGACCGTCGCCGGGCTCGCACGCGAGCTGGCGCGCGCCCTCGGCGCCGGCCGCCCGCTGCCCGAGCCCATCGTGCCGGCCGAACGCGCGGGCGTCCCGCCGCCGCTCTCCTTCGCGCAGCAGCGGCTCTGGTTCCTCGACCAGCTCGAAGACTTCGGGCGCACGGCCTACAACATTCCCGTCGCCATCCGCCTGCGGGGGCGGCTCGACGCGCGCGCACTCGAACTCGGCCTCGGCGAGATCGTCAACCGGCACGAAGCCCTCCGCACCACGTTCGCGGAGGAGGGGGGCGAGCCCGTGCAGGTCATCGCGCCCCCCGGCCCGTGGGCCCTGCCCGTCGAGGAGGTGGACTACGAGGGCGAGGCACTGCGGCGTGCGGCGGCCGAGGCGCGCGAACGCTTCGACCTCGCACGCGGGCCGCTCTTGCGTGCGCGCCTGCTCCGCGTCGCGTCCGAACACCACGTCCTCCTGCTGACGATGCACCACATCGTCAGTGACGGCTGGTCCATCGGCGTCCTCGTCCGCGAGCTGGTCGCGCTCTACGAAGCCTTCTCGGCTGGTCGGCCGTCGCCGCTCGCGCCGCTGCCCGTACAGTACGCCGACTACGTACGCTGGCAGCGCGCGCGCCTCGGCGGCGAGCTGCTCGAAGCGCAAATGGCCTACTGGCGGAAGCAGTTGGGCGGCGAGTTGCCCGCCCTCGACCTGCCGAGCAACCGGCCCGCGCACGCGCCCCGCACCTACCAAGCCGCGGCCGAGCCGTGGAAGCTCGCGCCGGAACTCGGCGAGGGGCTGCGCGCGCTCGGCCGGAGGCACAACGCGACGCTCTACATGACGCTGCTCGGGGCCTTCCAGTCCCTCCTCTCGCGCTACACGGCGGCGGAGGACTTGGCGGTCGGGACGCCGGTCGCGGGCCGCCTGCGCGTCGAGACCGAGGGCCTCATCGGGGTCTTCGTCAACATGCTCGTGATGCGCGGCGACCTGTCCGGCGACCCGACCTTCGCCGAGCTGCTTGAGCGCACGCGCGAAGTCACGCTCGAAGCGCACGCCAACCAGGAGGTGCCCTTCGAGATGTTGGTCGAGGAGCTGCGGCCCGAGCGCGACTTCGACCACGCGCCGCTCTTCCAGGTCATGCTCGTCTTGCAGAACGCGCCGCTGCCCGCGCTCAAGCTCGGCCCGCTGAGCGTCGAGCAGATCGAGGCCGGCGGCGGCGCCGCCAAGTTCGACCTCATCCTCTTCGTCCGCGAGGACGAGGACGGCATCGGCGGGACGTGGGAGTACGACGCCGACCGCTTCGACGCGGCGACCGTCGGGCGGATGGCCGGTCACTTCGAGACGCTTCTACGCGGCATTGTGGAAGACCCGGGCCGCCGACTCTCGGAGTTACCGCTGCTGACGGGCGCGGAGGAGCGCCGGCTGCTCGTCGAGTGGAACGACACGCGCACCGACTACCCGCGTGACGCCTGTGTCCAACAGCTCTTCGAGGAGCAGGCCGAGCGCACGCCGGATGCCGTCGCGCTCGTCTTCGGCGAAGATCGTCTGACCTACGCAGAACTGAACGCACGCGCTAACCAAATCGCGCGCCGCCTGCGCACGCTCGGCGTCGGGCCGGAGGTCATCGTCGGGCTTTGCCTCGAACGTTCGATGGAGATGGTGGTCAGCCTGCTCGGCGTGCTCAAGGCGGGCGGCGCGTACCTTCCGCTCGACCCCGAATACCCGCTCGAACGCCTCTCCTTCATGATGGAGGACGCCGCGGTCTCGGTGCTGCTCACGCAGGAGCGGCTCAAAGCCGGGCTGCCCGCGCACTCGGGCCACACGCTCTTCCTCGACGCCGAGTGGGGGACGGTGGACGCCGAGAGCGCGGTGAACCTATGGGCTTCGTGCTCGCCGGACAACCTGGCGTACGTGATGTACACGTCGGGCTCGACGGGTCGCCCCAAGGGCGTCTCGGTCACCCACCGCGCCGTCGTCCGCCTCGTCCGCTCCACCGATTACGCCGGGTTCGGCCCCTCCGAGACGTTCCTGCAACTGGCCCCCGCCTCCTTCGACGCCTCCACCTTCGAGGTCTGGGGGGCGCTCTTAAACGGCGCGCGCCTCGCCCTGATGCCGCCCGGCGCGCCGTCGCTCGAAGGGCTGGCCGCGGCCATCGCGCGCCACGGCGTGACGACTTTGTGGCTGACGGCGGGCCTCTTCCACCAGATGGTCGACTCCCAGCCCGAGGCTTTGCGCGGCCTGCGGCAACTGCTGGCGGGGGGGGACGTGCTGTCGCCTTCGCACGTCGCGCGTCTGCTCGGGGGGCGACCCGGGTGCGTGCTGATTAACGGGTACGGACCGACCGAGAACACGACGTTCACCTGTACGCACAGGATGGGGGCGGGGTGGCAACCCGAGGGCGCGAGCGTGCCCATCGGGCGCCCCATCGGGAACACGCGTGCGTACGTGCTCGACTCCCGGATGGCGCCGGCGCCGGCGGGTGTGGCGGGGGAGCTGTACGCGGCGGGGGACGGGCTGGCGAGGGGGTACCTTGGGCGGGCGGGGTTGACGGCCGAGCGGTTCGTCCCCGACCCGTTCAGCGCTGAGGGGGGCGGGCGTCTGTACCGGACGGGCGACCGTGCGCGTTGGTTGGGTGGCGGGGAGCTTGAATTCCTGGGGCGGCTGGACGGGCAGGTGAAGGTGCGCGGGTTCAGGATAGAGCCCGGCGAAATTGAGGCCGCGCTCGGCGCGCACCAACTCGTCCGCGAGGCGGCCGTCGTGCTGCGCGAGGACGCGCCGGGCGACAAGCGGGTCGTCGCATACGTGGCCTGCGACGACACGGCCGCGGCCTCGCGGACGGACTGGCGAGGCTTCCTCCGCCAGCAGTTGCCCGAGTACATGATTCCCTCGGCCTTCGTCTGTCTCGCGCAGTTGCCGCTCACGCCGAACGGCAAGCTCGACCGGCGCGCGTTGCCGGCACCGGAATTCAAGAGGGACGACGCGGCCCACGCGCGGCTCGCCCCGCGCACCCCGGTCGAGGCCGCGCTCTTAGACGTCTGGCGTGACCTGCTTCACGTCGCACGGCCCGGCCTTGACGACAACTTCTTCGACCTCGGCGGCCACTCACTCCTGGCGACGCAGGTGCTCTCGCGCGTGCGCGGCCTCTTCGGCGTCGAGATACCTCTGCGCGCCCTCTTCGAGGGGCCGACGCCGGCCGGGCTCGCCGCGCACGTCGAGTCACGCCTCGCGGGCGGCGTCCGGCCGACGACCCCGCCGCTCGAACCGACCGCGCGCGACGCCGCCCTGCCGCTCTCCTTCGCGCAGCAGCGGCTCTGGATAATGGATCAGCTTGAGCCCGGCAGCCCGCGCTACAACCTGACGCAAGCCCTACGCCTCCGCGGGTCGCTCGATTCGGCCGCGCTCGAACGCGGCGTCGAAGAGATCGTCCGCCGCCACGAAGTTCTGCGCACGACGTTCGCCGTCGTCGGCCGCACGCCGGCGCAGGTCATCCACCCGGACGCGACCGTCAAGCCGGACTTCGTAGACCTCTGCCACCTGCCGGAGGCCGAGCGCGAGGCCGAGGCCCGCCGGATCGCCGACGCGCAGGCGCTCCACCGCTTCGACCTCGCGGCCGGGCCGCTCCTGCGCGTCAGCCTCCTGCGGCTCGGCGCCGAGGAGCACGTCGTCGTGCTGACGTTGCACCACATCATCTCCGACGGCTGGTCGATAGGCGTCTGGGTCGGCGAGTTGACGGCGCTCTACAACTCTTACCGCCGCGGCCTCCCGGCGTCGCTCCCGGCGCTGCCCGTCCAGTATGCGGACTTCGCGAAGTGGCAGCATGAGCTGGTCGAAGGCGGTGCCCTAAGCGAACAGCTCGCCTACTGGAAGCGGCAGCTCGCCGACGCCCCGCCGCCGCTCGAATTGCCCTTCGACCGCGAGCGGCCCGCGCGCCCGACCTTCGGCGGCGCGACGCTCGACTTCGACCTACCCGCGGCGACCTGCGACGCGTTGCGGCAGCTAAGCCGGCGCGAAGGGGTGACGCTCTACATGGCGCTGCTGGCCGGCTTCAAGGCGCTGCTGCACCGCTACACCGGGCGCGAGGACGTGACGGTCGGGGCCGCCATCGCCAACCGCAACCACCCCGGCGTCGAGGGCCTCATCGGCTTCTTCGTCAACATGCTGGCGATGCGCACAGACCTGTCCGGCGACCCGACCTTCCGCGCGCTGCTCGGGCGCGTGCGCGAGACCGCGCTCGGGGCCTACGCCCACCAGGACGTGCCCTTCGACACCCTCGTCAACGCCTTGCGGGTCGAGCGTCAGGGGGCCGTCAACCCCCTGTTCCAGACCTTGTTCATCTTGCAGAACGCGCCGCTCGAAGCGTTGGAGCTGGCGGGCCTGACCCTCACGAATTTTGAGGTCGCCAACCCCCTCGCCCACCTCGACCTGATATTCTCTCTGCAAGAGACGGACGGGAGGCTCACGGGCCTGATCCAGTACAGTACCGAGCTGTTCGAGGAGGAGACCGTCGCGCAGCTGCTGAGTGGTTACCGCGAGCTTTTGGAGGTCGTGGCGGCCGACCCGGAGAAGCGCCTCTCGGAACTGGGCGTCAGCGCGCGGCCCTCGGACGACCCCTTCACGCTGCGTGACCTGCCGGAGGTCAAGCTGAGCCTCGAACAGCTCGCCGGCCTCCTACAGGAATTCGACGAGCCCTAAGGCGGCCGCACGCGCGCGTGCGGCCCGCGCGCGCCGCGACACCGAGTCGCAGAGGCTCTACGGGCGGAAAGACGTTCTGCACTGAAGCGGGGTAGGCGGACATGAAGCTGTTCTCATTTCTCATCCGGTACTCGCGGCGCACGGCCGTCCTGGCGATACTGGCCGGGGCCGTCAGCGGCGCGAGCAGCACGGGTATGCTGGCCGTCATCAACGCCGCGTTGCAGCGCTCAGGGGCGTCGCGCCAGACGCTCGTGTGGGCCTTCGTCGGGCTCTGCCTGCTGCTGCCACTGGCGCGCCTCATCTCCGAGACGCTGCTGGTCAGGCTCGGGCAGGACGCGCTCATGCGGCTGCGGATGCAGCTCAGCCGGCAGATTCTCGCCAGCCCGCTGCGGCGCCTTGAGGAGATTGGCGCGCCGCGACTTCTGGCGGCGCTGACCGACGACGTGCCCGTCATCACGAACGCTCTGCTCACCGTCCCCATCATCTGCATCAACGTCGCGGTCTTCGTCGGCGGCCTCGTCTACCTCGGCTGGCTCTCCTGGCAGGTGCTCCTCGCCGCGCTCGGGTTCATCGCGGTCGGGGTCGCCGGCTACCAGCTCGCGGTGGTGCGCGCGATGGGCTACCTGCGGCGCGCGCGCGAGCACACGGACGCGCTGCTCGGCCACTTCCGCGCGCTGACGGACGGGACGAAGGAGCTGAAACTGAACCGCCGCCGCCGCGAGGTCTTCGCAGACGAGGTGCTGCAAGACACGGCCGAGGCGTTCCGGCGCGAGAGCGTCGGCGGGATGCTCATCTACACGGCGGCGTCGAGCTGGGGGCAGGCGCTCGGCTTCGTCGTCGTCGGGCTGCTGGTCTTCGCCATGCCCGCCTGGCTCGCCGTCAGCGCGGAGGTCTTGACGGGCTACGTCATCGTGCTGCTCTTCATGATGACGCCGCTCCAGGTCGTGATGAACGCGCTGCCGAACCTGAGCCGCGCCAACGTCGCCGTCGGGCGCGTCGAGGAGCTGGGGCTCTCGCTCAAGCGCTACGCAGCGGAGGAGCCGGCCCCCGCCGCCGCCCCACAATCCGCGGCCTCCTGGTCGGGCCTTGAGCTGCGCGGCGTCACGCACACATACCGCTCGGAGGAGAAGGGCGAGAGCTTCCCGCTCGGCCCCATCGACCTCGCGCTGCGGCCGGGCGAGCTGGTCTTCCTCGTCGGCGGCAACGGGAGCGGCAAGACAACCCTGGCCAAGCTGCTCGTAGGACTCTACGCGCCGGAGTCGGGCGAGGTGCTGCTCGATGGCCGCCCCGTCACGGACGAGAACAGGGACGAGTACCGGCAGCTCTTCTCGGCCGTCTTCTCCGACTTCTACCTCTTCGAGAGCCTGCTCGGGCTGGACGCGCCGCGCCTCGACGAGAGCGCGCGCCTGTACCTCGCGCGGTTGCAGCTCGCGCACAAGGTCGAGGTCAGCGACGGCGTGCTCTCGACGACGAAGCTGTCGCAGGGCCAGCGCAAGCGCCTCGCGCTGCTGACGGCCTACCTCGAAGACCGCCCCGTCTACCTCTTCGACGAGTGGGCCGCCGACCAGGACCCGCTCTTCAAAGAGGTCTTCTACTACCAGCTCCTCCCGGAGCTGAAGGCGCGCGGCAAGGCCGTCGTCGTCGTCACCCACGACAGCCACTTCTACGAGGTCGCCGACCGGCTCGTGAAGCTCGAATACGGCAAGATAGAGTACGACCGCTCCGCGGCGCCGTCACACGGTAACCGCCCCCCGCAAAGGGGAGAGAAGCGGGTCGTATTGCAGGACTAAGTTCGCCGGCTATAACCCCACCTTCAAGGCCATCCAACGCCCTCACGGAATCCTACCCCCGGAGCAGAACAAGTCTCCCTCTGTTCGTCCAAAGCCCGTTCGTCATAGCCGCATAGAAGTAGGTCTCTTCACGACCTTCCACGCCCCATAACACCACTATTGAGCGGGCCGACCTTCGGCGAACAGTTCTTGCCACTGCTGCGCCAATAAGATAAAGTCCTCTCACAACGGAGATTCGGTTGCCCCCGATGATTTCTTCTCCAGTCCCACTTGTCACAAGCTGCCGCCCTCATAGATAGACGATGAAGCCTCAACGAACTGACGGCGCTCACCAAATCAGCCCGCACTGGCAGCAAGAAGCAGACCTGCCGCCTAACATCCCGACGAAAAGACTGCTGGCTCTCCTTAAGGCCAGCGACGAGATGATGGAGAGCGTCTTCCGCCGAAGCCGGCAGGATACCTTGGACACGCTCGTCTCAAGCGTGAAGAGCCTCCTCGAAGCCGAAGCGGCGGCCATCTTCCTGACGGACGAAGATTCCCCGAACGAATTGACCCTGTCGGCATATGAATTAGACAAGCCTTTTAAGTTTGGGGAGCTGAGGCTCAGGATTCAGGACGTTCCGAAAGGCGGGATGACCGGCTACATAGCCCATACGGGTGAGGTCGTCAGGCTGCACGGCGCGGCGCTCGTTGAACACCCGAACAAGGCGGGGGCCCCCACGACGCACTTAATCTCGGGGCAGGGATTTTCCGTCCTCGGGTTCCCGTTGAAGGATCGGAAGGGCCGCGTCCTCGGGGTGGCGAAGGTGGAGAACAAGAAAGGCCCGGACGGGGCGGGCGCGGAGACGGCGTTCTTCGACGAGGTGGACGAGTTTATCGCCGGGGTTCTGGGCAACAAGCTCGTCCTCGTCTTGGAGGGCCTGCGTAACTTCGGCGCGCTTCGAGACCTGATGGACGCGATGGGTCGCGCCAAGTCTCTGGACGACATCCTCAACGACATTCTGAAAACAGGCATGCGGTTGATCGGGGCGGACCGCGGCGATTTTTTCTGGTGGGACGCGGGCAAGCTCAAGCTGGTCACGGCCGCCCAATACGGAACCGTGGATCTGACGTTAGGTGAGGTGTCGCCCGAGCCGAGCGTGGTCTACGAAGTCTGGCGAACGAAGGAGCCCGCCCTCATCAGTGACGTTCTGTCCGACGAGAAGTATGGCGACAAGTATTACGCGGTACACCCGTTAACGCGCAGCGAGGTCGCGGTCTGTCTGGAGTCCGAAGGCAAGCAGATCGGCGTGTTGAATGCCGAATCCTCTAAACTCGACTGGTTCAACAAGCACGACCTTGAGCTTTTGCAACTGCTGGCCCAGTACGCCACGGTCGCCGCACAGGTGATCGGCGAAGAGGTCGCTTTCCGCGGCATCGTCCAGAACCTGACCGAGCACTCCCCGAGCAGGGAAGAAGTCCTCACCAACATCCTGCAAAGCGTCGCGAACAGTTTCGGCTTCGACGCGGGCGTGATTTTTATCGCCGACTACGAGAGGAGAATCCTACAAGGCTCCGCCACGGTCGGCTGCGACGAGCTTCAGATCGACCCCAGGTCGTTCGAGTATTCCCTGGATGACGTGGCCCTCGTCACCAAGGTGCTTCGGGAGGGCAAGGGGTATTTTAGTCGTCACCCTCAAACCGACCCGGAAGTCCACCAGAGGGGGGTGGAGGGGTTTAAGATCGGCGGCCCTCTGGTCGGCGTGCCCCTCGTGTATCGCGACAAGCCCGTAGGCGTCCTCGTCTCGTGGAGTCGGCATAGACAACAACCGACTCAGAAGCACATAGACTTGCTGAAGCCGTTCGCCGCACTGGCTGGCACCACGATCGCACTGTCGGAGACCGAGCGCGAGCGGGCGAAAGTTCTGCTCAAAATCGCCAGCATCCTCGACCAGATGCAGACGGAATTGAATCTTAAAAAGAATCTTCAATCTATCTTGTCGGGAATTCAGGAGGCCGGTTTTGACCGGGTGCGGGTCTTCGCGTTTCAGGAAGAATCGCAAAGCTTTATCGGGCTGGGCTCGGTGGGGATGGGGTCGCCCGAGATCGTCGAAGGCTACAGGGTGTTCGGGGAGAAGAATCCGTACATCCGGCACACGATACAGAACTGGTCGAGCGAGCGGAGGGCCAGACTTTACGACTCAAACATGTTCGGCCCCGACCCGGACGCGGCGGCGCTAAAGAAAGACCCGGAACTAAAGTGGGCGGTCGTCCCCCTCGTAACGAACAGCAAGCTTTACGGCTATATTTCGGCCGACAACAGTACGACGAGGCGGCTGATTTTAAAGGACAGTCTGGAGTACCTGACGCTGTACGGCGCCCTGGCGTGTCAGGCTATCGTCAACCGCCAGACCACCGACCTGCTCAGCGGCAGTAAAGTCAGGGATGATTTTTTACAGCGGATGGGGCACATCTTTGGCACGAACGCTTCAAAGTTGGAGATGATAATCAGCCACTTAGAGAACAACGTCATAAACTATGCTCAGTTTATGATAGTTTACCGGCCTACGATTATAAAGATTAACAGGGACTATCTGGCGCTGGGGCGAAGGCTGAGGGATTTTGCCGCGCTCGGCGAAGATACCAGGTTGAATATCAAGTCCGTTAGTTTAGAGAGTCTGGTTCAGAACGCGATCGAACGATTGCAGGGGCCGGCGGAGGCCCGACAGATCAGCGTCAGGGCGTCCGTCACTACGCGACTGTTATGGCGTATCGACGAGGCGAGGGTCGCCAGCGCCGTGGAAGCGCTTTTAGAAAACGCGATTAAGTTCTCGCCGGAGGGGAAGACGGTGCGCGTGCTCGTCGAGGCGGGCAAAGGGACTGCCAGGATAATAGTGCGCGACGAAGGCTTCGGCATCCCCGAAGAGGAGTTGCGCTTCGTCTTCGACACGTTTTTTCGCGCCCGCAATGCCGTAGACGCCCACATCGAGGGCACAGGTCTGGGATTGTCTATAGTCGCCCGAACGATGGAGCTGCACGGCGGTAGCGCAACCGTGAGGAACCACCCCGACGGGGGTGCCGAATTCACGTTGGAATTTCCACAGCGAAGTTAACCGATCAGACATGACCGAAACCAAGAAAACCATTCTCGCGCTGGACGACGACGAAACCTTCAGGATACTGATTCGGCAGCGACTGGAGAATGCCGGCTACAACGTCCACTCGGTGGAGACCGGCGTGGAAGCCATCGCGTGCTTCCAGGATAGCCAGTTCGGCAAGAACGGCTTCGATCTCATCATTCTCGATTTGCTGATGCCGCGACCCAACGGGTTCGAGGTTTTCTGGCACTTGAAAGAGCTTTCCGTCACCAGCGGGACTCCCGTCCTGATCCTCACCGTGATAGGGCTTGAGCCCCAGGTGCAAGACATGTTGGAGGCGGGCGCCCATCACGTGAAGAAGGACGAGGCCAACACGCAGTTGTTACCAAAAATCAGGGAATTATTAGGCGAGTCTCCTTAACAAGTCGGAAGTAGTCGGTGGCGTGCGCCGGAGGAACCTTGATGCAGCCTACGAATCTTGTCGAGTTAAAAGAGCTCAAGAGCCTGCCCCCACTTCTCGAACAAGTCGCGGTCCAAACCGAGTGTGTAATTCGGCTCCTACAGCTTGACGGCAACGCCGTCATACAAAAGGTCGCGCAGGGCCCCATCGCTTCGCAGGGCTGCCTGTCCGAGGAGCGGTGCCACAAAATCGTAACCGAGTGGCTCGGTAACAAATCAAATGACGGCATGACCTGTTTGTGCGGTCACGCGTTGACGGTCCTCCCCATCTACTACAGGGGGCAAGTCAACGGCATCCTGACCGTTTGCCCCACGACCCCCGAAGCCCGGCCCTACCTCACGTCCCTCGCAAACGTCATCAGCAACTGCCTCAGCCTGGCCCGCAGCTCCGTGGCGTTGTGGTCGGAACACTCCGACCTGCTGACCGCCCACAAGGAGCTTTACCGCGAGACCGAATCGCTGACCGACGCCGAGGCGGTGCCCGAGGTCGCGCTGCGGATTATCCAGAAGTACCTCGCGGCCGACGTCGCCTTGTATGTGCGGCGGAACGCCGCCGATACGGGCTGGGGCCGGCCCATCGTTCTGAACAACGCGGGGGCTTCGGAGGAGTGGGTCGCCGCGCTGTCGAGGGTCGTTACAAAGAGCCACGAGCAGGATCAATGCCCGCTGATTATTCTGGAGGAGAACAAGAGCGGGTACCCCCAGTTTGCAGAGTTGAATCTATCGTCGTTCATCAGCGCGACCGTCTCATGCGAGAGTAAGAGTCTGGGGCGCATGGCTTTTTGCTCGCGCGGCAGCGAAAACGCGTTCACCATCAGCGACCTGTCCCTGCTTGAGAATCTGGTGAGTACAATCGGTCTGCGGATTCACGATCTCCGGAATCGCAAGCTGAAGGAGCGATTCCTGGAACGCGCGATGCACCAGATCAACACCCCTGCTCACTCCGTGCGGGAAATCGCCAGGGTGCTCACCACCAATAAGGATTTGCCCGCCGAAATGCGCGAGAGCTGGCTCGCCGACCTGTCCGAGGAGGCCGAAAGGCTCGTCCGACTCGTACAACAGGCGCGAGAGTTTTCACTGTTTCAGAAGCCGACCCGACCCCGCGTCGCGGTGTCGCTCGACAGAATTGTAAAAGATATAGCCGGGCAGGTCGGCCGCCTGGCCTCGCAGCGGCAAATCACAATCGAGGCGAGCGTCCCCGACGAAAACTGTGAGATCGTCGCGGACGCGGAGGCCATCTACGCCGCCTTACAGAGCCTCGTGGAAAATGCGCTAAAGTTTTCGCCGACGGGCGCGAAAATTCGTATTACTCTTTCGGAGGGAAAGACTGACTATCGCGTCAGCGTCATCGACCAGGGCCCCGGAGTCCCCGAATCGCAGAGGGCGGAAATCTTTGAGGAGCTCGTCAGCATCGCGCGCGGCACGGTTCGAGAAAGCACCGGCCTGGGTTTGGCCATCGCGCGCGTCGCGGTTGAGAACCACGCCGGCACCTTGACCTGTACCGACGCTCCCGAGAAGCCGGGCGCGTGTTTTTCCTTTACACTTCCCCGAACGGAAGGCAGTTGAGGATACGCCATGCAGAATCTTTCATCGGACACGCAACCCGGCAGCTCGTTAGCCGTCATGCCTACGAAGCATATTCTCATCATCGAAGATAACCCTGTACACCAGAGGCTCATGGAAAATGAGCTGCGCGGCGATTACGAGTTAGCCTTCGCCGCCGACGGGCAGACCGCCCAGGCGTATTTGAAAGACGGGTTGCCTCTGAAGTTCGACCTGCTGGTTCTGGACTCCTTAATACCGGCGCGACCCGGGGAGCAGCCCAACTCCGCAGAGGCCATCGAGATTTTGAAGAACGCCGGCGCCGGCCCGGCGGTGGTCGTCGTTTCGGGCAGCCCGACGGACGACTTGAGGGCAGAATTTCGACGGTTCGGGGTGAGCAGGATTTTTGAGAAACCGTTTTCGCTGACCGAGTTTCGTGAGTACATCGACGCGCTGTTGCGCGAGACGGAAGCTAAGTAGTCACCCGGATCTCTGACGGCCTCACGGGGGCTTGCCGCCCCCCTCGCTGTTTAACTTCACCGGGCCCATCCAGCTTATGGATATTCGCACGAAAACTATCGACGAACTTATCTGGGCGCTGAACTGGTTTCGGGACCCTCCGCAGCGACAGGCGACCGAAGGCGGAGACGGCAAACGCCCCCTCGGCTATATTCTTTTCCTCGGCGCGGGGGCGTCGGTCGAGGCCGGCATCCCCACGGCCTCACAACTGGTGATGCGCGCGTTGCGTAGGATGCGCGAGCAAACCACGTCGTCGGCGAAACCGTCCGCCGAGATGTCGGATGCGGAGATCGAAAAGTGGGCACAGGAGAAGGGCTTTTATGACGCCGCCGACACAGAGCACTCCAAATACGCGCAGGTGATGAACAACCTGTTCCCGGTGCCCGCGTTGCGGGAGGAATTTGTCAGGCGTGAGTTACGTAAGGCGCGCGTGTCGAACGGTTACCGGATTCTGGGAGAATTAATCGGGCGCGGTGTGTTCGACACGATACTCACGACCAATTTCGACCACCTGGTTCGTCAGGGCGCGGACGCGGCACGCCCCTGGCCCATCGAAGAGGTGAACTCTTACGAACAGTACAATCGCCTGGCCACCTTCTCACTGGAACCTCGCATCATCCGCCTGCACGGAGATTTTTGGCACGGCAACTTGCGCAACACGCAAGAGGAGTTGAGCAGAACCCCGCGAATCATTTTCGATGCCGCGAAAAAGCTGTTCAGGTCTTACGGCGTCATCGTGGTCGGCTACGGCGGCGAGGACGCCAGTTTAATGCAGGGCTTATTTCCCAACGAGCTGTGGCAGGACACAAATTTGTTGGGTAGCGGACTCTTCTGGTGCGACATCAGAGAAGCGTCCGAGCTGGCCCCGAGAGTGAAATCGTTCTTATCAGAAGGGGGGCGGGCGGGCCGCGCCTTTTACGTCAAGATCGACGGATTTAACAGTCTGATGGAGCAGCTTGCGAGCTCGTACGGGATATCCATTTCCTTAGAGAGAGACATGGAAATAGATATCAAGTGGCATTGGGAGTGGTTCGCCTTCCTCACAGACCTCGTAGACGCTGTGAGCATTGCCGGCGAGACCCGGAAACCCCGACAGGGCTACCTGGAAAGACTCGTTCAACTGCTCGGGACGGATCGGGGCGTCTGCGTGTCACACGGGAACGGCTCAGCAGAGTGGGAAGTGAATGTGACGCCGGCGGCGGCGAATGAGACGCCCTCGGGGTTAGACGCGGAGGCTGTGACACGGTCGTTGGCGGAACTTCACGACGCGGGTCAGGATTATAAACAGGTGGCCGCGGATGAGCTGTCCGCAGGGAACGTGTTCCACGAGTTTTTTAAGGGTAGTGCGCGGGTGGAGTCCTTCGCGGTCAGGCAAGGGAACAACCTTATCGGGTTAGTCTCCTTCGCCTCAAGCGAGCGGTCTCTGGTCAGCCAGCAAAGGACACGCCTGATCCGGGCGGCCGTCAAACTGCTGCTTGCCATCTAGTGCGGCGCCGCGAAAGTTACCGCGGGGCCGGCCCTCAATTCGCCAGATCGGGGGTGAACTCCGCGTCGAGGGTCTTCGATATTTTGTCGAGGTTCAGGCTCCGCGCCGAGGCGTCGAATATTTCGCGGTAGGTCCCGTCGCTCTCGTAAAGCTCCCCGTGCGTGCCGTGCTCGACGACGCGCCCCTCCTTGAGCACGAAGATGATGTCGGCGTCGATTATCTGCGAGATGCTGTGCGAGATGATGACCGTGGTGCGCTCCTCCTTGATGGCGTCGAGGCTGTCCTTGATCTGCTCGGTGGCCACCGCGTCGAGGCTCGCCGTCGGCTCGTCGAGGAAGATGATGGGCGGGTCTTTCAGGAACAGCCGCGCGATGGCGATGCGCTGCTGCTGCCCGCCCGAGAGCAGGTGCGCCTCCGACTCGTACCCGTGCGGCAGTTGTTCTATCTGCTCGTGCAGGTAAGCCTTGCGCGCGGCGTCCACGACCTCCTCGGACGCGGCGTCGATCTTGCCGTAACGAATGTTCTCCTCAATCGTGCCCTTGAAGATGTGATTCTTTTGCAGGACGAGGCCGATCTTCCGGCGCAGCAGGTCGGTCTCGTACTCGGAAAGCTCCTTGCCGTCGAGCAGAATCCTCCCGCTCGTGGGCGTGTAGAAGCGTGTCATGAGGTTCAGGAGGGTTGACTTCCCGGCGCCGGAGAGGCCGACGAAGGCGACCGTCTTGCCGCCCGGAATCTTCATGTTGACGTGGTGCAGGGCCTGCGTGCCGTTCGGGTAGGTGAAGCTGACGTCTTGCAGCTCGAAAGTGCCTTCGAGTTGCGACACGCCGAGTCGGCCGCCCGCCTCGACCTCGCCGCCGGCGTCGAGAATCTGGAAGTAGCCCTCGGCGTAAGTCAGGGCGTCGTTCATCTCGTCGTAGATGCGGTGGAGCTGGCGGATCGGGGCGGACACGTTTCCGAACAGCATGATGTGGAACATGATAGCGCCGATTGAAATCTGCCCGTTCAGGACGAGGTAGGCGGTCAGGATGATGATGAGCACGACGCCGATCTGCTCGACGAAGGTCTTCAGCCCGTCGAAGACGAAGTTGGTCTGCCGCTGCCTCAGTTGGGCGCCGACCAGATTCTGCTGGAGGCGCGTCTGCTTCTCCCTCTCGTACCCCTCGCGCACGAACGACTTGATGACGACGATGGATTCGATGATGTTGTGCAGCCCGTTGTTCTTCTCCTCGCGCAGGGCGCGCAGGGCCCGCCGCCCGCCCTTGAGCATCGTGGCCTGCCTCTGGCTCAGCAGGAAGTAGATCGGCAGGATGGCCGCGGCGACCAGCCCGACGTAGAGGTTGGCGTGGAACATGATGGCGAGCGCCAGGATCGAGCTTGCGAACAGCGGCAGGATGTCTATGAACGCGCTCTGCACGAGCTTGGTCAGGCTCTCTGCGCCGCGTTCGATGCGGGTCTGTAGGATGCCGGTCTGGTTGTCCGGGGCCGTGTAGAAGGCGAGTCGGTAGGTGAGTATCCTTTCGACGGCCGCCTGCGTCAGGCGGCTCGACACGTTGACCCGAATCTTCTCGCCGAACAGGTTCTGCCCGTACCTCACGCCGGTGTTGATGATCTCCTTGCCGAGCAGGACGGCGCTGATGAGCAGCAGAAGCGAAGCCCCCTGCGACGCTGTACGGCCTTCACTCAAAAGCCGCTCGATGGTGTCCACCGTGTGGCGCAGAACCAGCGGGTTGACCTGCGCGGCCATGGCCCCCAGAAAGGTCAGCCCCAGCGAGAGGACGACCCAGCGGCCGTAGGGCTTGATGAACGGCACCAAGCGTCGGATGATTTGCCAGATGCTCATTTGTTACTGTCGGGCAGTGTCGCCCCCCGGTGATGAATTGATGCCGGTTGCCTGAAGCCAGATAATACCCTATCGTCAAGTCGGGCCTGATAAGCGGCATTACGTTCTCGCCCGGCGTGCCCGGGTCCGGGTCGCTGCCCGCCTTCGCCGTCCGCGACATAGCCTGCTCATCCCGCAAGATACACTCCAAAGGTTTGACATGACAGTGTCGTGCCACTATCCTCCCTCGTAGATAGTAGTTTGTGACGGGCGGATGAATCCCGCCGCGCCGCACAGGGTCAGCTACCTTCGACCCGCTTTCCCCTTCACTGTATTTCGCTTTACCCAATTTAAGCCTCGCGGCAGATGAGTTTTTCAGACCGAAAATATTCGGCGGGTAACTCATGCTGTCCGCGCAAGGCGCCGTTCATAACATCGAACAGGAGTCCCCATGTCGCTCGATCACCCCCGCCCCCGTCTGCGCCGCGCGCTGTTCTGCGCCGCGCTGTTCGCCTTCGCCGTCACGCTCGTCGGCGCGTATGCACTCCGCACGGCCCGCAGGGCAGGCGACGACGCCTCGCAGAAGCCGGACGCCGTAGCGCGACAGCAACAGCCCGAGCTAGCGCACGCCGCGGCGAGCACACAGCCGGAGACAGAACCCGAAACGAAGCAGGACGCTGAGCAGGACGCGAAGCCGGAAACGAAGCAGGAAGTTAAGCAGGAGGCGACTCAGGACGCGAAGCCCGCGCAGGACGCGAAGTCCGCGGCGGGGACTCCTCAAGAGGCGCGAGGCGCGAAGCCGGCCGCCGACGGCGGTATTAAAATTAGAGGCGTGGGCCGCGAGGCCGTCGAAGAAGTTCTTACAACGCAATCGGCGGGGCCTTCGTTAAGGACGGCGCCCGTGGCCGCCACCTCCGCCGCGCCGGGAGAGGGCAACGTTAACCGCCTAGTCGAACGCGGCGAGGCCAGGAAGGGGAGCGCCCGACAGGACGAGGCCACGGCGCGGACCTCCGACTCGGTGAACAGGGTGAAAAATAAGCCGAGAGAAGAACGTCTCACCAAGGCGAAGACGTTCAACGGCGACCTACGCAAACTCAAGCGCCGCAGACCCGTGAGGCGCGAGAAGCCAGAGCGCGAGGGCCCGCCACTCAACCCGACCATCCGACCGGCCGGGCCGGTTGCGCCCGACACGCAGCAGCCGAGCGCGTCCGTCGAAGAGGTCGCGCCGAGCGCGCCCGCGCCGGCGCCGGTGGCCAACTTCGCCGGCCTCGACTACAACAACTGGGGCTCGGGGCACCCGCCGGACACGGTCGGCGACGTCGGCCCGACCTACTACATCCAGTCAATCAACAGCTCGGTCGGCATCTACAACAAGAGCGACGGCGCGCAGGTGGCCGCCTTCACCCTCGACACCTTCATGAGTCAGGGGCAGTTCGGCAACCTGTGCGACACGGATAACTTCGGCGACCCCGTGATCCTCTACGACACGTTCGAGGATCGCTGGGTCATCACGGACTTCGCGTTTCAGCTCGACGGCGGGAACAACGTCGTCAACCCGCCCGGCGCGTTCCAGTGCATCGCGGTCTCAAAGACGGGCGACCCTGTCTCGGGCGGCTGGAACTTCTACTCGGTCAACACCACGGGGGGCTTGGGCGACTACCCGAAGTTCGGCATCTGGCCCGACGGCCTCTACATGACGGTCAGCATGTTCGGCTACGCCAGCGGCGCGGCGTTCCAGAACCCGCGCGTCTACGCCTTCAACAAGGCGCAGATGTACGCGGGCACGCCGACCGTGCAGATCGTCTCCTTCGACGCCCCCTCGTCCGACTTCACCATCCTCCCGAGCAACGCGCGTTTGCAGACGGGCACGCCGCCGCCCGGCACGCCCAACTACTACGTCTCGACCTGGCAGTTCCTCAACGGCGTGGGCGTCTACAAGTTTCACGTCGACTGGGACAGGATTTCCCTCTCAACCTTCACCGGCCCCGAAGTCCCGATCGCCGCCACCAGTTGGCCGAACGCCAGCGTGCCCAACGCGCCTTCGCTCGGTGGCAGCACCCTCGACGTGCTGCCGATTCGGGCGATGATGCAGAACCAGTACACCAACATCGGCGGCGCCGAGTCGCTCTGGAACACGCACACCGTGCGCAGGGCGAACACGACCGGGTTCGCCGCCCCGCGCTGGTACCAGTTGAACGTCACCGGCGGCACGGTGGCACCCACCATCCCGCAGGCCGCGACGTGGGACCCCGACGCCGCGAACGTCATGCACCGCTTCATGCCCAGCCTGGCCGTTGACCGGATGGGCGACATGGCGCTCGGCTACAGCACGTCGAGCAGCACGACCAAGCCGGCCATCAAGTACGCGGGGAGGCTTGCGGCCGACCCGGTCAACACCTTCAGCCAGACCGAGCAGGTCTTGATACAGGGCACGGGCACGCAGGTGGGGACGAGCCGTTGGGGCGACTACACCGCCATGTCGCTCGACCCGGACGGCTGCACCTTCTGGTACACCAACGAGTACTACATCCTCGACGGATTTAACTACCAGACGCGCATCGGCTCGTTCGCCTTCCCCGGCTGCGTCCCCGTGGGGGCCGGCGGGACGGTCTCGGGCACTGTGACCGACGGCACTAACCCCCTCGAAGGCGCGACCGTGGCGCTCGGGACGAGGACGACGACGACGGACGCGAGCGGCGCATATTCTTTCGAGGACATCCCCGCCGGCACATACCCGTCCATCACCGCCAGCCTCGCGGGCTACGGTTCGAGCACGACGACGAACGTGGTCGTGAACGACGGCGCGACGACGACCGTAAACTTCACGCTCACCGCCGCGCCGGCCAGCGCGTGCCTCGTCGACACGTCGCAGTCAGACTTCCAGTTGGGCGCGGCGGCGAACGTCGACTTGGCGACGACCCCGGGCGACGTGACGCTGCTGGACGCCGCCAACGTTGACCAGCAGAACACCACGCTCGGCACACAGGGCGCGGGCTTCAACACCGTGACGTGGCTCGGGCAGACGTTCACGCCGGCCACGACGGGACAGGTGACTCGCGTAGACCTCAACCTGTTCAGCCTCAATTGCGCCGCCGTGACGATGCCGAATATCACGGTCGCGATTCGCAACGCCTCCGGCAACCTGCCGACGGGCACAGACCTCGCCACGGCGACGATTCCGGGCTTCTGCAACGGCGCCGGCGGCTTCTTCACCGCCAACTTCGCAACCCCCGTGACGCTCGTCGCCGGCACGCAGTACGCGCTCGTGTGGCGCGCGGCGGCGGCGATTCCCGCGGGGGCTCCGGCCCCCGGCTACTTCGGGACCGTCAGCGCCGCCACGGGAGCCACCGCCGTCCAGAACCCCTACGCGGGGGGACGCCGGGCCAGCTCGACCAGCAGCGGCTCGACGTGGGCGGGTGCCGCGGGCAACGCGAATAACGACCACGGCTTTATCGTCTACGTGAAGGACGGCTTCGCGGCGGCGGGCGAACTCGTCTCCGGGGTGAAAGACGCGAACCCGGTGGCCGGCTCCGTGCCCAACTGGACGACGCTTTCGTGGACGGCCACAGTCCCGGCGAACACGTCGCTCAGCTTCCAGGTGGCGGCCAGCAACAACGTCAACGGCCCGTTCAACTTCGTCGGCCCCGACGGCACGGCCGCCACATTCTTCACGACCAGCGGCGCCTCGCTCGCGCAGTTCAAAGGCTTCCGCTACCTGAAGTACAAAGCCCTGATGACGACGGGCGTCGGCAACGTCACGCCGACGCTCAACGACGTGACCGTCTGCTTCGTCAACAAGCTGACCCAGACCATCAACTTCGCCCCGCTCGGCGACAAGGTCTACGGCGACGCCGACTTCCAGGTGAGCGCCGCGGCCACGTCGGGTCTCGCCGTCAGCTTCGCGGCCTCGGGCGACTGCGCCGTGACGGGCGACACCGTCCACATCACGGGCGCGGGCTCATGCACCATCACCGCCTCGCAGGCGGGCGACGCGACGCACGAAGCGGCGCCCGACGTGGCCCAGACGTTCGACATCACCAAGGCCGTGACCACGACGGCCGTGACGGTAGCCGACGCCACCTTCGACGGCAGCCCGCACGGCGGGACGGCGGCGGTGACGGGGCCGGCCGGGCTCAACCAGAGCCTGACGGTCAGCTACGCGGGTCGCAACGCGACGACCTACGGCCCTTCGACGACGGCCCCGACCAACGCGGGCGACTACACGGCGAGCGCCAGCTACGCGGGCGACTCGAACTACCAGCCGAGCAGCGACGGCGAGGATTACACCATCGCGAAGGCCGCGACCACGCCCGGCATCTCCTCCGACATCAACCCGTCCGCCACCGGCCAGCTCGTGACGTTCACGGCCACGGTCGAAGATTCGGTCGCGTCGGCCGACGCGAGCGGCACGGTGGACTTCATCGACACCTCGAACGCGAACGCCGTCATCTGCAACGACGTGACGTTAACGTCGGGTCAGGCGCAGTGCCAGACCTCGACGCTGGCGGCCGGCGTCCACCTCGTACAGGCCGTCTATTCGGGCGACGCCAACTTCGCCACCTCGTCCAGCGGTCTCGTCCAGCAGGAGGTCAACCTCTTGCTCAGGGTGCTCGACGCCCGTGCGGCCGAGCCTTCGACGGGCACGAGGCAGATGCTCTTCACCGTCGTGCTCTCGGGGCCGGCGGGCGGCGCGGGCGTCTCCGTGAGCTACGCGACGGCGAACGACACGGGGGGCGCGAACCCCGCGACCGCCGGGACGGACTACACTTCGGTCTCGACGACGCAGCTAACCTTCCAGCCGGGCGAGACGGTCAAGGTCGTCTCCGTCCCCGTGCTGCAAGACGGCGACGCGGGCGAGACGGACGAGACCTTGCTCCTGCAACTCTCGTCCCCGTCGGGCGCGGTCTTCGGGCGCGCCACCGCGACCGGCACCATCACGCAGAACAACACGCCCGGCACGCTCATCATCTCGGAGCTGCGCACGCGCGGCCCGGCCGGGGACGGCGACGAGTTCGTCGAGCTTTACAACAACACGGACTCCCCGCTGACGGTCGCCGCCACCGACGCCTCGGCCGGCTACGGCGTCTACAAGATGGGCGCGGGCTGCGACGCCGCGCCGGTGCTCGTCGGCGTCGTTCCGAACGGGACGGTCATCCCCGCGAGGGGGCACTACCTGCTCGTCGGCTCCGCCTACGGCCTCGGCCCGAACGCGTCCGGCGACCTGACGATGACCTCCGACATCGAGGACGACCGCAACGTCGCGGTCTTCTCCACGGCGAGCGTGGCCGACATCTCTTCGGCCAACAGGCTCGACGCGGTCGGCTTCGGGCAGAACGTGAACGCGGCACCCGTTTCGAGCGCCGCGGCGCCGAAGCTCCGTAAGTCTCAGGTTCGCATGGCGGAGGCGGTCGGCGGCGCCAACGGCCTGTGCGACCTGCTGCGCGAGGGCGCGACGCTGCCGGCCGTGACCGGGACGACGAGCCAGCACTCGTTCTTCCGCAAGGAGTGCGACTTCGTCGCGGGAATCGGGTGCACCGTGCCCGGCAACCCGAAGGACACGAACGACAACGCGGCCGACTTCCTCTTCGCGGACACGGCGGGCTCGTCCATCTCCGGCGTCCAGCAGCGGCTCGGCGCGCCGGGGCCGGAGGGTCTTGCGTCGCCCCTCAGGCGTGACAACGCGGGAGTCCTCGTCACGCTGCTCGACTCGACGAAGTCGGCGAGCGTGGCGCCGAACCGCGCGCGCGACCTGACCTCGAACGCGGCCAACAACTCGCCCTTCGGGACGCTCTCGATCCGAAGGCGCGTGACGAACACGACGGGCGGGAACGTGACGAGGCTGCGGTTCCGAATCGTGGAGCTGACGACGTTCCCGACGCCCGGCGGCGGGCAGGCCGACCTGCGCGCTCTGAGTTCGACATCGGTGAGCGTCTCCGGGATCAACGACCCGGGCACGTGCTCGCCGGCCGCGACGCCGTGCACGCTGACGGTCGGGGGGACGACGCTTGAGACGCCGCCGGCGCAGCCCGAAGGCGGCGGCTACAACTCGACGCTGGCGGCCGGGACGGTGACGCTCGCGCAGCCGATGGCCAACAACACGGCGGTCAACGTCCAGTTCCTGCTCGGCATCCAGACGACAGGCACCTTCCGCTTCTACATCATCGTCGAAGCGCTCCCGTAAAGCGGCCCCGGCCGACGCGGCCGGGCCACGTTAGACGAAGAGCCCGGGCCGCTTCTACGCGGCCCG
>DASWNR010000514.1:0-6112 GCA_036399155.1 Pyrinomonadaceae bacterium
CGTCGAGTCGGCGTTGAGCGTCGGCCAGTGCGGGTAGAACGTCCCGTTGAGCTTGCCGTCGCGCTCGCCCGTCACCCTCATCACCTCCGTCCCGAACACGGGGTCGCGGAACGTGCCCCCCGCCGCCGGCAGCGCGGGCAGAGTCGGCTCGGGGAAGACCGCGCGGACGGACTGCGCGGCGGGCGTCCGGGCGCTCGCGGGCCGTGCGGCTGAGAGCAGCGCGGCGGCGGCTAAGACGAGGGCGAAGCTGAGAAGGCTGTGGAAGGAGAAGCGTGCGGACCGGCTTGGGAAAAACATTGTGCCTCACTTCGGTAACCGGACGATCTCGGCAGATTGCTCTGCGAGACTCCTGGCTTTGCGGACCCGCATCGCTGCGGGGGTGCCTTTGGTCGGTGACGGAATAGCCTCCCCCTCGGGGCGGCTAAAAATTTTCGGTGTGAGTCGGCGAGGGCGCGCGCCGGAACGTTGGGACGCACGGGCGCGCGTCCTTCGGCGGTACTGACACGGGGACTTTTTATGAAAGCCGGGGCGTCTGGCTGGAATGGGTGTGAAGAATTGCCGGGGGATGAACCACGCGGAAGGGGCCGTGCGCTAAGCGTGGTTCTAAGCCGGGTCGGGGCGGCCGGGCGGAGTGGGACTCCGACCCGCGCGTTTCCCTAAGCCGCGGCTTTAGGATCGCCTTCGGCAACCAGACAATCTTCCCGGCCCGACTCAGAATCGGACGCCGGAGAGATTCACGGCTTTGCGTCCCTGCCTCGCGGCAGGTTTGCCCTTATCGTGTGCAATCATCGCCTTGGGAAAGACCTTCGCCGCCCTCTCGCGGGCGACGTGTATACACAGTAAACAGTTTTTTACCCGGTTGTCAACAGCCTTTTTTTTGACCTCCGATTCGCCCGCTTCCACTTTTTTTTCGCCCGAAAAACGCGCGGCCGGGCGTCCCGTTTTTAGAGATTGTCAGGCGCTTTCCCGAACCCATATAATCCTTGCGGCGGCTTTTCTCATGGAGGCCGCCGGCCGCCCCGGTCTGAAGCCCGCCGCGCTTTCTGCCGCACAGGCGATTCCCTTTCCGAAACCGCAGAAGTATTAGTGAGGAGACGTTTATGACCGACACCGGATCGGAGCTTGTCGAAAACCTTTTGGCCCGGCCGGACGTGCACGAGCAGTGGGAGGGGCACTACCGCACGGCGGAGAACGAGCGTTTCTACGAGGCCGCCTTCGACTACATCGCGCGCGTGCTCGCGGCCCCGCCGGGCGCGACCTTCCTCGACGTGGGCTGCGGCCCCTGCGCGCACTCCTTGCGGCTCGCGCGGCGCGGCTTCAACGTCCGCGCCGTGGACTTCTCCGAGAGCGCGCTCGAGATGGCGCGCTCGAACGTCCGCGCGTCGGGGATGGAAGAGAGAATCAAACTTCAGCGCGAGAGCCTGCTCGGGCTCTCCTTCCCCGACGAGAGCTTCGACCACGTCCTCTGCTGGGGCGTGCTGATGCACATCCCCGAGGTCGGGCGCGCCGTGCGGGAGCTTGCGCGCGTCGTCAAGCCGGGTGGCGCCCTCGTCGTCAGCGAAGGGAACACGGACTCCTGGGAGGCGGTCGCGCTGCGCGCCGTCAAAAAACTGGCGGGGCGCGAGCGCGCCGAGGTGAAGCGGACGGCAGCCGGCACCGAGTACTGGAAGGCCGCCGGGGACGGCGCGCTGGTGACGCGGCAGGCGGACGTGGGCTGGCTCGTGCGCAGCTTCGGGGAAGAGGGGCTGCGGCTTGAGAAGCGCGCCGCCGGCCAGTTCTCCGAGGCTTACGCGATGGTCGGCTCGCCCGCTTTGCAGCGTCTCGTCCACGGCTTCAACGACCTCTGGTTCAGGCACGTGCGCTTCGCGCGCCCGGCCTACGGCCAAATCCTCTTCTTCCGGAAAGCGAAGTGACCGACAGCCGACGACCCGGCGGGGCGGGCGCGCCCATACGCCTGCTCGCGCTGATGGAGGCGACGACCGTCACGGGCCCCGCAAAGCTCCTCATAGACTTCTGCGGCCGCGCGCGCTCGCTCGCCGACACCGAGCCCGGCGCGACGCGCGTCGAGACTTCGGTCGTCACCTTCCAGCGCGGCGACCCGGCCGCGCCGAACCGCTTCGTCGAGGCGGCGCGCGCGGCGGGCGTCGAGGTGGACGTAATCCGTGAGCGCTTCCGCTTCGACCCCGGCGTCGTCGCACAGCTCCGGCGCGTCTTCGAGCTGCGCGCGCCCGACATCGTCGAGACGCACATGATCAAGTCGCACTTCCTCGTCAGACTGGCCGGGCTCGCGCGCCGCCGCCCGTGGGTCGCGTTCCACCACGGCTACACGACGACGGATTTGAAGATGCGGCTCTACAACCAGATCAACCGGCTGACGCTCCCCTACGCGACGCGCGTCGCGACGGTCTGCGGCCCGTTCGCGCGCCAGCTTGAGCGCGCCGGCGTACGCCCCGAGCGCGTCTTCGTCCGACACAGCTCGGTGGCCGCCGCCGACGCGCGCGCGGGCGAAGTGGAAGCGCGCGGGCTTCGCGCGCGCCTGGGCGTGGCGGAGGGCGAGCGCGTCATCCTCTCCGTCGGAAGGCTCTCGCGCGAGAAGGGTCACGCCGACCTCGTGCGCGCGCTCGGCCACCTCGCGGAGACGAGCCCCGGTTTGAAGTTCAAAGCCGTCATCGTCGGCGACGGGCCGGAGCGCGCGAGCCTTGAGGCGGAGTCCGCGTCGCTCGGGTTGAAGGGGCGGGTCGTCTTCGCAGGACACGCGAACGACGTGCGCCCTTTCTACGCCGCCGCCGATTGCATGGCGCTGCCGTCGCACAGCGAGGGGTCGCCGCTCGCGCTGCTCGAAGCGATGGCGGCCGGGCTGCCGGTCGTCGCCACGGCCGTCGGCGGCGTGCCCGAGGTCGCAGCCGACGGCGAGACGGCGCTGCTCGTCCGCGCGCGCGACCCGCGCGCCTTCGCCTCCGCGCTCGCGCGCGTGCTCTCAGACGAGACGCTCGCGCGCTCGCTCGCCGCGAACGCCTCGGCGCGCGTCGCCTCGGACTTCTCGCCCGAGGCGCGCGCTCGGGCGCTCGTCGAATTCTACGCGGGGCTCGTCTCCGAAAAGGCCGGCGGCCGACTTAACGAAAATTAGCCAAAGATTAAAAGTGCGCGTCTCTGTCGTCATCCCGCTCTACAACAAAGCGCCCCACGTCGGGCGCGCGCTCCGCTCCGTCTCCGCCCAGACCTGTAAAGACTTCGAGGTCATCGTCGTAGACGACGGCTCGACCGACGGCGGCGCGCGCGAGGTTGAGGCGCACGCGGACGGGCGCGTCAGACTCGTCACACAGGCGAACGCCGGGCCGGGCGCGGCGCGCAACCGCGGCATCAACGAGGCGCGCGGCGACCTGCTCGCCTTCCTCGACGCGGACGACGAGTGGCTGCCCACGTTTCTCGAAGACGGCGTGCGCGCGCTCGACTCGTGCGGGCCGGGCGTGGCGTCCGTGACCTTCGGCTACTTCGTACACCCGCCGGGCGAGTCGAAGGAGGGGATGTGGCGCGCGCGCGGGCTGCGCGAAGGCGTGAGCCGCGTCGCGCCCGGCACGCCGCCCGAGGCGGTCGTCCGGATGCTCGCGTACATGTCGCCCTGCACGACGCTTGCTCGCGCCGAGGCGGTGCGGCGCTGGGGCGGCTTCTACGAGCGCGGCCGCTGCCTGTACGCGGAGGACGCGCACCTCTGGCTGAAGGTGCTTTTGAACGAGGCCGTCGCGTTCCGGCTTGAGCCGCTGGCGCGCTTCCACCAGGACGCCTCCGGGTTGAGTAAAAACTTAGTCGGCGCGCGACCCGTGGAGCCGTTCCTCGAACACCCCGAAGAGATAGAGTCGGCCTGCCCCTCGGAGTTGCGCCCGCTGCTGGCGCGCGTTCTGGCGGCGCGCGCGCTGAAGACGGCCTGCGTGCTCGGCTACTGGGGGCGCTGGCGCGAGGCCGGCGCGCTCGCGCGTCGCTTCAAAGTCCCCGGCGCGTGGCGGCTCCGCTACTACGCGCCCTCGCTCGTCTGCCGCACGCCGGCCGGCGCGCTCCTCGGCCGCGCGTGGCGCGCGCTCGCCTCGGCGCGCGGCTGAAGTCGGTCGGGATAATTTTTCTTGACAGGGCCGGCGGCGGCGTTAAACTCCCCGTCGGAGTTAGAGTCTCAACGCGTCGCGTCCGTTGGGGGCGCGGGCAAAATCGACCCCGCCGCAGTCTCCCGGAAAGAGAGTTTTGCCCCATGCGCTCACTCAAAAGAATCGTCCCCGCAATCCTGCTGCTCGCCTGCGCGCTTTTCTTCCCGACCGCCGAGGCGCGCGCCGACGGCATCGAAATCACGAGCGGCTTCTGGGCGGCCGGCAACCCCTCCCCCCTCAACTGGCGCTGGCGCAGCTACTCGTACGACCTGAGCGGCAACGGCCTGCGCATGGGCGGCAGCGAAGGGGACGGCCTGAACCAGCCCGTGAACATCGTGGGGTGCTACCCGTGCAACCCGGGCGACTCCTTCTACCTGTCCCACCCCGGCAGCCTCTTCGCCCGCACACCCGTCCAGTCCTTGCAGTTCAACGGGCAGACGCACTACGGGTGGAACCAGAGTCTTCTCAGCTTCGCCACCGACTCCTTCGTCATCCCGCCCTCCGGCGACGAAGTGATTACGCTGACCGGGCACTTCACGATGACCGGCACCGTCACCTTCGACCCGCACACCATCTTCAACCCCGTAAACCTTCCCCCGTTCGTCGTCGGGGACGTTTATGGCTCGGGCACCGTGACCGTGCAATTCGCGCGGATCTTCGACTCGTACCACATGAGCTACGTCCGCTACGATTTCCAGCAGACGCCCGAGCCGGCGACGCTCGTCCTGCTCGGCTCCGGCCTCGTCGGGCTCGCCGCGCGACACAGACGCCGCTCACGCCGGCGCGCGACGCAGTAACAGACCAAAGTTAAAAAGGGTTCAGTCGGAGGCCGCCCTGCGCGGCCTCTGTCGCGCGGGCGTCGCGGCGGGCGTCGGCGGCGCTCCCGCGCCGAGCGGCGGGTCGAGCCGCGCGATGAAGAGGTCGACGCGCTTCGAGCCGCCCCAGTTCGACGAGAAGGCGACGAAGCGGCCGTCGTAACTGAGGTTGGCGCGCGGCGTCTCCCAGTAGTCCTGCGCCTTCGAGCGGTGGTGCAGCAGACGCCGGAAGCGTCCCGACCCGTCCGTCCTCACCAGCACCAGCTCGTCGTGAAAGAGCCCCGGCCCCGCGCCGCCCGCCCCGCGGTAGCTGTAGAACGAAAGGAGCGCCCACGTCTCGTCGCGCGCGAGCAGCGAGACGTGCTGGTTGAGCCAGTCGGCACCCATCGCGAGCACGGTCTTGAACGGGCGCGGGTCGGAAAGCTCTCGGCGGAGGAAGCGGTTCTCGTCGTTGTCCCAGCCGAGCAGGAAACCCGTGCCCACGTCGCCGTGGCTGAGCGTGTAGTCGGGCGCGCCGGGCTTCAAGCCGACCGCCGTGCCCTTCGTCAGGTCGTGGACGTACGTGTCGTTGCCGCGCGCGTCGGGGCGCGCGAGGTACGCGATGAGGTAGCGGCCGCTCTTGTCGATGCGCACCTCGTCGGCGTCGGCGTTCTGTTCGAGGAGCAGCACCTTGTCGTCCGAGCGGCGGTAGACGCCGTAGCCGACCGTCTTGTACGAAGCGTTCTTGTGCGTGAAGGCGAAGGCGTCGCCGTCGGCGCTCATGCTCATCTGCCAGAGGTAGTCCTTCGGCCCGAAGCCGCGCTCGCGCCGGAAGTCTTTGAAGAGCTTGTACGAGTTGGTCGAGACGTTGAGCGCCCAGATGTACGGGCCGTTGAAGGTCGGGCCGTAGAGCACGTCGGGGTCGGTCGCGCTCCAGATGGAGCCCTCCGTGATGAGGATGCCGTTGTCGGGCAGTCGCGGCAGCGTGCGGCTCGCGCCGAGCTTGAAGTTGACGGGGTCGAAGGAGTAGACGGCGTCGCCCGCCTCGTAGCGCTTCACCAGCAGCCGCGTCGAGTCGGCGTTGAGCGTCGGCCAGTGCGGGTAGAACGTCCCGTTGAGCTTGCCGTCGCGCTCGCCCGTCACCCTCATCACCTCCGTCCCGAACACGGGGTCGCGGAACGTGCC
>DASWNR010000515.1:0-26538 GCA_036399155.1 Pyrinomonadaceae bacterium
ACACCGCGACGCACATCGACGCCCCCGCGCACTTCATAGAGGGCGCGCCGGGGCTCGCCTCGCTCCCGCTGGACGCGCTCGTCGGCGAGGCTCGCGTCGTCGAGATTCCTTCGGACGCGCGCGCGGTTGAAGAGAAGCACGTCCAATCGGAAGCACTCGGCGGCGCGTCGCGCGTGCTCTTCAAAACGCGCAACTCGGACTTCTGGGGCGAGCGCGACGGACGCTTCCGCGAGGACTTCACGTACATCGAGCCTTCGGCCGCACGCGCGCTCGCGGGCGCGGGCGTGCGCCTCGTCGGCTTCGACTACCTTTCGGTCGAGAAGTTCGGCTCCGAAGATTTCGAGACTCACATGGCGCTGCTCGGAAGCGGCGTCGTCATCGTCGAGGGGCTCGACCTGCGCGGCGTCGCGCCTGGGCTGTACGAACTCTTCTGCCTGCCGCTCAAAATCGTGGCGGGCAGCGGCGACGGCGCGCCGGCCCGCGCCGTCCTGCGCACGCTCGAATGAGGTGAACGAGATGATCGAGAAGGTCAGCCTGTCCGAGAAGTTCGGACTCTTCAAGGAGCACTGGAGCCCGAAGATCGCGGGCGAGGTCAACGACTCCTACGTCAAGCTCGTCAAGTTTCGGGGCGACTTCGTCTGGCACAAGCACGAAGAGGAGGACGAGATGTTCCTCGTCGTCAAGGGCGGCATCGTCATCCGCTTGCGCGACGGCGACGTGCGCCTCTCCGAGGGCGAGTTCGTCATCATCCCGCGCGGCGTCGAGCACAAGCCGGTCGCCGAAGAGGAGGCTCACGTCCTGCTCTTCGAGCCCAAGACCGTCCTCAACACCGGCGACGTGGTCGAAGAGCGCACCCGTCCGGTGCTCGAACGAATCTGAGGGCGGGCCAAAACCCGCCCGGCCCGCGCGACGTATATCAAAACGCTGACAGGAGGACGAACCCCCGAATGAGTAACCTGAAGTCGGACGCGCGCGGGGCGGAAGACAAGCCCGAGGGCGCGGACGTTAACTCGCGCGGCTACCGCGAGCGTGTCTTCGAGATCGTGCGCCGCATCCCGCCGGCGCGCGTGATGACCTACGGGCAGCTCGCCGAAATCCTCGGCGAGGGCTACACGGCGCGCACCGTCGGTTTCGTCATGCACTCGGCCGACCCTTCCGTCCCGTGGCAGCGCGTCATCAACGCGCAGGGCGCGTGCTCGACGGGCCGCGTCATCGTCCCGCCCGACCTCCAACAGCGCATGCTCGTCTCCGAGGGCGTCGTCTTTAACGAGAAGGGGCGCTGCGACCTTTCGCGCTACCGGTGGACGCCCGAGGAGTACGAGGCCGGCGGCGAGGTCGGCGGCGAACAGCCCAGCCTCTTCGGCGACTAAGGGCCACGAGGAGCACCCCATGAGCGACCAGCAGCTACAGGTCAAGACGCCCTACAACATCAGCGAGCCGCGCTACACGGTCTCGCCGCAGATGGTGACGACGGCCTTCGAGCTTCCGGGCTACCGCGTCCGGCAGAACCTCGGCGTCGTGCGCGGCATCGTCGTCCGCTCGCGCAACCTCTTCGTCAACATCGGCGCGTTCTTCAACACCGTGGTCGGCGGCAACATCACCGCCTGGACAAACCTCTGCGAGTCCACCCGCCGCGACGCCTTCGAGATCATGGTTCAGCACGCCACCGAACTGGGCGCCAACGCCATCATCGGCGCGCGCTACGACGCGACCGAGGTCGCGCAGGGGGCGACCGAAGTCCTCGCCTACGGCACCGCCGTCGTCGTCGAGCCGCTCGAAGGCACCGGGATTTACGGCGCGTGAGCGGGGGCGAGGCTGAGCCGCAAGGGCTGACGGCTGAGCAACTTGCACAGCTCGAAGAGGTGTTCGGCCGGATTCCCTACGTGCGCCTGCTCGGGTTTGAGTTCGTGTCGGCCGGGCGCGGCGAGGCCGTCTTCGCCGTCAAGGCGCGCGAGGAGCTGACGCGGATGGGCGGAATCATGCACGGCGGCGCCGTCGTCTCGCTCATGGACACGGCCGCCGCCTTCGCCGTCCACACCCTGCTCGAACCCGCCGGGCGCACCGTCACGGTAGACCTGACGGTACATTTCCTCCGCCCCGCCGGCGCCGGCCGCGTCGAGGCGCGCGCACGCGTCCTCCGCCGCGGACGCCGCGTCATCATCCTCAACGTCGAGGCCGCCGACGACTCTGGCGAGCTAATCGCAACCTCCACAATGACTTACTACACGCAAGGGTAGCCGCCCGCCTCCTTCTTTGGTCAACTTTTTAACAAAGCCCGAGCCCGCCGACGGCCGTCCGCCCGCGCCCACACGGGCTCTCCGTAAATTCATAAAAATCCATAGACAAACTTGGTTGCCTTGTGCCAAAATGTGTTGGTCACTAGACCTGTAAAAAGGTCTCAGTGCTTTTTCGCACCCTCTGAACCCGCGTCTCGCCCCTACTAATTCTCCGGCTGGGACTGCCGATGCTCTCGCTCTACAGCACCCTTCTCGCACAGCACCCGCGCCAACTGACTTCAGTCCGTTGCGCGGAGCCTACCATTGTGCAGCTACAGCGGTATTTCGAGGACGTGGTGCTGGAGAACAACCTTGCGGCGCTGGTGGTCGAGAGCCTTTTGCCCGAGACGCAGCGGTCGATGCGCGACATCGCGCGCGTGCGCGAGATGGGGCGGCTCGCACGCTACTCGTTCTTCTTCGCCGCCCCGGACGACGCGCTCTTCTCGACTGAGCTTTCCGACGGCGATTCCGAGCGCGAGCCGTTCCTGATGCCGAAGGCGGCCGGGGCGGAAGGTCTTGAGCGCTTCGTGGTCATCGCCGACGCGAGGTTTTCGGCGCTGATGGCCTCGGTCAGGACGGACGAGGGGGGGCAGGAGTCGGCCGGCGACGAGGTCATCTGGTCGTTCGAGCCGGACATCGTCTACTCGGCGCTCGAATACCTGATGGCGCGCGTCACGGCCGAGGTGCCGACGCACGCGCGACTCTTCGCGAAGGCGGTGCGCACCTGCGTGCCGAAGACGACCTCGCTCCAGCTCACCGTCTCGGTGACGACGAAGCTGGCGCGCCTCCTGCAAGAGCAGGCGGTGCGCGAGATCGCCGTCAACCGCATCTCGACCGCCATCCGAAGCTCGCTTGAGCTGCCGAGCGTGCTCCAGACGACGGTCAACGAGGTCGGGCAGGCGCTCGGCGCGCAGTCGAGCGCGCTGCGGGTGGAGGGCGAGCACGGGCAGACCTCTTTGACCACCTGCTACTTCCGCGACGGCGAGGACGACGACGACAAGCGGGCCGAGCTGCTCGGCGACATCGACGCCATCGGCGTCCGCCTGCGCGGCCGCATGAAGACCTACGTCCACGACGGTTCGAGCGACGCGTGCGAGACGGACACGCCGCCCGTGGCTGCCGTCCCCGTCATCTACCACGACCGCACGATGGGCGTGCTGATGGTGACTTCGGACAACCCGCAGCGGCTCTGGCAGGACAACGAGGTGATGCTGCTGCGCACGGTGGCCGACCAGGTCGCCGTCGCCGTCAACCACGCGCGCCTCTTCCAGCAGATGCAGCACCAGGCGCTGACCGACGGGCTGACGGGCTGCTTCAACCGGCGCTTTTTCGAGATCCAACTCGAACGCGACCTGCACCTCGCGACGAGGATGCGGCAGCCCGTCTCGCTCATCCTCCTGGACATCGACCACTTCAAGCGCGTCAACGACACGCACGGCCACGACGCGGGCGACGCCGCGCTGCGCATCCTCGCCAACGCCTTGCGCGAGGAGCTGCGCGGCGTGGACACCGCCGCCCGCTACGGCGGCGAGGAGTTCGCCATCATCCTGCCGCAGGCGGGCCCCGAGGGCGCGCAGGTCGTCGCCGAGCGCCTGCGCTCGCGCATCGAGCGGACGGAGGTTCCCGGCGTCGGCTGCATCACCGCCTCGCTCGGCGTCGCGACCTTCCCGAGCGACGCCAGCTCGCGCGAGCTGCTGGTGACGAGCGCCGACCGCGCCCTCTACCAGGCCAAGCGCACGGGTCGCAACAAGGTCTGCTCGACCGCAGACCTCCCCTCCGACGAAATCTTCTCGCTCCCTTACGAGCCGGTGCTCCCCGTCCACGAGACGGCCGAGATTTACAACAGCCCCGCCCCCGAAGCGCCCGCCGCGCCCGAGCCGCACGAGGCGGCCGTCCCGCCGGTCGTCTGAGAACGCCCGACCTTCACGCCGTACGCGAGACTGTGAACGCGGCCCGCCGGGGCCGCGTTTGTCTTTGCGGGTGAAAATCGCGCATCATAGGCGCGAAGGAAAGTTGAACGGACAAGCTGTTGTTCTAAGAGCGGCCCGGCCGTCTTCAGCGCTCATGGACGATCTGCGAAAATTCGCGCTCTACTTCCGCCCGTACAAGACCTCGCTCGTCACGGGCGTGCTCTGCATCCTCGCCGGGACGGTCGCCGGGCTGCTCATCCCGGTCTTCGTCGGGCGCGCGGTGGACGACCTGCGCACGGGGCCGACGT
Organism: Pyrinomonadaceae bacterium; assembly: GCA_036399155.1. Lineage (GTDB taxonomy): Bacteria > Acidobacteriota > Blastocatellia > Pyrinomonadales > Pyrinomonadaceae > QHXN01. The sequence goes on from DASWNR010000515.1 coordinate 4,495, forward strand.
GGGAGAACGTCACGCGCTCGGCGCTGCTCGTCGTCGTCGCCAGCATCGTCAGCGGCGTCTTCCTCTTCCTCCAGCGCCGCATCCTCATCGGCATGTCGCGCCACGTCGAGTACGACCTGCGGCAGGACTTCTACGGGCACCTCCAGCGCCAGCCGCTCAGCTTCTTCCACGCGCACCGCACGGGCGACCTGATGGCGCGCGCCACCAACGACCTCGCGGCGGTGCGCGAGCTGGCCGGGCCGATGGTGATGTACACGCTCCAGACGGTCTTCGTCGTCCTCATCATCCTCCCGCTGATGCTCAGAATCAGCGTGCGGCTGACGCTGCTGCTCTTCGTGACGATGCCGTTCGTCTCGTTCACGGTGAAGTACTTCGGCCAGCAGGTGCACGTCCGCTTCGAGAAGATTCAGGAGTTCTTCTCGCAGATCACGGCGCGGGCGCAGGAGAACATCTCGGGGGCGCGCGTCGTCCGCGCCTACGCGCAGGAGGACGCGGAGGTGGCGGCCTTCAACGGCCTCAACCGCGAGTACGCGACGCGCAACCTGAGCCTGGTGCGCGTCTCGGCGCTCATGCGCCCGCTCATCCAGTTCTTCATCGGGCTCGGGATGGTCTTAATCGTCTGGTACGGCGGCGTCCTCGCCGTGCGCGGCGAGATCACGCCGGGGCAGTTCGTCGAGTTCACGCTCTTCCTGATGCGGCTCATCTGGCCGCTCATCGCGCTCGGCTACGTCGTCAACCTCTACCAGCGCGGCACCGCGAGCCTCAAGCGCATGAACGCCGTCTTCGCCGTCGAGCCCGCGATCAAGGACGCGGCGGGCGCGAAGGAGAAGCCCCCGATGCGCGGGCGAATCGAGTTCCGCGGCCTGACGTTCTCTTACGGCGAGCACCTGCCGCCGGTGCTCAAAGACGTGGCCCTGACAATTGAGGCCGGGCAGACGGTCGCCTTCGTCGGGCGGACGGGGTCGGGCAAGTCCACGCTGATGAACCTCGTCCCGCGCGTGATAGAGGCGCCGCCCGGCACGGTCTTCGTGGACGGCGTAGACGTGCGCGAATACCCGCTCGCGCAGCTGCGCTCGGCCGTCGGCTACGTGCCGCAGGAGACCTTCCTGTTTAGCGAGACGCTGGCCGAGAACGTCGCCTTCGGCGTCGAGACGGCGGCGCGCGCCGACGTGGAGTGGGCGGCCGAGATAGCCGGGCTCGCCGACGACGTGCGCGAGTTCCCCGCCGGGTTCGACACGATGGTCGGCGAGCGCGGCATCACGCTCTCGGGCGGGCAGAAGCAGCGCACGGCCATCGCGCGCGCCGTCATACGGCAGCCGCGCATACTCATCCTCGACGACGCGCTCTCGTCCGTGGACACCTACACCGAGGAGAAGATCCTGGGGCGGCTGCGCGGCGTGATGCGCGAGCGCACCTCGCTCATCGTCTCGCACCGCATCTCGACCGTCCGCGACGCCGACCTCATCTGCGTCCTCGACGAGGGGCGCGTCGTCGAGCGCGGCACGCACGAGGAATTGCTCGCCGCTGGAGGCGAGTACGCCGCGCTCTACGAGCGGCAACTGCTCGAAGAGGAGCTGGCGGCGAGCTGAGCGGCGCCGCGACTTCGTGAGGGGAGGAAGAAGCCGATGATGAATCGACCGGCCGCGGGCGCGGCCCACGACGCGGGCCCCGAGGACAGGCTCCGCACGATGCGGATTATCTGGGCGGTGTTCCTGGTGGCCGTCGGCATGTTCGTCCTCTTCACGCGCCTCGCCCGCCCGGACGACGAGACCATAGCGGAGACGGGCGGGGGCAACACGACGCTGCTCTACGTGCTGGCGGCCCTGGCGCTCTCTTCGGTCGTCGCCTCGTTCGTCCTGAAAGCGACTTTTTACAGGCGCGCGGCCGAGCGGCGGCAGCCGGCGCTGTTGCAGACCGGCTTCGTCGTCGCGATGGCGCTCTGCGAGGCGGCGGTGCTCCTCGGCCTGGTGGGAGTCTTCGTCACCTGGAACGATTACGCCTACCTCCTCTTCGCCCTCGGCGCGCTCGGCGAGGTGCTGCACTTCCCGCGCCGCGAGCAGTTGATGTCGGCGTACTACAAGCAAGCGCTGTGAGGCGCGCGGGTCGGGGGCCGAGAGGGCTCTAGCCGAAAGTCGAAAGAATGTCCGCGGAAGCAAAACAGTTTCACGAGGAGGAGGCGCTCAAGAAGTTCGACCGTGGGAGCGCGCGCCGCCTGCTGCGTTACCTCACGCCGTACAGCCGGCAGATCGTGCCGGCTCTGGCGCTGACGCTGCTGGTCAACGCGCTCGGCGTCGTCGAGCCGAAGTTCTTCCAGTACGCCATCGACTGGTACATCAACCCCGCCATCGACCAGCGCCCACAGCTCGGCGGCGAACAGTGGGGCGCGGTCTACGCGCACGTCTCGCGCGGGCTGATGCTGCTCGGGCTCGTCTTCCTCGGCGTGAAGCTCTTGCAGATGCTCGTCTCGTACCTGCAAGCCGTCCTGCTCCAGTCGGTGGGCCAGCGCGTCATGTACGACCTGCGCTCGGAGCTGTACGGGAAGTTGCAGCGGCAGGAGGTCGCCTACTTCGACCGCAACCCGGTCGGCCGCGTCATGACGCGGCTCACCTCGGACGTGGACACGCTCAACCAGCTGTTCACCTCGGGCGTCATCGAGGGCTTGGGCGACGTGGTGATGGTCTTCGCCATCATCGCCTTCATGGGCTGGATGGACTGGCGCCTGACGCTGGTGGCGCTCATCACCGTGCCGCTGCTCTTCGCGGCGACGACCTGGTTCCGCAAGCACGCGCGGCGCGGCTACGACCTCGTGCGGACGAGGCTCGCCCGCATCAACTCTTTCCTGCAAGAGCACATCTCGGGCGCGCAGACCGTCCAGATTTTCAACCGCGAGGCGAAATCCTTGCGCCAGTTCCACGAGGCCAACGACGACTACCGGCGCGCGAACGTCGAGACGATTTTTTACTACGCGGTCTTCTTCCCGCTCGTCGACTTCATCGGCTCGCTCGGCATCGCGCTCATCATCTGGTACGGCGGCTGGCGCGTGATGCAGAACACGCCGACGTTCGAGGTGCTCTCCATCGGCGCGCTCGTCGCCTTCATCCAGTATTCGCAGCGGCTCTTCCAGCCCATCCGCGACATCTCGGACAAGTACAACGTCTTCCAGGCGGCGCTCGTCGCCTCGCACCGCATCTTCCGCACGCTCGACCAGCCCATCACGGTCAACACCCCCGAGAGCCCGAAGAGGGCCGGGCGCGCGCGCGGGCGCATCGAGTTCCGCGACGTGTGGTTCGCCTACAAGGGCGAGGACTGGGTGCTGAAGGGCGTCTCGTTCGTCGCCGAGCCGGGCGAGACCATCGCGCTCGTCGGGCACACCGGCTCGGGCAAGACGACCATCACGAGCCTCCTCATGCGCTTCTACGACGTGCAGCGCGGGCAGGTGCTTTTAGACGGGGTGGACGTGCGCGAGTGGGACTTGAAGTCTCTGCGCGAGAACTTCGCCGTCGTCCTCCAGGACGTGTTCCTCTTCAGCGGGACGGTCGAGGGCAACATACGCCTCGGGCGCGCGGACATCACGGACGAGCGCGTCCGCTGGGCCGCGCGCGAGGTTCACGCCGACGGGTTCGTCGGGCGTCTGCCCGAGGGCTTCAAGTCCGAGGTGCGCGAGCGCGGGGCGGGGCTCTCGGTCGGGCAGAAGCAGCTCATCTCGTTCGCGCGCGCCCTCGCCTTCGACCCCGCCCTGCTCATCCTCGACGAGGCGACCAGCTCCATCGACACCGAGACCGAGCAGCTCATCCAGCAGGCCATCGAGCGCGTCTTGCGCGACCGCACGGCCGTCGTCGTCGCGCACCGCCTCTCGACCGTCCAGCGCGCCGACCAGATTCTCGTCCTGCACCACGGCGAGCTGCGCGAGAGCGGCACGCACCAGCAGCTCCTCGCGCGCCGCGACCTCTACTGGCGGCTCTACAAACTCCAGTACGCCGACGACCCGCGCGGCGGCGGCGGGGCGCTCCCCGAGCCGCCGCTGCGAGACAGCCTCCAGTACGGCGACTAGTCGAAGGCCCTTCTATGGGAGAGTTCGGCAAATGGCTGCTGCACGAAGACCGGAAGGAGCTGTTCGACTACCTCTTCGCCGTCGCGCTGAACGCGGTCTTCCTCGCGCTCGTCGCGCTGCTGCTCTGGCCCTCGGGCAAGGCGGCGACGGCCGTCAGCCTCGGCAGGGGCTTCTGGGGCTTCTGGACGCTGTTGATTCTGACGACCATCGTGGTGGCCCTCGTCCAACGCCTCTTTCGCCTTGACCTGGACTCGCACGCGGACGCTTACATCATCACGGGGCTCCTGGTCGGCGGCGTTCTACAGGCGGGCTGGTCGGCCTTCGCCGCGCTGACCGTCGGCGGGTCGGCGGCCGGAGCGCCGCCCTGGCTCGCGGCGCTTCTATATTTTATCGGGCTCCTTTCCTGCTGGGTGGCTTTCAACGTCGTGGCCGCCTATTACGTTGGGAGCATCTACCGTATGACCAACCTGATAGTCGCGGCCGTCAGCTACGCACTCTTCTGCGCGTGGCCGGCGGCCGGGCGCTGGCTCTTCGGCTGGTTCTTCGACTTTTACGGCCGGTTCCTTGACCCTTACGGCTGGTTCGCCGGCCTTCTCTTAAAAGGCGTCCCCGGAGGAAATTTATGAACGACGCGGAACCGAATAACCCCTACCACTTCTGGCCGAGCCTGCCGTTCGAGGAGTGGCGCGAGACCTACTACCTGCTGCACATGTGGACGCAGGTCGTCGGCAAGGTCAAGCTCTCCATGAACCCGCACGTCAACCACTGGTGGCACGTGCCGCTCTACGTCAGCGCGCGCGGGCTGACGACCGGGGCGATGCACTACCCCGACAGCAGCTTTCAGATAGACTTCGACTTCATCGACCACAGACTGCTCGTGCGCGAGAGCAACGGCCGTAAGCTCTCGGTCGAACTCGGCTCGACGCGTTCCGTGGCCGACTTCTACGTGGGGCTGAAGTCGCAGCTCGAATCGCTCCGCATCTGGATGAACATCTGGACGACGCCCGTCGAGGTCGAAAACCCGATCCCCTTCGAGCGCGACGAGCAGCACCGCCTCTACAACCCGGAGCACGCCCAACGCTTCTGGCGCGCGCTCGTGCAGGCCGACAGGGTCTTCCAGGCGTTCCGCTCGGGCTTCACGGGCAAGTGCAGCCCCGTCCACTTCTTCTGGGGCAGCTTCGACCTCGCGGTCACGCGCTTCTCCGGCCGCCCCGCGCCCGAGCACCCCGGCGCACCCGGCGTGGCCGACTCCGTCACGCGCGAGGCTTACTCGCACGAGGTTTCGAGCGCGGGCTTCTGGCCCGGCGGCCCGGCGCTGCCCGAGGCTATCTTCTACTCCTACGCCTACCCAGAGCCGGCGGGCTTCAAGGACGTGCGGGTCAGACCCGAGCGCGCCTACTACAACACGGACTTCAAGGAGTTCGTCCTGCCCTACGAGGCCGTGCGCGCCTCCGAGAATCCCGACACGGAGCTGATGTTCTTCCTTGAAGACACCTACGAGGCGGCCGCCACACAGGCCGACTGGGATCGCGCCGCGCTCGAACGCCGTTGAGCGCGCGGGCGCCCGCCGAATTTTAACCCCCCGAAACGTCGAGGGCGCGGAGAGTCGATTCTCTCCGCGCCCTCCGCGTCTGCCTTGAACTCCGAGTCTAATCCGCCCGTGACGCGACTTCCCTACTGCTGAGACACGCCCGAGGCGGCCTGCCGCGCGCGGTCGCTGCCGCGGTTCTTGAACTGCACGAGGCTTTCGACCGACGAGTAAATCTGCAAGTACATCTGCGTCTCGCGCGGGATGAGCGTGCGCCAGCCCGCGCCGCCGCGCCGCAGGTAGAGCGGCAGCCGCGCGGGGTTCGAGTTGTAGCCGGCCGCCATCAGCTCGGGACGCGTCGCGGACTTGTTCGCCAGCGCGTCGAGCACCTCCTGTTTGAGCGCGAGGTCGTTCCAGGTGTCCTGCATGTAGAGCAGCATCGCTTCGAGCGCGTTGCCGTGGTTGCGCATCCCGGCGACGAAGTCCGGGTTGAGACCCACGCCCGGGTGCATCCTCCGAACCATCTGGTAGGTCGGCGGAATCATCTGCACCATCCCGCCCGCGCCGGCCGAGCTGACCGAGTAGCGGTACGTGTCCAGCTCGTTCAGAGAGTAGAGCGCGTAGACCTCGTCGTAAATCCGCTTGCGGTCTTCGCGGCGGAAGCGGTCGTGGTCGACGTGCTCGACGAGACACAGCCGCTCGGCGATGTCTATGGTCTCGGGCGAGATGGTCTTGCCCTTGGCCTTGAGCCGCTGCGCCGCGAGGTCGAGCATGTTGCGGACGTAAGCGTGCCCGTGCTTCGTGACATCGGGCGAGACGAGCGCCGGGTGCGCCGACGTGTAGTAGGCCATCTCGCGGAAGCGCCCGAACTTCTCGATGGGGTACTCGACGACGAGCGGGGTCAACTGCTTCCCCGTCGCGGCCTCCGAGACGACGACCGCCGTGTTGACGTAGTTGGGCCGGACGACCTGGAAGCGCACGCTCAACCCCTGCGAAGTGCTCAGCACCACGTCGGTGCCGCGCGTGAGAAACGTCTCCTTCGGCAGGCTTATCGTGTGAATCTTTGACGAGTCCTGTTCGAGCGCCGCGACGGTGACGAAGGCCGTGTTGGGCGTCGAAGACGTGAGCGTCAGACGCGACTTCAGGAGGCGCTGCGCCTCGGTCGCGCGCTCGCGGAACTTGCTGAGCGACGGCGGGTGCGCGGGCTGCAAGGGGACGGACGGCACGTAGACCTGCGGCGCCGCCGTCTGCGGCGCGGGCGTCGCGTACGTCGATGGCGTCGAGGGCTGCGCGGCCGGCGTGCGGGTCGGGGACTGCTGAACGCCGTCGGTCGTCTGTTGCGCGGGCGGCCGCGTCGCGTTCGTCTGCGGCGTTGGCGCGGGCGTTGGCGTGGGTGTCGCCGTCTGGCTCTGCCGCGCGACGCCTGCGAGGCGCGGGCGAGTGAAGACGGGCGACGGCGCGGCCGTCTGCGCCAGCGCGGCGGGCGCGGGCACAAACACGACGGCCGTTAAACTCAGGAGCAGAAAAGAGCGATTGTTCATCTTCTTAACTTCAGGGCTGAAAGGTTCGTCCGCGCTGGGGGGCGGCTCTCGCTGCCTTAAGATTCTCGCGGCGGAGGCGAGGTTGTCAATACCACTTTCGGCGTTCGCGTCAAATTGGCGGCCGTGGACGGTAATGATTCAAGAGAGTAGACAGTAGTCAGTAGAAAATCCTTCTCATTAGGAACAGCGCAGTTGTCATCAACAAACTCCGCACGGCGGAGCCCTGCCGGCTACTGTCTACTGTCTACCGCCTACCGCCTTTCTAAAACTCGCGGAGGCTCCCGGCGAGCGAGCCGGCGGCGGAGGCGGCGAGGTCGCGGAGCGCGCCCGGGCGCCGCATCAGGCGGAAGCGCGCCGCGAGCGCGTGGCCGACGTTGAAGCCCGCGTCCGCGTCGAGCTCGTACAGTTCGCGCGTGAGCGCCTCCTCCGAGACGCGCTCGATCACGCCGCGCAGTTCGTCCGCCGCGTGCTCCAACCCTTCGACGAAGACGACTTCCGCCTCCGCCCCGCCGCGCGCGCGACGCCGCGCGTGCTCGCGCAGACGCGAGCGCGCCTCGTCCTGCACCTTCCCCGCGGCGACCACCACCGTCCGCGTCGCGTGCGACTCCGCCTCGCCCTCGATGGCGCGGCGCGCGTGCGCGGCCGTGAAGTCTCCGTCGCGCAGCACGAAGAGGAACGACTCGCCGCCGACCGTCGCCAGAACCCGCGCCGTCCCCTCGTCGGTCGGGGGCAGCGGCGCGGTCTGGCTCTCCGACACGCCGAGCCCGCCGAGAATCGAGCGCAGACTGCTGACGAGCCATGCGCCGTCCTTCAACATCGACGTGGCGAGCGGCGTCGGCGTCACAAGCTCCTCGGCGCGCTCGTCCGCCACGGCCGAGCCGCACTCGCTGCACACGGCGTTGCTCGCCGTGACGATGGCCAGCGCCTCGGCCGAAGGGAGCCGGAAGAGCGAGCGGCCGTCCTTGCGACAACTGACCTGCACCTCGCGGCGCACGAGCCCCGCGCCCGCGAGCCTCGACACAAGCGACTCCTGCTCCGGGCCGCGCCCGCCGGCGACAAGCTCGGCCGCGCGCCCGTCTTCGTGCGCCTCCCTCAGCCTTTGGAGGAAGCCGCGCGCGCCCGCGTCGTCGAAAATCTCGACCGCCCGCGCCCTCTCCGCAGAGCCCGAGACGCGCTGCGACTGCGCGTCCGCGGCCGTCTCAGCGGCCGCCGCCGGCCGTCTAAAAGCCCCCTGAGCGCGCCCGTCGCGCGCGCGCCACACGACGCCGTCGGGCGCGCCCGACTCGCCGCCCTCCCGCGCGCCCTCGCCGCCCGCGGCCTCCCCGAACGCCTCTAAAACGTTCCGACAGAAGGCTTCGAGCTTCTCGTCGGGCGCGTCCGTCCCGGCGTCGTAGACGATTCCGGCGCGCAGGCCCGCCCCGCCCCCGTGGCCGTCGCCGAAGACCAGAAAGTGCGCGAAATCGTCGGAGCAGAAGATGTCGCCGCGCACGTAAGGCTCCTCGCCTTCGGCCTCCGAACGCGCCTCAAGAAGGCGCTCCAGCTCTCTCGCGCGCTCGGAGCCCGGGGTCGCGCGCTCGAAAAAGTGCAGCCGCGAGTCGCGTATGAGCGGGACGAGCCCGCGCCCTTGCAGGGCTTCGAGCAGGGGCGTGCGGAGCCGTCTTTTGACTTCCAGATCGGCGGCTCGGCTTTCGACGAAAAGCATAAAAGCGGTCTCCTCTATGGCGGCGCATGCTATCACGCCGCGCACGTAAATTTCCACGGGAAAAGAGTTTATGTGCGCTCGGTCGCCGCCGTCCGTACCGAAGCCGTCCCTTTGCCTTCAAGATGAATGATGTCACGTCCCCTTTCCGGGCAATTTCAACAAAGCTCTAACTGCGCCGTCACGAAACAGTCACATTGGTTGTTGTGGCGTCCGTATCTGTTGTGTAGGATGGATTTCAGGCGTTTGAGCCGTTGAAGCGCTCGCGCCTCCACCTCAAGCAAAGAAATACCCCAAGGCAATTCATAGATTTTGGCAGAGGAGACCGTTCCCCTAGATGTCTTTTTGCAGACTGTTCCCCCGCCCGCTCGCGGCCTGTTTCGCCCTGAGCCTTCTGGCCGTCTCGGCGCAGGCGCAGCAACAGGGCGCCACGCGCCCGCGTCAGGCCGCCGCCGCCGCCACGACGACCACCACCAGCGAAGTTGACGGACGCTCGAAGCTCGAAAACGACCTCGTGGTGGTTTCGACCGCCGAGGACGAGGCCGAGCCGGAGTACGAAATCCCGCGTTTCGGCCAGGGGCCGGCGGGGCTCGGGCAGCTTGAGCGGTCGATGCTGATGGCGATTGAGCAGCGGCTCGGGACTCCGTACCGGCTGGGCACGGAGGGGCCGACCCGCTACGACTGTTCCGGTTTCGTGTGGAGCGTCTTCCAGCAGGCGGGCGTGGCGTTCGAGCGCACCAACGTGCGTAACTTCTGGCACTCGTTCGCGACGCCGACCGAGGACGAGAAGTTCAAGTTCGGGACGCTGGTCTTCTTCAACAACCTCGGGCACGTCGGCATCGTCGCCGACGAGCACGGCTTCTACCACGCCTCGACGAGCAAGGGCGTCGTCTACTCGCGCTTCGACGACTACTGGACGAAGCGCATCAACGGCTTCCGGCGCATCCCGCTCGCGACCTCGTTCGTCGCCTCCGCCGGCAGGTGAGGGCGCGGAAGACTTAAAGGCGGTTTATAAACGCACGTCAGGCCGACGCCCTCCGAAGAGGGGTCGGCCTGAAGCTTTTGGTGAGCCCTCTTTAGGGTCGGAAGCCGACGACGAAGCCCGCGCGCTGTTCGCCCGACTTGCTCTCGCTGAAGACGATGATGCGCTCGACGGTGACGTAGAACATGTGGTCGTCATCGTCAACCATGTGCGCCACGCCCTCGTCCACCTTGACGAGCTTGCCCCGCAGGCTCGACGTGCCGCCGCAGAACATGTCTAATTTCTTCCCGACCAGCTTGGCTAAGAGTTCTTGCATCTTCCGCACTCCTCAGTTGAAACGATGAAGGATGAATGATGAGCGTTGAAGGATAAACTGAAAACCCCCGGCTTGCAATTCACCCCCCCGACTTCCGTCTTCGCCTCTTCTTTTCCGGCTCCCACTCCCAGACCTTCTCGCACTCGTCGTCTACTTCGGGGCCCTTCTTGACCTCGCGGAAGGTTATCTGGACGAGCGGGACGACGGTCTCGTCGGCCTGCTGCCGGCGCTCGAACTTGAGCACGTCGTAGTAGACGCAGCGCGAGCGGTCGGGGTACTCGCGGCAGACGCCGGGGCGCGCGTGGTAGATGGTGCAGCCGCGCTTCTCCTGGTCGAGGAACATGCAGGTCTCGGGGAAGATCACGTCCTCGACCTTCTTGAGTATGCGCTCGTTCTCCCAACGCGTCGTGTAGCGGCGGCGCGCCGCCTCGAAGGTGACGCCGAAGTGTTTGGCGAGCCGCTTGATGTCGCGCTCGGTCACCTGCACGCGCTCGTAGATGGAACAGCAGAAGGCCGGGCACTTCGTACAGTCGAAGTAGACGCGCGGCTGGTCGTCCTTGATAGTTTTAACCATTAGCTCCCCAGAATCGCTCTCACCTTCTCTCGGACTTCTCGTACTCCGCGAGCATTAAATCCATCAGCTCGGCGCGGCGGTCGTAGAGCCGCTTCAGCCCGCGCGGCTCGTGGCGCGTGAGCGCGTAGGACGTGATGACGGGCAGCGCGATGGTCGAGTCGACGTAGCAGACCACCGCGTCGGGCAGCCGCTCCGGGTCGACCTTGCCCCACGAAACGGCCTCGCCCGGCGTCGCGCCCGACAGGCCCCCTGTGTCGGGGCGCGCGTCCGTCACCTGCAAAAAGTAGTCGTGGCCGCGCTCGTCTATGCCGAGCACCTCCTGAATCTGCGGCTCGGTCTGGAGCATGAAGTTCTTGGGGCTGCCGCCGCCGAGGATGAAGACGGCCGACTTGCCGCCGTGCTTCTTCCCTTTATCACCCTTGCCGTGAATCGCCCCGCGCTTGGCGGCGAGGACGAGCGAGGCCGTCTCGTTCACGTCGGCCGACGGGTCGAAGGCGAGCTTGTTACCTTGAATCGCCTTCGCCGCGACGTTCATCCCGATGGACGAGTCGCCGGGGCTCGAAGTGTAGAGCGGCACGCCGAACTCGTAGGCGGCGGCGAGGAAAGACTTGTTCTCCAGCCCGAGCTTGCGCTCGCGCTCGAGCACGTACTTGCCGCAGAGGTTGTGGAACTCGGCCGTGGACATCGGCCGCTGGAACTCCTCGCCCTCGATCAGACGCCGGAAGAAGGCGTCGGTGTCGAGCAGCACCGAGTAGTCGAAGAAGATGTCGTAGATGCGTACGACCTCCTCCTCGCGCAAGGTCACGTCGGAGACGGCCGTGTTCCCCTGGTGGAGCGAGAGCCCGATGCCGAAGTGCGTGTCGTGGTAGAGGTTCGCGCCCGTCGTGATGACCCAGTCGACGAAGCCCGCGCGCATCAGCGGGATGAGCGCCGAAATCCCGAGCCCCGCGGGGGTGAGCGCGCCCGTGATGGAGAGCCCGACCGTCACATCGGGCTCCAGCATCTTCCGCGTAAAGAGCTGGCACGCCTCGCGCAGACGCGCCGCGTTGTAAGCCAGGAAGGTCTCGTCCACGAGGTCGGCCACCGTCTCGCCGCCCGCGATGGGGCGCGGGTCGATGCGCCGCCCCGAAAGGTATCTGCTGCTCTTCTTCTTCGCCATTCTTCCCCTGTGAAAATTAGGTTTGTGACTTTCGACTACTCGGCCGCGACGGCCGCGTCGGCGCCCTCGCGCGTGCGGCGCAGGCGGAGGCGGTTGACCCGGCGCTCGTCGGCTTCGAGGACTTCCACATCGAGCCCGCGCAGGTTGAGCCGCGTGCCCGGCGCCGGGACGCGCCCCGACTCGTTGATGACGAGGCCGGCGATGGTCGTGAAGTCGTCGTCCTCGATCTCAAGGTCGAAGAGCCGCTCGATCTTCCCGACCTCGGTCGAGCCGAGCACGTCGTAGGAGCCGTCGTCGCCCTCCACAATCTCTACGACCTCCTCGCCCTCGATGTCCTCGTCCTCTATCTCGCCGACGATCTCTTCGAGGATGTCCTCGACGGTCAGGAGGCCCGCGAGCCCCCCGTACTCGTCTATGACGAGCGCGAGCTGCACGTGCACCTTCTGCATCTCCTCGAACAGCTCGTCCACAGACTTCGTCTCCGGGACGAAGTAGGCCGGGCGCAGCAGCGGCTCGATGGGGTCGTCCTCGCGCCCCTCGGCCCAGCAGGCCAGCAGGTCGCGCACGTAGATGATGCCGACCACGTCGTCTATCTGCCCGCGGTAGACGGGCAGGCGCGAGTATTTCGACTCGACCATCGCGTCGCGCGCCTCGCGCACGTTCGCCCCCAGGGGGAGCGCGACGATGTCGGTGCGCGGCGTCATCACCTCGCCGGCGAGCGTCTCGCCGTACTCGATGATGGTCTGGATGCGCTCGCGCTCCTCCTCTTCGAGGATGCCCTCCTCCTCGCCCACGTCGATGAGCGCCTGTATGTCTCCGCCGTTGTCGTCGTCGTCGGATTCGGCGCTCTCGGCCGCGGTCTGCGTGACGTGCGGGTCGCCGCCGCCGCGCCGCGACGAGCGCTCGGCCGCCACCTGCCGCGGCGTGGCGACGAGCGAGAGCACGCCGTAGAACGGGCGGTAGAGCGGCAGCAAAGAGAGCAGCGTCCGCTCGGGGTTCGACGCGGAGAGCAGGCGCGGGATGAACTGCCGGAACAGCAGCGTCAGCGCGAGCGCGATGAAGAAGGCGATGAGCAGGAAGCGCCGCTCCGCGCCGAACATCTGGTAACACAGCGAGGTGACGAGCACGACGACCGCGACGAGCACGACCTGTATCGCCGCGTTGAGCGTGAAGCGGAAGCGCGGGCGGTTCTCCAGAATCTCGCCGAGGAAGATGACGCTCTCCGACGGCCGCTCGTCGCGCTCGCCCGTCAGCCGCCTGAGCCCCACGTCGCTCAACTGGCCGAACGCCGAGTCGACCGTCGAGAGGAAGGCCAGCACGAGCAGCAGCGCGCAGGCGGCACCGATTTCCAACTGGGTCTCCATAGAAGCCGCGAACAGTAAACGGTAAACCGTGACGGGACGCAAGCCCCCTGTCACGGTTCACGTTCGGCGGTTCACGAATTATATTCCGAGGCGGCGGCGCAGCCTCAATTCGAGCGCGTTCATCTCGCCGCCGTCGGTCTCGTGGTCGTACCCGCACAGGTGCAGGAGCCCGTGCAGGATGAGCTGCCGCACCTCGCCCTCGAAGTCTAACCCGTGCTCGGCGGCCTGCCGCGCCGCCTGCTCCACGGAGACGACGACATCGCCCAGACTCAACCCCTCGCCCTTCTCAAACTCCTCCTGCCCCGCCGGGAACGACAACACGTCCGTCGTCCCCACCTTCCCCCGCCAACGCCGATTCAACTCCCGCATCGCCCTATCCGACACGAACACCACCACCGCCCCCGCCCCCCCCGCCGGCACGACCTTCAAAGCCCTCTCCCCAAACCCCCGCCAGCGCTCACAATCCACCGGCACTTTCCGCTGACGATTCACAACCTCAATCATCTTCTGCCCCACCCGTAACCCTACACGCCTGCCCTACGCTTCAACACGACATTTTCACGCCCGACATCGCACCCGAACTCACTCACCCGCCATTTTCCACCCCACCCGCCTGCCCCGGAGGCAAATACAGACTATTCAGCATTGCCTCCTTTTCTTCCGGCGGCATAAATGCCAACTTCAGGCAATCTGTCATCAGGCGGCCGGCGTTTAGATAATCGTTGAGCTGCGTCCGCTGACTTGCTGTTAGTTCCCAACTCTCCCTTACATCTCTGTGTTTTATACTTATGACCCGCAACTTTTCTGCGTAACGCTGCCAGTCTGACCTAAAAGCTGTGTTGATTGGTATTGTGAGGCTGTCTAAATCTTTAACAAGGTCAGTTAATCCTAAGTCGTGAGCTATCTGTGCAGCGCGAGCGTGTATGTGTGAGATATTTTTGACTATATCACCGACGGCGATGGCTCGCGCTCTAAATCTACGTTCAAAGGCTAGCGTTAGGCAACGGTTAAGTTCAAGGTCGAGACTGAAATTTGGATTTCCGTATAAATAATCATCAACATCTATTTCACTTAGAAGGCCGTATCCGAAGTAAGTCATGACGAAGTAATCGTCACCGTAAAGCGCCAGCGTTATGTAAGCGCGACGTGCGAGCCAACATTTATCTTGAGTTGAATGTGCTTTCCCGTGCGCCCACGACAACAACGCCCGCAGCTTATCGTCACCTTTCACTAACTTCTCAACTTCGCGACGGAAGATTTTTACAAACTGACTTGCGTCCGCCAGCAAACTCGTCGTCAGCAGAAACACTTCGCGCCATCGTGAATCCGCGCAATGTTCTTGGGCGAGATTCGTTAATGTGCCTTTCGCCGCGTTGTCTACGATGTATTTCGCCGTAAAGTACTCCTGAAAAGTCAGGTGTGAGAAGGAATGTACTTCCCGTGCGCGCTCGACAAAGATGCCGTGTTGCGCTTCGATGGTTTTCAGGATCGCTTCGCCGTCGGCCGCCTCGTCCGTGTCGTGCGGCGGGATGTTTTTGACGAAATTTGCGATGAGTTTCTCAAGTTCCGATTGCGGGATGAAGTATTGATTCTTCTCGAACGTCTCGGCCGCAATGCGCGCGAGCATGTTCTCTTTGTGACCCAGCGACAGCTTGCGGTAAACGTCGTCGCGCTTAATCCTGCGTGATGAGTCCCACTTCTTCAGCAGCGCGTCCAACGCCTCTTTATATATTTCGACTCGCCGTTGCGGGAACGTCAGCGTCTCCCTGAAGGACAGGCATAAAAGCGTCAGGAGCAGCGGCGTGCGCGCCAAGTCGCGCAACCCTTTGTTTTCATCTTTCTTAAACTCTGTCAGGAATTGCTTGCTCGTCCCTTCATCCTTTTCCCCTTCCTGATTGCGGAACCAGTTGTTAACGAACGTTTCAATCTGTTTCGGGGTGAAGTCAGCAATCTCGACATAGATGAAAGGCTTGAAGGAGTAGTCGCTGGCGGCAAGGCGGCAGGTGATGAGGCATTGCGTCCGGTCGTACTTCTCGATGAAGTTGTTCATCGCGCGGGTCTGGTCGTCGCGCTGACCGTCCTCCTGATTCACTTCATCGAGGCCGTCGAACAGCACAATCGCGCCGCCGGCCTTTAGCAATTCCTCCACGAACGGTCGCGCCTTGGGGAAGTCGCAGTTGTCGAAACGTTCCTCTATAAACTGCAACAACTCCTTGCCGGAGTCTGACCACTGTTTGAGCGAAATGAAGACGGGGACTTTGTCTATGATGGGCTTGTCCGGCTCAGCGGCTTGGACGGCAATATATTTGAGGAAGGTCGTTTTGCCCGCGCCCGGCTTGCCGAGGATGAAGAGGTTATTTCCGCTGTTAACGAGCGACAGTCCCGTGACCCGTTCCGCGTTCGGCGGCGGGGCGTCGGGGTCGGCGGAGGCTTGTTTGAGGCGTTCGATGTCGAAGCGTGAGAAGGCTGTTGGTTTGTCGAGCAGGTACGCCTCCGTGAAGATGTCGTCGAGCGGGACGGGCTCGGCCATGCCCATGATTTGCATAGTGCCGTAGAGCTTTTTGACCTTCGCGCGGTATTTCTCCGACGCATCGTTCCACTTGAACTTGTCCCAGTTCCCTTTGAGGGCGGACGCGGCCTTGTCGGTGAGGGACTTGCCGTATTTGTCCCAGGCCCAAGCGCCGGCGGTGATGACAAGCGGGTCGGGCATGTCAGATGTCGGTCTTGTTGGTCAGCGACTCGTAGGCTTTGATGATCTGTTGGACGAGGCGGTGGCGGACGACGTCCTTGTCGGTGAAGTAGACGAACTCGATGCCCTCGACCTTCGAGAGGATGCGCTCGGCCTCGACGAGGCCGCTGCGCTTGCCGGTCGGGAGGTCGATCTGCGTCACGTCGCCTGTGATGACCGCCTTCGACCCGAACCCGATGCGCGTCAGCGCCATCTTCATCTGCTCGCTCGTCGTGTTCTGCGCCTCGTCGAGGATGATGAAGGCGTCCGCGAGCGTGCGGCCGCGCATGAAGGCCAGCGGGGCGACTTCGATGATGCGCTTCTCAAGCATCTTGGCGACGCGCTCGGCGTCCATGAGGTCGAAGAGCGCGTCGTAGAGCGGGCGGAGGTACGGGTCAACCTTCTCCTGCAGGTCGCCGGGGAGGAAGCCCAGCCGCTCGCCGGCCTCGACCGCCGGGCGCGCGAGGATGATGCGGCTCACCTGCTTCAGCGTCAGCGCCTGCACGGCCATCGCGACGGCGAGGTAGCTTTTGCCCGTCCCGGCCGGGCCGATGCCGAAGACGATGTCGTTGGACTGTATGGCCTCGATGTAGCGGCGCTGGTTGGCCGACTTGGGCGCGACCTGCTTCTTGCCGGCGGGGTTGAAGCGCGCCTTCGTGAAGTAGTCGCGCAGGCTGTAGCCGCGGTCTTCTGCGCTCTGCGCGAAAGCCTCGCGCAGCTCCTTGTCGGTGAAGGTCTTGCCCTCGCTGAAGAGCGCCGCGAAGTCTTCGATGATGCGCCCGGCGGTCTCAACGTCCTCGGGCGTGCCGTCGAGCGTCAGGTCTTGCCCGCGCGCGTCGACGCGCACGTCGAGAAGCGATTCGAGGTACTTAATGTTCTGGTCGTGGACGCCGTAGAGCGTCTCGACGGCGCGCGGCGGAAGCTCGATCTTCTTCAAAAGTCGCTCTTTTCTCCTTGTCCCGTGGAAAGCCCTGCGTGGCGGCGGCGGCGGTTGAGGCGTGCGGGAACGGTCTCTTTCATTGCAGAAACGACGCTACAACAGACCCGGCGGGGGTGTCAACGCGCAGGCGCACAGGCGCGCCGGGTTCCGTACCCCGGGGTGCGCGCCCGTCGCCCGTGCCTCGCCTTGACACCCGCGCGGCCGCTCCCTATACTTTGGGCTTTGCTCTGGCGGCCGGATTCGCGACAGTGGGCCGCCGCGAGAGTTTTGCAGACCAGATTTGTTCCGACGGAGTTGAATTAAGAGATGCCTAATCACAAGTCAGCCGAAAAGCGCGTGCGCCAGAACGAGAAGCGTCGCGACATCAACCGCGGCAACCGCGGCCGCCTGCGCACCGGGATCAAGAAGCTGCGCGCGGCGATTGAGTCCGGCGCGGGGTCGCAGGAGCTTCTGCCCCAGACCGTCTCGCTCATCGACAAGGCCGTCCAGAAGGGCGTGCTCCACCGCAACGCGGCCGCGCGCCACAAGGCGCGGCTCACGGCGCGCGTCAACCAGTCGGCGAAGTAGTCGGGTTAAAAAATTTACGGGAGCGAGGCAGGCCGTCGTCAGCGGCCTGCCTCGCTTTTTTGTTGCGCGTCAGCGCGCGGGAGTCCGAAGAGATGCCGAAGCCGAACGAGCCTTACAAGAGCGACGGGGAGGTCTTGGAGGTCGTACGCCGGTTCGAGTCGTGCGAGCTGCCGCCGGCCGACTTCAACCACCGCGAGCACCTGATCGTCGCGCTCTGCTACCTCATGGGGGCGGGCGACGCGGCGGCGCTCGCGCGCCTGCGCGCAGGAATCGGGATGTACGCGGCGGCGCACGGCGTCAGCCCGAGTCTTTACAACGAGACGATAACCGTCTTCTGGCTCAGGCGCGTCCGCGCCTTCATCGGACGCGCAGGGGGCGGCCCCGCCCTCGCGGAACTGACGAACCGTCTGGCGGAAGAGTGCGGCGGCTCGCGCCTCGTCTACGACTACTACAGCAAGGGATTGATTGATTCGGAGGCGGCGCGGCGCGGGTGGGTCGAGCCTGACTTGAAGCCTCTGGACTTCTAGGCGGACAGCTCGCAGACGAGCATTTCGAGCTGAAGCCGCGGGCCGCGGTCTCCGCCCCCGCCGAGCGAGGTCTTGATGGCGAGGTCGGCCTCGGCGATGCGGCGGATGCGGCGCACGAGCTCATTCGAGTCGGCGCGGCGGGCGGTGGCGAGAAACTCCTTGCGCTGGCTGAAGGGCATGTTGACGACGCGGAAGACCTCCTGCTCGGGCGCGCCTCGCGACATCAACTCCTTGGCGAGCGCGAGCCGGTGGAAGTTGCTCGCCAGAAGCCCGATGAGCATGACGGGCTCCGCGCCGTCGTCGAGCAGCTTGCGCAGCGTCTCCAACGCGCGCCGGCGGTCGCGCGCGATGAGATGATCCGAAAGCTCGAAGTTCGACAGCTCGCGCGAGCGCCCGACCAGCGCGTCCACCAGCTCCGGCGTGATTACGCCTTCGGGGAGCGCGGCGGTCGCAAGCTTCTCAAGCTCGGTCGCGAGCTGCCGCACGCTCGCGCCCACGAGCCCGACAATCTGCCGCAGCGTCCTCTCGTCGGCGTGCGCGCCGAGGTGCTTCAGGCGGTCGCGCGCCCACGCGGCCAGCTCCGCGTCCTTCAGCTCCGCGAACTCGACGCTCACGCAAACGTCCAGTAGCGTCTTGCTCAACTTGAGCCGCTTGTCGAGGGCGTCGGCGGTGAAGATGACGACGGAAGTCTCGACCGGGCGCGTGACGTAGCGTTCGAGCACCTGCGCGTCCTCCTCGCGCAGGGGGGGGCGCGGAGGCTTCCGCGAGAAGTCTGTGATTCGCACGACGCGGCGGCCGCCCATCATCGGCATCTGCTCGGCGGCGGCGATGGCGTGCTGCACGTCCGCCGAGGTGAGGCTGTAGCTCGACTCGTTGAACTCGCGCAGCGGCGCGTCCTTCAGCGCCGTGTCCGCGATGACACGCGCCGCGGCGTCGCGCAGGTAGCCCTCCGGCCCGAAAAGCAGGTAAAGCGGCCCCACCTTCCCCGCCTTAAGCTCCCGCCTCAGTTCCTCGCGTGTGAGCGTAGCCATCAGGGTTCTTCGTTGACGCCGAAGCCGTTGACGAGCGTGGAGACGAGGCTCTCGGCGAAGCTGCGCGAGAGGCGCTGGACGGCCGGGTCCTCCTCGTTGAAGAAGCTGCGCGGGTCGTCCGTGAACTCGAACTCGCCCCGGAAGACGTAGTCCTGGTTGTCGTAGAGGACGCGGTTGGTCACCTGGTCGCGGACGGTGACGGCCGCCGTTATCGTCACCTCGAAGATGCGCGCGCGGCCCCGGGTGTCGAGCAGCACGCCGTAGAAGGCGAAGCTCTTAATGGTGCCGTCCACGACGGCGTCCGCGCCCTTAGTCTCGCTCTGCACGCGCAGCCCCTTACCGCGCCGCAGGATTTCGCGCATCACCGAGTCGGTGAAGCGCGACTCGATGCGGTAGCGGAGCGCCTGGTTCTGGAACGCGGGCACCGCGACCGTGCGGACGTGCGTGGGCAGCCCCGTCTTGCTCACGGGCTTGTAGCAGCCGCGGAAGCCCGACGCGAAGACGACGACGGCGGCGAGCGCGGCCGCGTGGAAAAGTCTCTTACTCAGCAGCATTGTTTGAATCGTGACCTCCGCGCCGCCGGGGCGCGCGGAAGCGTTGACGATACGACACGAAAGTGACGGGTGACAAGTGCGTGTGCCTAAGCCGTGAGCCGTGGAGGGAAGGAAGCGGCCTCCCCCCCGTCAGGGCTCGCGGCTGGCGGCTTTTATCGCGTCAATCACCTTCACGGTCTCGACCGCGGCGCGCACGTCGTGGACGCGGACGATTGAAGCGCCGCGCATGGCGGCGGCCGCGACGCTGGCCATCGTGCCGTGGACTCGCTTGTTGACGGGCGCGCCGCCGAGCAGGTGGCCGACGAAGGACTTGCGCGAGGTGCCGACGAGCAGGGGGAAGTCCGCGAAGTCGCGCGCCAGAACGTCCAGCTTCGCGAGAAGCTCGACGTTCTGCTTCTGCGTCTTGCTGAAGCCGATGCCGGGGTCGAGCACGATCTTCTCGCGGCGGACTCCGCGCCGCTCCGCCTCCTCGATGCCCCGCCGCCAGTCGTCGGCGACCTCCTTGAGGATGTCTTCGACCGGCTCCTGCTCGTGCATCGTCTCGAAGGTGCCGCGCGAGTGCATCAGTATCAGGCCGGCGTCGTACCGGGCCGCGACCTCCGCGAGCGCGGGGTCGAAGCGCAGCCCCGAGATGTCGTTGACTATCTCCACGCCCGCGTCGAGCGCCACCCGCGCGACCGACGCCTTCGTCGTGTCAATCGAGTAGGTGGCGCGGCCGACCATCTTTATCATCACGTCGATGAACTTCCGGACGCGGAGTATCTCCTCCTCCTCCGAGACGGCCTGCGCGCCGGGCCTCGTCGACTCGCCGCCGAAGTCGATGATGTCCACGCCGTTCTCTATCATCCTCTCGGCGTTGTCCCACGCGCGCTTGCGCGTGAACCAGCGGCCGCCGTCGCTGAAGCTGTCGGGCGTGAGGTTGATGACGCCCATGACGAGCGTGCGATGCCCGAAGGTGAGCGCGTGCCGGGGCAGCTCCCACGAGCGCTTTTTAACGCCGGCCTCTGCGGACACGTTTTCCATACCCGTGCGGCTCCCCGGCCCGCGCCGCCCTATGGCTGCCGGAAGAGAAGGCTGAGGCAGGTCAGCGAGCCCTCGGCCTTCGCGAACTCCGAGACCTCGACGGCGCGCACGTCGTAGCCGCGGGCCGAGAGCATTTCGGCCGTGCGCGGGAACGCGGCGCTCGCGCAGACCGCGCCGCCGACGCTCACGACGTTCGCGGCCCAAGGCTCGGCCGCGTCCGCGGTCAGGACCTCGCGCCCGCGGAAGAAGGCCGCGTCCACCCACCCCGGGTTGACGAGCACCGTCTCGTCGTCGAGCGCCGAGCAGCCGGTCTTCAGGTGAAGGCAGCCGCGCGGCTCGACCGTCACGACCTCGTAGCCGTGCGGCGCGGCGAGACGGCGCAGGGCGGCCGCACCCTCCGCGTTCGTGCGCGGCGACAGCCCGACGTAGAGCGTGCGCCCGAGGCGCAGCACGTCGCCGCCTTCGAGCGTCGCGGGCGGCTCGACCCTCACGACGGGGCGGAGCCGCGCCACCTCCGGCTCCATCAACCTCACCTCGCCGCGCCGCGACGCGGCGCCGGGGCGCGTGAGCACCGCGACCTCGTCGAGCACTATCGCAGTGTCCTCGACGAAGACGCTGTCCGGCAACTCATCGACGGCGGGCAGCGTGACGACGCGAACGCCGCACGCGCGAAGCGCGTCGCAGTAAGCGCGATGCTGTCCGGCAGCGGAGCGCGCGTCAATCGGCACGCGCTCCATGTGCGTCAACTCGCACGCGTTCATGGCGCGCGCCGGCTCCCTCGTCAGGGCGACAATCATGCGTGCTTACCTCTCACGGCCGGCGGCTCTGCCACCGCCGCCACTCTCTGACGGCCGCCTCGTACTTTGCCAGCCACTTGCGTACGTAACCGACGACATTTTTATCGCTCTCCTTCGGACAATTTTCGTACCTGGCAACGTACTCCTTGCCCGCACCGTAGGCGACCTTCTGCCGTTCGGGGCTGCCCTCGAAGTCGTCGAGAAAAGTCTCGTAGAGCTTCGCCTTCGCTTCCGGGTCGTCGCACGACCCGGGGGCGGGGGCGGGTTTAACCCTCGTGAAGACGAAGTCGCCGCTCTCGTGGCCGGAGTCGGGGAGCGGTTTGTAGACGGGCGTCCGTTCGGTGCGCGCGGCGACGGGCGCGACGACGTAGGCGGTGAACAGCTCGAAGGCTGTGAACCGCGGGCCGCCCATCTCGCGCAGGCCGCGCAGGAGCGCGGCCGCGAAGACGGAGTGGCCGCCTCCGCCGTCCGCCACGGGCGCGTCGCCGCCCGAAGCCATCAGCGTACGCGAGCGCCCCGCAGCCATCCTTTGCAGGAACTGCTCGCGCTCCGACGGGCGCGCCGGCGTGACGCCGAGCCCGCCCGCCAGCGCGCCCGAGTAGCAACTGTCCGAGGCGACGAGGACGTGGCGGGCCTGTATGAGACGGATGCCGGCCGTAATCT
>DASWNR010000516.1:0-16088 GCA_036399155.1 Pyrinomonadaceae bacterium
AGTCGGCGTCCCTGTTTAAGGACTTCGTGCAGTACCGCCCCGTCGACCTCGTCGCCCCTTCGCACCCGACCGAGGTTCGCATCGGCTACGACTCGCGCTTCCTCTACGTGGCTTTTCGCGCCTACGACGAGCCGGGCAAGGTGCGCGCGACGGTCGCCAAGCGCGACGCCGTCTTCGACGACGACTGGGTCGGCATCTGGCTCGACACCTTCAACGACGGGCGCCGCGCCTACGAGCTGATCTTCAACCCGCTCGGCGTGCAGGCCGACGCCATCTTCACCGAGGGCATCAACGAGGACTTCTCGGTGGACATCGTGATGGAGTCGAAGGGGACGCTGTTGCAGGACGGCTACGCGGTCGAGGTCGCCATCCCGTTCAAGTCGCTGCGCTACGAGGCGGGCAAGGGCAAGCGGTGGGGGCTGCAACTGATGCGCACCATCAAGCGGCTCAACAACGAGCAGTCCGCTTGGATGCCCATCTCGAAGGACAACTCCAGCCTGCTCGGGCAGTCGGGCCACATCACGGGGCTCGAAGGCGTCTCGACCGAGCGCACCATCGAGATCATCCCCTCCCTGACCGTCTCGCAGGAGGGGCGGCGCACGCCGACCATCACGTCGGCGCAGCGCGCCTTCGCGCAGGCGCAAGGGGGCCGCGAGCCCGACGACCGGGGCCGCTTCCTCAACGAGCCCATCGGCATCGACCCGGGCGTCTCGGTCAAGCTCGGCGTCACGCCGACGATGACGCTCGACTTCACCTACAACCCCGACTTCGCGCAGGTCGAGGCCGACGCGACGGTCGTCACCGCCAACCAGCGGTTCCCCATCTTCTTCGAGGAGAAGCGCCCCTTCTTCCTCGAAGGCAAGGAGATTTTCGAGACGCTGCTCTCGGCCGTCCACACGCGCTCGATTGTAGACCCGGACTACGCCTTCAAGTTCACGGGCAAGCGCGGCCGGAACACCTTCGGCGTGATGCTCGCCTCGGACAACGCGCCCGGCAACCTCGGCGACGACGACCGCGACTTCGTCCGCGCCACCAACAACCTCTCGTCCGTCGATGACCCCATCCTCCGCGCGCAGCTTCAGTCGGAGCGCGACTCCATCCTCAATGTCCTGGACAAGAACGCAACCGTCGGCGTGCTCCGCGTCAAGCGCGACATCGGCAAGGAGGGGCACATCGGCTTCCTCGGCACCACGTCGAACTTCGTGGACAAGTACAACCACGTGATGGGCGGCGACGTGCGCTACCGGCTCAACAAGCAGACGGTCTTCTGGGCGCAGGCTTTGGGGAGCGTCTCGCACCGGCCGTTCTTCTACGCGGAGGAGGCCGGCACCTTCGACCGCAAGGAGCGCGGGCTCGCCTACGCCTACAACCTCGATTCGAGCGGGCGCAACTGGGGCTGGACCTACTCGGCGGTCGGGCGCTCGCGCTTCTTCCGCGCCGACGTGGGATTCGACCGCCGCTACAACACGAACAACCAGAACTTCTTCGTCCGCTACCAGTCGAACGAGAAGCCGAAGGCGCGCGTCGTGAGCTGGCGCGTCTTCAACGCCGCCAACACCAACTTCGACTGGGACTGGCGCAGCCAGAACTACCTCAACGAGTCGCAGTTCCAGGTCAGGATGCAGAAGCAGACCTTCGTCGGGGTCGGCTACCAGTTCGCTTACGAGCGCGTCTTCGAGTCGGAGTTCGGCTCGACGCGCGACGCGCTGTCCCGCGTCGCCGTCAACAGCTTCGGCGCCGACATCGCCTCGCGCAACCCGGCCTGCGACCCGACGGGCGCGCTCGACCCCATCATCCCCGACGACCTCTCGACGCCCGACGTCAACGAGGCGCGGCGGCTGCGGCGCTGCACCTTCTTCGGCGCAGACCCCGAGCGCTCCGCGCCGCGCAGGGACGTTTACTTCTACGTCGAGACCGTCCCGTCGAAGAAGTACTCGTTCTTCATCTTCACCATCTACCGCATGGGGCAGCTCGACTTCGACTTCGGCACGGAGAACCCAGACTTCCCGCGCGTGAGCCCGGCCGCGCTCGCCTTCGGGCAGGAGGCGCCGCTCGACCCCGGCGCGGGCGACGAGCTGACCGTCGAGGCCAGCGCCAACTACCAGCCGACCGACGCGCTGCGGCTCTCGCTCGGCTACAACAAGCAGCGGCTCTCGCGGCGCGACACAGACCTCGTCGCCTTCGACGACAACATCTACACGCTGCGCGGCACGTACCAGTTCACGCGCTTCTGGTTCGCGCGCGCGCGCGTCGATTACACGTCGCTCGGGCGGCGCGCGCGCGGGCAGTTCCTCCTCGGGTGGACGCCGAACCCGGGGACGACCTTCTACGTCGGCTACAACGACGACATGAACCGCAACGGCCTCAACCCGTTCTCGGGCGAGCTTGAGCCGGGGCTGCGCCGCAACGGCCGCCTCTTCTTCATCAAGATGTCCTACCTCTTCCGCCGCAGCTTCGGCGAGTGAGAAGGGAAGCGTAGACAGTAGACGGTAGTCAGTAGCCGGTAGAAGAACCGCCGTTAAGCGAATCGCCAGAGCGTCATTGGCACCGGCGCGGAGCGGAGCCTACCGACTACTGGCTACTGACTACTGTCTACTGTCCTACAGCCTTCTCTCGTACTTCCCGCCGGGCGTCCCGCGCGTCGTAATCTATCCAAATTTATCGACCCCCGAGGGGCGCGGAACAGGCCGCTGAATGTTTTGTAACCGGCGTGCTAAAATCCGCGTTTAGAAACCCTGAGGGCAAGTCATCGAGAGGTCATCTTTGGGTAGAGTGTTCTTATTAAACTCCTCGCCGGGGGCGCGCGTCATCGCGTCCGTCTGCGCGTTCGCGCTCCTCTTCGCCTCCGCAGCCTGCAAGAGCGAATACCCGGCCTCGGGGCAGCAGAAGGGGCCGGGCGAGGGGCGCGGCGGCGGGGGCGAGCCGCGTCAGGTCAAGGTGGGGCGGGTCGAGGAGCTGCCCGTCGGCGCCAGCGTCAACGTGACGGGGACGCTCGCCGCGCAGGACGAGGCGACGCTGAGCGTCAAGGTGCCCGGCCGCCTCAGCTCAATCGCGGTCGATCTGGGCAGCGTCGTCCGGCGCGGGCAGGTCGTCGCGCAGGTCGAGCAGCAGGACTACCGCCTGCGCGTGCAGCAGGCGGAGGCCGCGCTCCAGCAGGCGCGCGCGCGTCTGGGTCTCGCGCCGCAGGGCGACAGCGACGGCTTCGACCCGGAGTCGACGGGCACCGTCCGGCAGGCGCGCGCCGTGCTCGAAGAGGCGCGGCAGAACCGCCAGCGCGTCACACAGCTCGTCGAGTCGGGCGTCGTCGCGCGCGCCGAGTACGAGGCGGCCGACGCCGCCTTCAAGGTCGCGCAGGCGCGCTACCAGGACGCGGTCGAGGAGATACGCAACCGGCAGGCGCTGCTCTCGCAGCGGCGCACGGAGCTTTCGCTCGCGCGGCAGGCGCTCGCCGACACCGTCGTCGTCGCGCCCTTCGACGGGCTGGTGCAGGAGCGCGTCGCGAGCGTGGGCGAGTACCTCGGGGCGGCCGCGCCGGTCGTCACGGTCGTCCGCGTCAACCCCCTGCGCTTCCGCGGCGAGGTGCCCGAGCGCGACGCCGCGACGGTGCGCGCCGGCCAGCAGGTGCGCGTCACGGTCGAGGGCGACGGCGGCCTCTACGTCGGCCGCATCGTGCGCCTGAGCCCGACCATCAACCAGCAGAACCGCGTGCTCGTCGTCGAGGCCGAGATAGCCAACTCGGGGGGGCTGAGGCCGGGCGGCTTCGCGCGCGCCGAGATCGTCACCAACAGCGGCGACATGGCCGTGACCGTGCCCGCCAACGCCGTCGTCACCTTCGCCGGCATCGAGAAGGTCGTCACGGTCGAGAACGGCAAGGCGAAGGAGAAGCCCATCACCACGGGCCGCCGCGCCGACACCTGGACGGAAGTGCTCTCCGGCGTGGGCGTCGGCGAGGCGGTCGTCCTCGACCCCGGCAACTTGCAGTCGGGCCAGCCCGTCAACGTCGTCGAGTAAGACGGGCCTTCGGGCCGGGAGGGTGCCTGGCGATGAGAGCTTTAAGACCGAAACGAGTTCTGGTTCTCGCCGCGGCCGCCGCCCTGCTGTGCGCGCCCCTCCGTCAGGGCTCGCGCGCGCAGACCCCGCAGCCGCAAGCCGCCGACGCGTACGCCGAGCGCCTGCGAGCGTTCGAGGAGTTCGTCGCCGCCGCGATGAAGCGCGACCGCATCCCGGGCATGACCATCGGCTTCTCGGTTGACGACTACACGTGGGTCAGGGGCTTCGGCTACGCCGACCTCGAAAACAAGGTGCCCGCCGGCGCTGAGAGCGCCTACCGCCTCGCCTCCATCACCAAGTCCATGACGGGCGAGGCCGTCGTCCAGCTCGCCGAGCGCGGGAAGCTCGACCTCGACGCGGAGATTCAGACCTACGTCCCCGACTACCCGAAGCAGAAGTGGCCCGTGACGGTGCGCAACCTTCTGACGCACACGGGCGCGGGGCAGACCGGCTCGGGGCTCGGGGCGGAGCAGGTGACGACCAAAGAGCTCGTCGCCCGCATCTCGAAGCACCCCATCCAGTACGAGCCGGGCACGCGCTACGACTACCAGACGAGCGGCTACAACCTGCTCGGCGCGGCCGTCGAGAACGTCACGGGGCAGGCCTTCGAGGCGTACCTGCGCGAGAACATCTTCGCGCCGGCCGGCATGAAGGACACGCGCATGGACGACGTGCGCGGCCTCGTCCCCAACCGCGTACGCGGCTACGACCTCGCCGACGGCGAGGTGAAGAACGCGCCCTTCGTCAACGTCAGCTCGCGCTTCGCGGGCGGCGGCCTGACGGGCACCGTGCCCGACCTCCTGCGCTGGGCGCGCGCGGCCTTCGCGGGGAAGATAGTCTCGCCGAAGTGGGTCGATGAGATGCTCAAGCCCTTCGTCTCGAAGTCTGGGCGCTACACGGGCCTCGGCGACGGCGACGAGTACTACGCGCTCGGCTGGATCGTGAAGCCGGTCAACGGAAGCCTCTCCGTCCACAACGAGGGCAGCCAGAAGGGGACGGCCACGGCGCTCATCTACTTCCCCGGGAAGCGACTCGCCATCGCCGCGGCCGCCAACCTGGAATTCGCGGACACCTACCGCTACGTCCGCCGGCTCTACGAGACGCTGACGGGCGAGGCGTGGGACGCGAAGGTCTACACGCGCGAACGCCTTGACGCGCCCGCCGCGCTCGCGCTCTCAAGCGCGTACAACTACGGCAACATCTACTTCGAGCAGCACCGGCGGCCGCTCACCTCCGACCCGAAGGGGCTGGCCGAAGCCTTCGCCTTCTTCAACGCGGCTACGTCGCGCGAGGCGGCGCGCGCCGACTTCGCGGGCGTCTCGAAGCGCATCCGCGACGCGCGACACCCCGCCGGCAACCTCGCGCTCGTCAAGCTCGGCTCCCAAGTGGCCGCGCGCCTGAAGGCGAAGAACGGCGCCGAAGGGTTTCACAAGTACTACGCGTCGGGCGCGATACCTTTCTTCGCAGACTACGCGCGGCTCTACAAGTCCGACGCCTCTGTCCCGAAGTCGGAGCGCTTCACGCCGGAGTTCGAGCGTCAGCTCGCGCGCTGGGAGGCCGACTGGGCGCGGACGTGGAACGACCACACGCGCCGCCTGAACATCACGCGCGAGACGGACTTCGACGCGGCCGGCGCGCGCCTGCGGAAGGAGTTCGAGGGCGCGTCGGTCTACCCCGACTTCACGGGCGACATCCAGCCGATACAGCAGGGGCTCGTCGCGCTCAAGTCGGCCAAGCTCGGCGTTGACCTCTACCCGCACTCGGACGCGCTGCTCTTCAACTGGGGCTACTTCATCATCCTCTCGGAGCTTTCGCCCGAGGGGCGCGCCGCGCTCAAACAGGTGGCGGGCGAGTACGAGCGCCCGCTCGTCTACTTCCGACGCGCCTTCGAGTCGAACCCGGACGGCGTGATGCGCGCCAAAACTTTCACAGACATCGGCGGCGGCTGGCTCTCGCGCCCGCAACGAATCGACGCCGGCATCGAGTACGTAGGCGCGGGCGTCGCGCTCCACCCGCGCGACGCGCCGCTGCGCGCGCTGCTCGGCGACTTCCTCGCGCGCAAAGGCAGGCCCGACGCGGCGGCCGAGAGCTACCGCGAGGCTTATAAAATCGACCCGAATCTGGGCAAGGGTCTGTCGGCCGAAGAGTACGTCTCGGCCAGGCTCAAGGCGGCGGGCGAACCGAAGAAGAATTAAGGGGAAGTTCAAAGTTACAAGTTCAAAGTTAAGCCTTCAACTTGTAACTTTGAACTTGTAACTTTGAACTGATTTTAAGAAATGCAGAAGCTCGCGGAAATTTGCATCAGGCGGCCGGTCTTCGCGGCGATGATCGTGCTGTCGCTCGTCGTCGTCGGCGCGGCCTCGTACTTCAACCTCGGCGTCGACCGCTTCCCGTCGGTCGATCTGCCGACGGTGAGCGTGCGCACGCAGCTCCCCGGCGCGTCGGCCGAGGAGGTCGAGACGCTCGTCTCGCAGCCCATCGAGGAGGTCGTCAACACGGTGGACGGCATCGACGAGCTGCGCTCGGTCTCCGGGCCGGGCACGTCGTTCGTCATCGCCACGTTCCGCCTCGACCGCAACCTTGAGACGGCCGCGCAGGACGTGCGCGACCGCGTCTCGACCGTCATCAACCGCCTGCCCGAGGAGGCGCGCGAGCGCCCGCCCGTCGTCCAGAAGTTCAACAACGACAACGCGCCCGTCATCACCATCGCGCTCACCGGCGACCGCTCGCTTCGCGAGCTGACCGAGCTGGCCGACAAGAACGTCCGGCCGCAGCTTGAGCGCGTCGGCGGCGTCGGCGCGGTGCAGATCGTCGGCGGCCTCGACCGCGCCATCAACGTCTGGGTCGACGCCGCGCGGCTCGAAGCCTACCAGATTCCCATCACGTCGGTTCAGACCGCGCTCTCGCGGCAGAACGCGGACATCCCCGGCGGCAACGTCACGACGAACCGCGAGGAGCTGACGCTGCGCACGATGGGCCGCTACACGGACCCGCGCGGCTTCAACGACCTCGTCATCGCCAACATCGGCGGCTCGGCCGTCCGGCTGCGCGACGTGGGGCGCGTCGAGGACGGCACGAAGGAGCAGCGCTCGCTCGCGCGCCTGAACGGCGTGCCGACCGTGACGCTCTCGGTGCAGCGCCAGTCGGGCGCGAACACCATCGAGGTCATCCGCGGCGTCAAGACCGCGCTCGCGCGCGTCACGGCGCAGCTCCCCTCGGACGTGAAGACCGAGATCATCCGCGACCAGTCGCGCTACATCGAGGCGGCGCTCCACGAGATAACCGTCCACCTCGTCCTCGGGAGCATACTCGCGTCGCTCGTCGTGCTGCTCTTCATGCGCTCGTGGCGCTCGACGCTCATCGCGGCGGTCGCCATCCCGGCGTCGGTCGTCTCGACCTTCGCCATGATGCGCGCGCTCGACTTCACGCTGAACAGCGTGACGATGCTCGCGCTCGTGCTGATGGTCGGCGTCGTGATCGACGACGCCATCGTCGTCCTCGAAAACATCTTCCGCTTCGTCGAGGAGAAGCGGATGTCCGCGATGGAGGCGGCGCGCGAGGCGACGGCCGACATCGGCCTCGCCGTGCTGGCGACCACGCTGTCGCTCGTCGTCATCTTCCTCCCCGTCTCGTTCATGTCGTCGATCTCGGGGCGCTTCCTCTACCAGTTCGGCATCACCGCGGCGGTCGCCATCATGGTCTCGCTGCTCGTCTCGTTCACGCTGACGCCGATGATGTCGTCGCGACTCCTGCGCGCGGAGGACGCGGCGGGCGGGCACGGCGGCGGCCACCACGACGGGGGGCACGGCGGGGCGGCCGGCTCGCGCGCGGGCTTCTACGGCCACATCGACCGCGCCTACACGTGGCTGCTCAGGCTCTCGATGCGCCACCGGCTGGCGGTCGCGGCGCTGGCGGTCGCGGTCGTGGCGTCGAGCGTGCCGCTCTACCGCACGGTCAAGCAGGAGTTCATCCCGTCCAACGTCGACGAGGCCGAGTTCGAGGTCAACGTCAACGCGCCCGAGGGGACGAACCTCGCCTCGATGAACGAGACGATGCAGGCCGTCGAGCAGGACATCATGAAGACGCCGGGCGTCCGGCTCGTCCTCGCCTCGGCCGGCGGCGGCTTCCTCGGCGGCGTCGGGCAGGGCGAGATGTACGTCCGCATCGCGCCGCACGAGGAGCGCACGCTCTCTTTCACGCGCGTCTGGCACGAGCTTCTGAACGGCACGCCGCTCAAGGCTTTCCGCGGCAACTACACGCAGCAGGACGTGATGCAGGAGGTGCGCCGCAGGCTTCGCAGGTACGCGCCGATGCGCGTCGGCGTCCGCAACGCGCCCTCGTTCAACTTCGGCTCGGGCGGCCGCTTCGACATCGACTTCGTCATCCGCGGCCCGGAGCTGGAGAAACTGGCGGGGTACGCCGAGGAGCTGCGCGAGCGCTCCGAGAAGCTCGGCGGCGTCGTGGACGCCGACACCACGCTCAAGCTCAACAAGCCCGAGCTGCGCGTCGAGGTGGACCGCGAGCGCGCCGCCACGCTCGGCGTCTCGACCTCGGACGTCGCCAACAGCTTGCGCGTGATGGTGGGCGGCGACACGGAGGTGACGCGCTTTCACGACGCGTCGGTCAACCAGGCTTACGACGTGCAGCTCCGCCTCAACGAGCGCGACCGCAACGACCCGCGCACGCTCGGGCAGCTCTACGTGCCGTCGTCGCGCGGCGGGCTCGTCCGCCTCGACAACCTCGTCACCGTCAGCCGCGAGACCTCGCCGTCGCGCATCGACCGGCTCGACCGCCAGCGGCAGGTCTCTCTGCGCGCCTCGGTCGCGCCCGGCTTCGCCCTCGCCGACCGCATCGACGCGCTCAGGGCGGCGTCGGCCGAGATGAACATGCCGGCCGTCTACACGACGACCGTCTCGGGGCGCGCGCGCGAGCTTGAGCGCACGTTCACCGAGTTCCTCTGGGCGTTCCTGCTCTCGGTCATCTTCATGTACATGATTCTCGCGTCGCAGTTCGAGAGCACGATTCACCCGGTGACGATTCTGCTGAGCCTGCCGCTCGCCGTCCCGTTCGCGCTCGTCTCGCAGCTCGCGACCGGGGACACCCTGAACCTCTACTCGGCGCTCGGCATCCTCGTGCTGTTCGGCGTGGTCAAGAAGAACTCGATTCTTCAGATCGACCACATGAACAACCTGCGCGCGAAGGGGATGGAGCGGCTCGAAGCCGTCATACAGGGGAACCGCGACCGGCTCCGCCCCATCCTGATGACGACGTTCGCGCTCGTCGCGGGCATGTTGCCGCTGGCGCTCGGCACCGGCCCGGGCGCGGAGGAGCGGCGCTCCATCGCGGTCGTCGTCATCGGCGGCCAGTCGCTCTCGCTCCTTTTGACACTGCTGGTGACGCCCGTCGCCTACACGCTCTTCGACGACATCGGGCAGGCGGCCTTCTGGCGCCGGGGCGCCGGGCGCTTCTTCTCCTACCCGCGGCGCGCGCTCGGGGGGCTGCGCGCCTCCTTCGCGCGCCGCCGCGCCGCCGCGGAGCCGGACGAAGCCGCGGAGCCTCTGGCCGACGACACGGTCGAAGTTGACAGCCCGCACGCCGGCGTCAGCGCGAGCGGCGATTAGGGAAGGGCGGCGGGACGAAAAGGGAAGGGCGGAAAGGGAACGGGGCGTCTCGCCTTATCTCCCCTTTCGCTCTTCTCTTTTGTTACAATCTGCCCGCCTCCTGAATGCGACCAATGACTTCGGACAAAAACATCGGCAAGCCCGTCCCGCGCAAGGAGGGGCGCGCGAAGGTGACGGGCGCGGCGCGTTACGTGGACGACCTCTCGCTCCCCGGCATGCTCTACGGCGTGACCGTGCGCAGCCCCGTCCCGCGCGGCCGCCTCGTCGGCGTCCACTTCGGTGACGGAATTCCCTGGGACGAGTTCACCGTCGTCACGTCGCGCGACATCCCCGGCGCAAACTACGTCGCGCTCATCCTCAACGACCAGCCCTACCTCGCCGAGACGTTCGTCAACCACGCCGAGGAGCCCGTCCTCCTGCTCGCGCACCCAGACAAGTACCTGCTCGAAGAGGCGCGCCGCGCCGTTAAGCTTGAGATAGAGCCGCTGCCCGGCGTCTTCGACATCGAGGAATCTCTCGCGCGCGCGGAGGTCGTCTGGGGCGAGGACAACGTCTTCAAGACCTTCCTCGTCGAGAAGGGGAACGTCGAAGGGGTTTGGGACACTTCGGACTTGGTCGTCGTCGAGGGCGAGTACCGTACGGGCGCGCAGGAGCAGCTCTACATCGAGACCAACGGCGTCATCGCCGAGGCGAGCCCCGGGGGCGGGGTCGTCGTGCGCGGCTCGATGCAGTGCCCCTACTACGTTCACAAGGCGCTGGTTAAACTCTTCGACCTGCCGGAGGAAAAAATCCGGGTCATACAGACCGAGACGGGCGGCGGCTTCGGCGGCAAGGAGGAGTACCCTTCGTTGATCGCGGGTCACGCGGCGCTGCTGGCGTGGAAGTCGGGGCGGCCCGTGAAGATGGTCTACGACCGCGCGGAGGACATGCTCGCTACGACCAAGCGGCACCCTTCGCGCACGCGCCACCGCACGGCCGTCACGCGCGACGGCCGGCTCGTCGCGATGGACATAGACTTCGTCGTGGACGGCGGCGCCTACGCCACGCTCTCCTCGGTCGTACTCTCGCGCGGGACGATTCACGCCGCCGGCCCCTACAACTGCCCCAACGTCCGCATACGCTCGCGCGCCGTCGCCACCAACGTCCCGCCGCACGGCGCCTTCCGGGGCTTCGGCGCGCCGCAGAGCATCTTCGCGCTCGAACGCCAGCTCGACAAAGTCGCGGCGGCAATCGGCCTCGCGCCGGACGAGCTGCGCCGCCGCAACTTCATCACGAAAGGCGAGACGACCGCCACGGGGCAGGTCATACGCGAGGAGGTCGACCTCCCGGGGCTGCTCGACCGCGCCTTCGAGCTGACCGACTACCACGCCAAGCGAGAGCGTTTCGCGCGCGAGAACAAGGCGGGGCGCGTCAAGCGCGGCATCGGCTTCGCCTCGTTCATGCACGGCGCGGGCTTCACCGGCTCGGGCGAGAAGTACCTGCAATCCATCGTCGGCTGCGAGGCGACGGCCGACGGGCGCGTCCACGTGCTCTCCGCCAGCACGGAGATCGGGCAGGGGACGAACACCATCTTCGCGCAGATAGCTGCCGACGCCCTCGGGCTC
Organism: Pyrinomonadaceae bacterium; assembly: GCA_036399155.1. GTDB lineage: Bacteria > Acidobacteriota > Blastocatellia > Pyrinomonadales > Pyrinomonadaceae > QHXN01. Next base: position 11,276 of record DASWNR010000516.1, read on the forward strand.
GACTACGAGACAATCGAAGTCGTCCGGCCCGACACGGCCGACGTGCCCAACAGCGGCCCCACGGTCGCCTCGCGCACCTGCATGATCGTCGGCAAGCTCGTCGAGTCGGCCGCGCTCCAGATCAGGGAGACGCTCAGGGGCGCGGGTCTCGTCGGCGACGCGTACACCGGCGAAGAGTGGGCGCGCGCGTGCGCCGCGTACGTCGAACGCAACGGCGCGCTTAAGACGTTCACGCAGTACACGCAGCCCGAGGGCGTCGAGTGGGACGACGAGCGTTACAGGGGCGACGCCTACGGCGCATACGCGTGGGCCGTCTACGTCGCGGAGGTGAGCGTGGACACACTGACCTGCGAGACGCGCGTCGAAGACTTCGTCGCGGTGCAGGAGGTGGGCCGCGTCATCCACCCCGTGCTCGCAGCCGGGCAGATCGAGGGCGGCGTGGCGCAGGGCATCGGCTGGGCGCTCTACGAGAACGTGGTGTGGCGCGACGGGCGGATGGCCAACGGGCAGATGACCAACTACATCATGCCGACCTCGGCCGACCTGCCGCCGATTCGCGTCCACTTCTTCGAGAACCCTTACGCGGGCGGCCCCGGCGGCGCGAAGGGCATCGGCGAGCTGCCGATGGACGGCCCCGCCCCCGCCATCCTCAACGCCGTCGAGCACGCCACCGGAGTCGCGCTCGACCACGTGCCGCTCACGCCCGAGGCCCTGATGGACGCGCTCGCGCCCGAAGCGGTCGGGGCGTAGGCCGCGAGCGCGCGGTCAGCGAGCGTTGAATACGCGAACGTTAAAGATGACAGAAGCGCCCGGTAAAATTTCTATAAGCTGCACGGTCAACGGCGAGGCCGTGACGCTCGAAGCGCACCCGTTCGCGCGGCTGCTCGACGTGCTGCGCGAGGGCTTGCGGCTGACGGGGACGAAGGAGGGCTGCGGCGAGGGCGAGTGCGGCGCGTGCTCGGTGCTGATAGACGGCGAGCTGGTCAACAGTTGTCTCGTCCCCGCGGCGCAGGCCGAGGGCGCGCGCGTCCTGACCGTCGAGGGCGTCGCCGACGGCGAGCGCCTCCACGCCGTCCAGCGCGCGATGATCGAGTGCGGCGGCGCGCAGTGCGGCATCTGCACGCCGGGCATGGTGCTCGCGGCCGTCAACCTCCTCGAACGCACGCCGCGCCCGACCGACGCGGACATACGCGAGGGTCTCGCCGGCAACCTCTGCCGCTGCACCGGCTACACGAAAATCTTCGACGCGGTCGTCCGCGCCTGCGAGCGATGAGAGCCTACCTGCCTTCATACGAGCTGGCCGTGCCGCGCACGCTCGACGACGCGCTGGCGATGCTGCGCGACGAGCCGGGCGTGTGGCGGCCTTTCGCGGGCGGGACGGACTTGATGGTGCTGCTTGAGGCCGGGAAGCTGGAGCACAGGAAGTTCTTCAGCATACGCCACCTCTCGGAGCTGCGCGGCGTCGGCGACTCCGACGGCCGCGTCCGCGTCGGCGCGCTCACGACCTACACGGACGTTCGTCGGAGCGAGCCGCTCACGCGGCACTTCCCGATGCTCGGCCGCGCGGCGCGCGAGACGGGCGGCATCGCCATACAGAACCGGGGCACGGTCGGCGGCAACATCGCCAACGCGAGCCCCGCCGCCGACACGCCGCCCGCGCTGCTCGCCTACGGCGCTGAGGTCGAGCTAATCTCCGCCTCGGGCGCGCGGCGCGTCCCTTACGCCGAGTTCCACACGGGCTACAAGCGTACGGTCATGCGCGCCGACGAGCTGGTCGCGGCGGTGCTCCTGCCGCGCCCGCGCGAGGGCGCGCGACACTACTACCGCAAGGTCGGGACGCGGCGCGCGCAGGCCATCTCGAAGGTCTGCTTCGCGGCGCTGGCCGAGGTCGAGGGCGACACCTTGGGCGAAGTCCGCGTCGCGCTCGGGAGCGTCGCGCCGGTCGTGTTGCGCTGCCCGCGCACGGAGGCGCTGCTGAAGGGGCGTCGGGTTGACGGCGAGCTGTCGGGGGCGGCCGCCGAGGAGTTGGCGCGCGAGATAACGCCGATTGACGACGTGCGCTCGACGGCGCGTTACCGCTCGCGCGTCGCGCGGAACCTGCTCGCGGAGTTTCTGTCGGGTCTGTCGGCGGAGGGAGTTTAGACGATGAGACTGACGAAGGGACTCGGGCCGCTCCTGCTTCTGTCGCTCGCCGCGGTGTCGCTCGCGCCGCGCGCCGCCGCCGCGCAGGAGGGCGCGCGGCCGCAGTCGAGCCCCTACGGCGCGCCGCCGGCCGCGTGGACGCGCTACACGTACCCGGGCGAGGAGTTCTCGGTCGAGCTGCCGGCGATGCCGATGCTCACGCACACGGTCAGGGGCTTCGGCGGGCCGCTCAACTACCAGACGGAGAAGGGGCGCGTCTACGGCCTCTACTCGGGCGGCATCGTCTTCTTCGTCGCCGCGTTCGACGGGCCGCGCAAGTCGGAGTCTCTCGACGACTTCGCGACACACCTGCGCGGCGCGTGGGAGCTTGTGCCGAAGGGCGCGGCGGCGCTCGGGGGCTTCGAGGGGAAGTCTTACGGCGTCGCGGGCAGGACGGTCAGGGCCGCCACGGGCGAAATGTACGGCGAGGGGCGAGTCTTCCGCACGAAGCGGCACGCCTATTTCGCGCTCGCGCTCGCGCGGGAGGCGGGGCGGCCCGAGGTCGGCCGTTTTCTTGACTCGCTCACGCTCGGGGCCGCGCCCGCGGGCGAGAGGGTCTCGGAGCCCGCGCCCGTCCCGCGCATGGAGCCGCCGCCGCAGGGCGACACGGACGGCGACGCCGGGTCGGAGACGTTGAGGTCGAGACGCGGGGCGTCGGCGCGCGGCGCGTCCGCCGACGGGCCTTTCGCGCCGCGTGAGATGACGCAGAAAGCTCTCATCGTCTACAAGCCGGAGCCGGACTACACGGAGGAGGCGCGCCGCAGCCACACGCGCGGGACGGTCAGGCTGCGCGTCGTCCTCGGCGCGGCGGGCGAGGCGAAGGACATCTCGGTCATCAAGGGGCTGCCCGACGGGCTGACGGAGAAGGCCGCCGCCGCCGCGCGCCGGATGCTCTTCTTCCCCGCCGTCAAAGACGGCCGACCCGCCGCGCAGCACGTCATCCTCGAATACAACTTTAACATTTACTGAGGGGGAAGTAGCCAGTAGTCAGTAGTCGGTAGTTAAAAACAGAGGCGGCGCGCCCCGACATCGGATGAGCGCGCCGCCTCTGTCTTTCTACCGACTACCGACTACCGACTACTATCTACCATCTCCTAAAACTTCCTGACCATGAGCACGCCGGCGACGAGGATGAGCGCGCCGAGCAGGCGCAGGGGCGTGAGGGGGCGCTCCGCGAAGCCGATTGCGCCGAAGTGGTCGAGCAGCACCGAGACGAGCACCTGCCCCGCGATGGTTACCGAGATGAACGTGGCCGCGCCGAGCCGGGGCGCGAACGCCGCCGCCGCCGTGACGAAGACGGCCCCCAGAAGCCCGCCGACCCACACCCACCACGGCGCGGCCGCGAGCGCGGCAAGCGCCGGGAGCTGCGGCCGCAGCGCCGCGCTGTAGGCGAAGAGCGCCAGCGTGCCGACCGCGAACGAGACCAGAGAGGCGACGACGGGGTTGCCGACCCAGCGAGCGAGCTGCGCGTTGACGCCCGCCTGCAAGGGCATCAGCGCGCCGGCCACGAGGCAGACGAGCAGGTAGAGCCAGACCATTCCTTCACCCGAAAAGTTTTGGAGTCAGACGAGAAGACCGAAGTTAACTTGCGCGCCCGCCCGCCCGCAAGTCGCACCGAGGCCGCGCCGTAAAAACCTTCGCGCCCCGCGGGCGCCGTGATATAGTCCCGCGCCTAAAGCCGGCCCGCACTACTAAAACCCCCTCCAAAGGAGACACCGACGGATGCAGAACTACAACAACCCCCCGCAGCCCCCGCCGCCGCAAGGCGGCTACGGACGGCCGCCGCAGCCGCCCGCGAAGAAGGGCATGTCGACGGGCGTCAAGATTCTGATAGTCGCGCTCGTCCTCGTCCTCGGCGGCGGGGTGCTCCTGGTCGTCCTGGTGGGCGGCGGCGTCTACCTGCTCAGCCGTAAGGCACAGGAGGTCGCGACCGCGAGCCGCCCCGGCCTCTCTGGGCTGACCGGCACCGGCTCGGGCGGCGTCGAGGCCGAGCCGCCTGCGCCGACGGCCGAGCAGCAGGCGGCCATCGCCGGGGGGCAGGCGGCCGAGTGGGAGCAACAGGAGATTAGCTGGACCGTGCCGCAGAAGTGGAAGAAGCACTCGGGCGACAGCCAGAGCCTCCTGTGGCGCTCGCCGGGGAGCTGGGACGCGGCCTCGCTCATCGCGAACATCTCGCCCATGGCGGCCGACTTCCCCTCGGAGATAAGCCTCAAGACCACGCACGACACCTACGCGAAGGACAGGCAGAAGTACGCGGAGGTGCGCTGGCTCAAGCTCGGCGGCGTGGCGGGCGTCATGTTCCGCGAGACCGCGCCCGAGGGCGCAGACAACCCGCAGCGGCTCCAGTGGATGGGCTTCCGCGACTACAAGGGGCAGAAGCAGATGGTCAACATCATGCTCGCCTCGCGCGGCAAGGACTTCGCGCGGCACGAGGACGCGCTCTACGGCATCCTCTACTCGACGGAGCTGGGGCGGTAGCCCCGCGCGGGGAAGTGAAAGCAAAAGCGCCGGGCGGTCGGTCACCGCCCGGCGCTTTTTTTCTTCCCGCAAGGGTCTTTACTGGAAGACCTTGTCCACGGGGACGACGACGACCTGTTCGGGGCGGACGTTGATCTTGTAGCGCTCGATGATC
>DASWNR010000517.1:0-3095 GCA_036399155.1 Pyrinomonadaceae bacterium
GCGTGGGACGCGGGCGGCGCGGACGCGCCCCGGCTGGTAACGCCCGTCGCGTACAGCGAACAGCAGGGTTGGAAGGAGCGCAAGCGCACGGTTTGGCTTTCGGACGGCGCTTGCGTGGACGCCGAGGCTTTCAATTTCGTCATGCAGAGAGCGCCGGGCGCGACGATCACCCACGAAGCGACGCCGAACGCCGACAGGTACAGCCAGCGAAAGGTGCTCAACTTCTACGTGGACGGCCACCGCGTAGCGATGCTCATGCCCTACCAGCTGGACGCGCCCGCGGGCGTCGCGGCCGTCCTCGAAAGCGTCAGGGGCGACCACCAGGAGACGGCCGACAGGTGCCCGAAGCCGAGCCGCAGGACGTTGCAGGGCGTCGGCCGCGCGCTCTACTTCTCGATAAATCAGCGCATTGACGCGCCGGAGTCGGATTACCGTTTCTACCTCTGCAAAGACGCCCTCGCCGCCGCCGTCGCGCCCGTCACCGATATGCTCACAGTCTTGTGGGATAAGCCCGAGCAATGCTTGACGTGGCTCCTAATGTGCTGGCAAGGGCTGGCCGAAGAGGTTAAGGCTTGCACCGGCAGGACGCGCGCCGAATGGCTCAGGATGATTGAGGAGGCGAAGCAGGAGGACGAGCAGGCCGACCAGCAGCCGCAGCCGCAGGCCCCAGCGCCGCACCGCGCCTTCGAGAGCGCCAGGGCGCAACAACTTCCCTTCACGTTTGACCTCGCAGCGTAGGCCGGCAGGAGAGCGACACCGACGACAGCGACGGAGACGAAGCCCCGGCCTTATGTAAGGCGTCCCGCGACCGGAGACGGCGCGCATACATAAGGCCGGAGGCGTGCCCGCACTCTAATCTTGACAAATATACTCCGCAGGGAGTATTATTGTCGGGTATTCGAGACCGCACGCCGCGAGGGGGCATCCGACCAATGTTTACGGGGAGCGTCGTCAGTTATCCGAACCGGGGGAGCTACGGGAGCGCCCGGTGGCGTGGCAACACGTCCGGCCACATCATCAGGGACTTGCTCGAAACGCACCGCCCGCGCGTTTTCGCAGACCCTATGAAGGGTTCGGACACGGCGGGCGACGTGGTTGCGGAGATGAACCGGCAGGGCTACCAAATCGAGTATTGCGGCCTCGACCTCCACGAAGGTTTCGACATTCTCACAGACTCGCTCGCGGAACGACTCACGCGCCCGGCAGACCTAGTTTTCTGCCACCCGCCTTACGCCGATATGATTGTCTACAGCGGCGAGGTTTGGGGCGACCGGCCGCACGCTTCCGATTTATCGCGCTGTACCAGCGTAGAGGATTTCATAACTAAGATGCAGCGCGGGCTTCTAAACGTCTACGACAGCCTGCGCGCGGGCGGCAGGTACTCGGTACTTATCGGCGACCTCCGGCGAGCCGGTGACTACCACGCCCTACAAGCCAGCCTCCTAGCAATCGCGCCCGGCAAACTCGAAAGCGTCATTATCAAGCAGCAGCATAATTGCACGTCAGACCGGCGCGAGTACGCCAGCAGGGTTATCAGGATTGAGCACGAGTACCTTCTGACTTGGAGGCGCGACGGCGTTGTGTTCGGCACGTTCGACGCCACGCTTGCGACCAGCGAGCGCCTGCGCATGTACTCGAATTGCACATGGCGCGCGATTGTCGAATACGCCTTCGAGCACTTCGGCAACCGGGCGACCCTAGAGCAGCTTTACGCCTTCATCGAGGAGAAGGCGCACAGCCGGATTAAGTCTATCCACTGGAAAGAGAAGATACGGCAGACCGTGGGGCAAATCGCGGTCAGGCTTGAGCGCGGCGTGTACGCGCGCGGCGCAGGCGTGCAGCAGCAGCAACTATTCGCGGCATAACACCAGACCACCGAGGAAGAACATGACAGCAACGGTTATCAAAATGGAACGCTTTCAATGTCCCTGTAACAACTGCTCGATTTGCAGGAACGTCTACCACCAGGCCACGCGCTACTTAACCACGGCCGAGATTAGGGCGCACTTGAGCGGCAAGTGGACGCCAGCGGCCGTTGACGAGTACGTGAGGCGCTGTGAGACCGGCGCGGGGCGGATTCAGGTAGGCGACACCGTGATTATCCGGCAGGGCTTCGGCAAGTTCGGCGACGGGGTTTACACGGAGGTCGCGGCCGTGGACGAGGCGCGCGGTCGCGTCACGGTGTTCAACTCGACGGGCAGGGGCGAAACCTCGCTCGACAACGTGAGCCTATTCCTGCCGGAGCCGGAGCCGCCGAACCGGGGCGCGGCGCGCATCGCCGCCGTCCGCATCACCCTCACGCGCGTCGAAAGCCCGGAGCGCGAGACGGCCGCGCTCGCAGCTGCCGACCACCAGGACGTTTGGGGGGCGGCGGACAGGCAGCTAACCGAGTGGGGCGAGACGCTGGACAGGGAGGGCACCGCGCACGTCGCCGAGGAGGTCGAATTTACAATCCTGTGGGGCGACCACACCGAATACAGGGGCACCTACTTCCTCTTCCACCCCGGATACGAGTTCAACCGGGGCTTCACGCTGGCCGACCACGTTAGGGACTTCTGTTCGTGGACTTCCGGCCGGCGCGTCCCGCTGGGCGGCATCGAGAGCCTGTTTGACCGCGAGATGGCCGCCGCCGACAGCACGATCTACTACGGGAGCATTCTGGACGGTTATCAGCTGGGGTGCGCAGACGCGCAGGTCCCGGTCTGGACGGCGGGCGACGGGTTCGGGGGTAGGCACTACTACACCCGCATCGGCCGGACGGCAACCGTGGAGTGGTATTACAGCAGCGCCGGGGCGTGGCGCGCTCGCGGCGTCGAGGCGTTGCCGGCAGGAGCCAGGGACGCGGGCGCGTGCGTCCCGGCCGACGTGCGGGCGGCGATCAGGAGCATTCACCCCGAACTGCCCGAAGCCTAATCCCCTCCCCTCCCGCGCCGCCTCACCCGGCGCACCGGGCGCGCGGCGACAATATATCTTGACAAATATACTCCGCAAGGTGTATATTTGTGAAGTACCGGAGCGCCGGGCGGGAGGGAAATCACCGTGAACGACAATGCCAGAGTCCACACCGTAAGCCGTTCGAGGGCGAGCGACGTTGC
>DASWNR010000518.1:0-3217 GCA_036399155.1 Pyrinomonadaceae bacterium
GTTCGGGCGGCCTTCTCGTTTCGGCGGGTTCGACGTCGCGCGGGGCGTCAGCCGAAGATGTCGCGCACCTTGTCCATGAGCCCCTTGTCGCCGAGGTCTTTCTCCTCTATCTGCGAGAGCTGTTCGAGGAGCTTGCGCTGCTCGCGCGTCAGGGTCGTCGGCGTGACCACGGTGACCGAGACGAAGAGGTCGCCGCGCCCGCGCTCGCCGAGGACGGGCATGCCGTGACCCTTGAGGCGGAAGACCGTGCCGGTCTGCGTGCCGGCGGGAATCTTCAAAGACTCCTGCCCTTCGAGCGTCGCGACGGTCGTCTCCGCGCCGAGCGCGGCCTGCGCGAAGGTGACGGGGACGGAGGCGTAGAGGTTGTTGCCCTGCCGCTCGAACGTCTCGTGCTCCTTGACGTGGATGACGACGTAGAGGTCGCCGGCCGGGCCGTTCTGCGCGCCCGCCTCGCCCTCGCCCGAGAGCCGCAGCCGCGAGCCCGTCTCGACGCCCGCCGGAATCTTCACGTCTATCTGCTTCTCGCGCTCGACGCGCCCCGCGCCCTTGCACGACTCGCACGGCGTCCGAATCACGCGCCCCGCGCCGCGGCACTGGCCGCAGGTGCGCGCCACCGAGAAGAAGCCCTGCTGATACCTGATCTGACCCGAGCCGGCGCAGCCCGGGCACGCCTCCGGCTGCGTGCCGGGCGCCGCGCCCGAGCCCTTGCACGCGTCGCAGGCTTCGAGGCGCGGGACGCGCAGTTGCGCCGTCATCCCCGCGGCCGCCTCTTCGAGCGTCATCTCGAAGTCGTAGCGCAGGTCGGCGCCGCGCTGCGCCGCGCCGCGACGGCCGCCCGACCCGCCGCGCGCGCCGAACACGTCGCCGAAGCCGAAGAGGTCGCCGAGGATGTCTTCGATGCCGCCGAAGCCTTGCGCGCCCCACGCGCCCTGCGCGCCCGCCGCGCCCGACACCCCGGCGTGGCCGAAGCGGTCGTAGCGCGAGCGCTGCTCGGCGTCGGAGAGCACGGAGTAGGCTTCGGCCCCCTCCTTGAACTTCTCCTCGGCCTCGGCGTCGCCGGGGTTCTTGTCGGGGTGGTAGCGGACGGCCAGCTTGCGGTAGGCCGTCTTTATCTCCGCCTCGGTCGCGCCCCGGCTCACGCCGAGGACTTCGTAGTAGTCTCGTTTAGCAGCCATCTCTTAAAAAAAGTGAAAGTGACGGGTGACAAGTTAAAGGGAGATTTTAACTTGCCGCCCGCCACTTGTCACACGCCGCCGTTTTTCCCGACGCTTTTCCCTGATTCAGCGGCCGTTGTGCTCGGCCACGGGGTTGAGCATCGCCAGGGTGAGCTGCGACGCGATGCGCTCAAGCCGCTGCGTGGCCTCCTGTATGGCCTCGACGTTCTCCGACTTCAGAAGCTCCTCGCACTCGGCGAAGGCGTCCTGCGTCATCACGCGCTCGCCCGACGAGAGCGCGTTGCCGAACTCGGCGAAGGTGCGCTGCGTGTTGCGGAGCAAGCCTTCGAGCCGCGCGCGCTGCACGACCAGCTCGCGCGCGCGGCGGTCGGCCTCGGCCTGCGACTGCGCCTCGGCGATCATGCGGTCTATCTCGTCCGAGGAGAGCCCGGAGGTCGGCGTGACCTTCATCTGCTGCTGCCGGCCGCTCGCCTTGTCCTTCGCCGAGACGTTGAGGATGCCGTTGGCGTCCACCTCGAACGTCACCTCGATCTGCGGCGTGCCGCGCGGGCTGGGCGGGATGCCGACCAGCTCGAACTTGCCAAGGGAGCGGTTGTGCTGCGAGATTTCGCGCTCGCCCTGGAGGACGTGAACCTCGACCGACGACTGGTTGTCCACGACGGTCGTGAACGTCTGCGAGTTGTGGAGCGGGATGGTCGAGTTGCGCTCGATGATCTTGTGGAAGAGGCCGCCGCGCGTCTCAAGACCCAGAGAGAGCGGGAGCACGTCGAGCAGCACGATGTCCTTCACGTCGCCGGTCAGCACCCCGCCCTGGATGGCCGCGCCCATCGCGACCACCTCGTCGGGGTTTATCTCGGACGAAGGGTCTTTGCCGAATATCTCTCTCACGGTGCGCGCGATGATGGGCGAGCGCGTCTGGCCGCCGACGAGCAGCACCTTGTCAACGTCCTTCGGCTGGAGCTTGGCGTCCCACAGCGCCTTCTGGCACGGCTCGACCGTGCGCTCGACGAGGTCGGAGATTAGGCCCTCGAACGTCTCGCGCGTCAGGGTCTTGCTGAAGTGCTTCGGGCCGGAGGCGTCGGCCGCGATGAAGGGCAGGTTGATGTTCGTCTCGGAGAGCGAGGAGAGGTCGCACTTGGCGCGCTCGGCCGCCTCCTTCAAACGCTGGAGCGCGAGGCGGTCGCCGCGCAGGTCGATGCCGGTCTCCTCGCTGAACTGCTTGACCATCCACGAGATGATGCGCTCGTCGAAGTCCTCGCCGCCGAGGAAGGTGTTGCCCGAGGTGGCCAGCACCTCGTAGACGCCGTCGTTGATTTCGAGGATGGAGACGTCGAACGTGCCGCCGCCGAGGTCGTAGACGGCGATGCGCTCGCTCTCGCCGCGACCCAGGCCGTAGGCGAGTGCGGCGGCCGTCGGCTCGTTGATGATGCGCTCGACGCGCAGACCCGCTATCTTGCCGGCGTCCTTCGTCGCCTGCCGCTGCGTGTCGTCGAAGTAGGCCGGCACCGTGATGATGGCCTCCGTGACGGGCTCGCCGAGGAAGTCTTCGGCGGCGGCCTTGAGGCGCTGCAAGACGATGCCGGAAATCTCCTGCGGGCTGTAGACGCGACCCTGCACCTGTATGCGCGCGTCGCCGTTCGACGCCTCGACGATCTCGAAGGGCGAGGTTTCGCGCGCGCGCTCGACCTCCTCCTCCTTGTGCTTGCGGCCGATGAGCCGCTTGACGGCGTAGATGGTGTTGGCGGCGTTGGTGACGGCCTGGCGCTTGGCAATCTGGCCGACGAGGCGCTCGCCCTTGTCGGTGAAGCCGACGACCGTCGGGGTCGTGCGCCCGCCCTCCTTGTTCGGCACGATCTGCACCGCGCCGCCTTCGAGCACGGCCACGCAACAGTTGGTCGTTCCCAAATCGATTCCGACTACTTTGCCCATATTCTTTTCTTTCGTGACGGGGGACAGGCGTCGGCCGAGTGCGGCCGACGGTGGGGTTGGGGTTTAGGACGGCGGCGAGTCGGGCGCGCCGTGCGCGGCGATGAACAGTCGTC
>DASWNR010000519.1:0-4015 GCA_036399155.1 Pyrinomonadaceae bacterium
GGAACTTCTCCTGCCACTCGTGCATCTGGCGGCACGCCTCGAAGAGCGCCCACTCGCCGAGCTGGATGATCTGACCCGTCTCCTCCGCGATGGGGATGAAGTCGAGCGGTGAGATGAGGCCCCGCTCCGGGTGGTGCCAGCGCACCAGCGCCTCGAACCCGCAGAGCTTGAAGTTGTCGAGCGAGACGATGGGCTGGTAGAGCAGGTAGAACTGCCCCTTCTCCAGCGCCTTCCTCAGGTCGGTCTCGATCTGGAGCAGGTTGACGGCCGAGGCGTGCATGCTGTGGTCGAAGACGACGTGACGCGCCTTGCCCAGAGACTTGGCGCGGTACATCGCCGTGTCGGCGTCGCGGAGGATGTCCTCGGGGTCTGAGTAGCTGCCGGTGCCGGCGGCGACGCCGATGCTCATCGTGGTGAAGACCTCGCGGCCGCTCAGCATGATGGCCGCCGTGACCTCCTTCTGGATGCGCTCGGCGACGGCCACGGCCTCGAACTCGTCCGCGAGGTCGTCGAGCAGGATGGTGAACTCGTCGCCGCCGACGCGCGCGACCGTGTCGCCCTCGCGCAGGCAGCGCTCAAGGCGGCGCGCGACCTCGACGAGGAGCTGGTCGCCCGCGACGTGGCCCAAGGAGTCGTTGATGACCTTGAAGCGGTCGAGGTCGCAGAAGAGGACGGCGAAGCGTCGCGCCGAGACGCGCTTGGCGCGCGCGATGGTGAGCTTGACGTGGTCGGTGAAGAGCGCGCGGTTCGGCAGCCCCGTCAGCGGGTCGTGGAAGGCGTCGTGGCGCAGGCGCTCCTCGGACTGCTTCCGCTCGGTGATGTCCTGTAGCTGTAGGACGAGGTAAGTCTCGTCGTCGCTCGGGTCGTGGAAGCGCGCGACGTTCCACAGCGCCCAGACCGGTTCACCGCCGCGCCGCAGATGCCGCACCTCGGTCTGTAGAAAGTCGGAGCGCTGCCGCAGCATGCTCTTCAAAGCGGCGAGCGCGGGGCCGAGATCGTCCTTGTGCGTTATCCCCTTCAGGCTCGAATACATCAGCTCCGACTCCGTGTAGCCGAGGAAGGCGCTGAGCGAGCGGTTGACCCACAGGAGCTTGCCCTTCGCGGAGAGAATCGCCATGCCGATGGCCGCGTGCTCGAAGGCCGCGCCGAAGGCGTGACTGCCCGCGAACCGCGCGAGCCCCGCGCCCGGCGGCCACGCGTGCGGCGTCGCCGAGCCGGCGCGGTGCGCGTGGTAGAGCGCGTCCACGGCCGCGCACGCGGCGGCCAGCCCGATGAGCACGTCGAGCACGAGCCCGGCCGGAACCTGCGCGGCCAGCACCGCGAAGGTTGAGGTCAAAAGGTATGACGTGAGCGTCCAGGCGAGCGCGTCGAGGTACGCGCGCGGCCAGGAGCGCGGGGCCGTGTTGCCCCGCCCGTAGGCCGTCAGTTGCGCGGCCTCGGTCGCGGCCTGCGCGCAGGAGAAGAAGAGCGCCGCCAGCGCCGCCGCGTAGACGCTAAGGTTCGGCGGGGCCGCGCCGGTCATTGCTACCAGCGCGAAGCCCGCGAGGGCGGTCGCGGCCGCGGCGGGGGCCGAGTCGTGGAGCAGCGCCGCGCCGGAGCGCGAGAGCCTGAGCGACGAGACGACCGCGGCGGCGGCCGCGAGCGGGACGGCGGCCGGGAAGCCGTAGAGCAGCGCCGTCAACAGCACGAAGCCGGCCGAGAGGGGGACGGCGTTCGCCGCGTAGGGGACTTTGATGTAGAGCCGCGTGCCCGCGGTCAGCGCGCAGAAGGCGAGCAGGAGGTAGCGCGCCTCCGACAGCAGTTGCGCGGAGGCGGGGAGCGAGACGGCCAGCGCCGCCAGCCCCGTTGCGACGGCCGCGAGCACGTAGGAGCGCGACGGCTGCTTCGTGTAGGTCAGAATCATCTGTGAGTCATCCCGGCATTGGGGCCGCCGTTGGGGACGAGCCGGCGGGGCAACATGAAGGGCGAGGTGTAAGGGTTTCTGCTCCCTTTAAAGAAATGCCGAATACGAGTCGGGTCGGCGGGCGGCGGGTTGAAAAAACCCGCCCACACAAGCAAGCCTCATGCCCGTTGTAGCGCGTTACGGCCGCAGGCGGAGCGCGCCGCGCGGCGGCTTCGGGGCGGCGCGGCGCGTCACGCGGGTAACGGAATCCGTCGCTTGTGACAAAAGACGGCAGCGCGCGCGTGACAAATCGCGTCACAGGACGACGCCGGCGAGCCCTTTCCAACGGGACGAGCGGACGCCCCGAAGAAAAAATCACGGCCCCGGCGAGCCGCGCGCCGCGCCGGAGAGACCGCGCGCGAACCTGCCGGGCGGCATGCCGCTTGTAGTAAAGAGCTTGAAGTGTAGACGCACGGGCGCGTCCCCCGACTACTTTCTCAGCCCGGCCCGAAACCACAGGCGAAGACGCACGGCACATCATGACCACCCAAGAAGACATACACGCCCCCGCCGCCGTCGAAGAGACGGCCCCCTCCTCCGAGGCCACGCCCCTTTCCCTCGAAGACGCGCCGCCGCTCCTGCTTGAGTGCGAGCCGACCCTCCTGCTCGACTGTGAGCCGTCGCCCTTCCTTGAGACCGCGCCGCAAACCCTGCCTCTCGAAGCCGCGCCCCTGCCCGTCGAAGCGGCGCCGTTTGAGGCGGCGCCCGCGCCTTCGCCAAAGCCCCCCGCGCTCCACGCGCCCACGCCCAGGGTCAACGCGCCCGACCCGTTCGCGGTCGGCGTGCGCCTGCTGAGGATGGCGCCCGCCTGGCTGCTCTTCGTGACCGTCCTCGGCGGCGCTCTCGTGATGGCGCTGGGTTGGGTCAGGGGTGACGGCGACGCTTCGACGGCCCGCCTCTCCCGGAGGCAGAACGACGCGCTGTCCGTGAAGACGACCCCGAAGCCCGACGCCCCCGCGCCGGAGACGGCGGCCGCCAACTCGCCCGAAGTCGCGGCGGTCGCGCCCGCCACAGCCGCCGCCGTCCACACCCAAGCGCCCCCGCCTGTCGAAGCCGCGGCCGCGCAGCCGGCCGCGCCCGCCCCGGCGCAGGCCGAACAGCCCGCCGCGCCCAAGCCCGTCGAGCCGGCGAAGGCCGGACAGCCCGCGCCGTCCGACAACGCGGGCGCGAAGTTCACCGTGCAGGTCGGCTCCTACAACGACCAGTCCGAGGCCAACGGGCACGTCTCGCGTCTGAGGGCCGCCGGGTTCGACTCGCGCTCGGCGACGGTCGAACTGCCCGGCCGCGGCACGTGGTACAGGGTTCAGGTCGGCCGCTTCGCCGAGCGCGCCGAAGCGTCGAAGACCGTCGCGCAACTGCGCGCGAAGGGCGCCGCGTCTGGCGCACTCGTCGCGCCTTTGCAGTAACCGAACGCCCCTTCAAGACAAGCCCTCAGGTCGCAGATGTTTCCAGCCCTAACCCAGCACAGGTTGAGAGGCGAGGCGCGCCACGAGGCGGCCTCGCCTTCGCAGTTCGACGCGGCCTCCTCGCACTTCAAGATCGTCGAGAGCTACGCGCGTTTCTTCGCGCGCCCGGAGGTGCGACTGCGCTTCCTCAACAACACGCTCTCGCTCCACTCGAAGCGAAGTGAGCGCGCGGAGGGGCTGCGCGGCCGCTGGAGTTTCCTGCAAAAATCGCCGCTTTACGACAGGTTTTTGAACCTTTCGCTCTACGCCCTCATCTTCGGCGAGGTGGCGCGGCTGCTCCCCTCGGACTCGGGCGGCAAGCGCGGGCTGTTGGGACTTCACAAGCAGGCCCCGCTCTCGGCGCGCGTCCTCTACCGCTGCTACCAGTTCCGCAAAACGCTCTACGTGTTCGGGGCGGTCGCTGCCGTCGCGCTCTGCTTCGTCGGCTACAGGGGCGCGGCGTGGACGGCCGGGCGCGCGAACCAGTACCTCGCCGGGCGTTACAAGATGGTCGAGCGCGTCTATGCGGGTGAGGCGGGCGAGAAGTCGGGCGTCGCGGCGGGACTCGCCGAGCGCCTGCCGTCATACCAGCCGGAGAAGGTCTGGATGGTCGAGCACGGGCCGGGCT
>DASWNR010000520.1:0-14715 GCA_036399155.1 Pyrinomonadaceae bacterium
ATGAGTTTCAGCCGTAATCCCCTGCGCACAGCCGCCGCCTCATTTTTCGCCGTCATGCTGCTCTCGGTCGCCGCCGCCGCGCAGAGCGACCAGCAGAACACTTTCACGAACGTCCGCATCAAGAACTTCGGCCAGATGGACGAGCGCTTCTACAGGGGCGCGTTGCCCAAACGGCTCGAAGACATCCGCGCGCTGAAGGAGATGGGCATCACGACCGTCATCGACCTTCAGGAGAAGCCCGAGCCCGAGGAGCGCGGCTGGGTCGAGTCTTTGGGCATGCGCTACGTCAACATCCCGATGATCGAGAAGAAGTACCCGAGGCCGGAGTGGGTCTCGGCCTTCATGAAGACTGTGGACGACCCCTCGACGGGCAAGTTCTTCGTCCACTGCGCGGGCGGGCGTCACCGCACGGGCTCGATGGGCGCGGTCTACCGCTTCGAGAAGTACGGCTGGGACTACGACCGCGCCTACGCCGAGATGAAGAGGTTCGACTTCTACACGCGCTGGGGGCACGGCGACTTTAAGACCTTCGTCCAGGACTATTTCAGGGAGAGGCAGTCGCGCCACCCCGCGCCGGCCGCCCCGGCGCACGCCGTCTCGGCCGAGGCCGTCGCCGGCAGCCGTTGAACCCTGACGCGGAAGCACGGAGAAACGACGAAGGGGACGCTCTTGCAGAGCGTCCCCTTCGTCGTTTCATGCGGCGGCGGCGCGGCCGCCCGTCACTGGTAGAAGTAAGAGGTGTTCTTCTGCTGCGCCCACTCGACGCCGTCGATGTTCTTCGGGTCGGCGGCGAGCAGCTCCTCGCTCAGCCGGTCGGTGGTGAAGCGCGGGCCCACGTCCACGAAGTAGACGACGCAGCCCGTCTCGCCCTCGCCGTCGGGGCGGTCGATGTTGCGCATCTCGGCGTGGAAGTTGTACTTCTGGAAGAGCCGGAGCAGCGCGTCCTGCGTCGTGCCGATGTTGGTCGTCTTGACGGTCAGCTCCATCGCGCGCGTCACCAAATCCTGCTCGCGGTACTCAAGCCCCCACAGCAGCACCAGCGAGAAGAGCGTCAGGATGAGCCCCAGCTCCCACCGCCCCACCCCCGTCGCCAGCCCGACGGCGAGCGCCAGCAAGAGTACCGTAATCTCCTTCGGGTCTTTGATGTTCGTTCGGAAGCGGACGAGCGAGGCCGCCGCGAAGATGCCGAAGGCGCGCGCCGCCGAGTCGCCGACGACCATCATCAGCGCCGAGGCGACGACCGCCATGAGTATCTGCGTCTGCGCCACGAAAGGGTTGCGCTTGGCCGAGTGCGCGAGACGGCGCGGGCGGAAGGCGAGCATCGCCGTCAGGAGCGCCGCCAGCGTCAGCCGCACCGTCACGGTCGCGAAGGTCATCAGCCAGTCGCCCGTCTCACCGCGCCCGGGCTGTGCGGGCGTCCCCCCGTCGGCGAAAATCTGCGAGAACGGCGTCTCGTCGTCGGCCGGCGACCGCGCCGGGCGCGGGGTCGGGTCGGCGGCACGCCCCGCGGGCGCGTCCTGCCGGGCGGCCTGCTCCTGCTGCGCCGCGCGCGCCGGGTCGGCCGCGCCGCCCACGACCGCGCCGGGCGAGTCCGAGCCGTAACCGCGCATCAGCGCCACGACCAAAAGGAACCCGGCGGCCAGCGCCCCGACCAACACCGCCGCGGTGAAAACTTTGCCCTTCTGCTTTCGCTTCGTCATGAAATCCCAGCTCTGCCCGATTGATTTTCGGATTACTATAAACCACAGAGACACGGAGGCACAGCTTCAAGCCTTCAAAGCCGTGCCTCCGTGTCTCCCGGTTTATTCTTCTACGCTCTAACCCTCTCGCGGCTCAGGGGGCCGGCGCGGCGTTGGCGGGCGCGTCCGGCGCGGACAGCCTGCGGAGCGAGTTGATGCGCCCCATGACCTCCTGCGCCAGCGCCTCGACGTGGTCGGGCTTGTAGTTGGCGGCGCGGAAGGCGTCTTTAATCTGCTCCTCGCTCAGCCGCGCGAGGATGTCGCCGATCCACTTCGCCTGCTCGACGGTGACGGCGTCGAAGAGCCCGCCCTTCTTGCCGTTGTATTCAAACCTGACGCGCCCGCCCTCGACCTTCTCGACGAAGCCCGTCTGGACGTACTTCTCGGGCTCGTTGCGGCTGTGCGTGATGAAGTTGCCGGTCTTGCCGAAGGTCGCTCCGAGGTCGCTGATGATGTAGCGCAGCTCGCCCCCCGACCCGGCCGGCACGTAGACGACCTTGTTGTTCGTGTCCTTCAAGTCCCAGTTGTTGATGAGCCCCATCATCACGACGAGGCCGGCGAACTCCTTCGAGCCCGCGAACGGGTTCTGGTCCCAGCTCCAGTTGTCGAGCCGCTTCTGGTTTTCCGGCCGCGCCTCGAAGCGCACGTTGGCGTAGCCGCCGCCCTCGCACTGCTCGACCTTCTTCCTCGGCTTCGGCGCGTTGACGATCTTGACGCAGGGCGCGAGGTACGTGACCTCGGTGGGGTACCCGGCGGCCCAGACCAGACGCGTCGCGGCCGTCTCGGGCTGCGACTCGTTGCCGACCTTCGCGACCCACTTCTTGCCCGAGCCGTCGCGCACGGTCCACTTCACCGAGTAGCCGCCGTCCTCGGTCGCCTCCCAGACGACCTGACTCAGGTCGGGCTTCATCCCTTCGCCGCCGGGGCCGTGCAGGAGGTTGCGCGAGGCGATGTCGGTCGGCTCCTGCCAGAGGACGGGGGTGCCCTGCGGCGGCTCCTCCTTCTTCTCGCCCTTCTTTTCGTCCTTCTTCGCCGACTTCTCTTCCTGCTTCGGCTCGCCCTGCTGCGCCGCGCCCGGGTTGTCGCCCTGGCCGGCCGCGAACGCGCAGGCCGTGGCCGTAAGCGCCAGCACCAGCGCCGGGATTGTTCTGCCGGATAGACTGTTCAGCATCAACGACACTCCTCGAAAATTCACTCGGCTGGTTTTACTCGGGTGCGGGGGCGTCCATGAAAAAGAGCTGGCTGTTGAAGCGCTCGCCGCCCGGCTCGACGGGCACGGGGCGGTAGCTGCCGTCGGGGCCGAGCAGCCGCGCCTTGACGTTGTCGCGCAGGTAGGCGTCGAGCAGAACGTCCTTCAGATACTTCTTCAGGCGCTCGTCGCGGACGGGCGCGATGGTCTCGACCCGGCGGTCGAAGTTGCGGGGCATCCAGTCGGCGCTGCCGGTGTAGAGTTCCTCCTCGCCGCCGTTCTGGAAGTAGTAGGCGCGGCTGTGTTCGAGGAAGCGGCCGACGACCGAGCGCACGCGGATGGTCTCGGAGAGGCCCGGCACGCCGGGCATCAACATGCAGATTCCGCGCACGATGAGTTCGACGGGGACGCCGGCCTGCGACGCCTCGTAGAGCGCGGCGATGACGCGCGTGTCGGCGAGCCGGTTGATCTTGACGACGATGCGCGCGGGCCGCCCCGCGCGCGCGTGCTCGGCCTCGCGGCGGATGAGCGCGAGCGTCCTCTCGCGCAGCACCGCCGGCGAGACGAGCATGCTGCGGTACTCCTTCTGGCGCGAGAAGCCGGTCAGGAAGTTGAAAACGTCTGTGGCGTCCGCGCCGATGTCGTCGTCGGCGGTGAAGAGGCTGAGGTCGGTGTAGAAGTTCGCCGTCACGGGGTTGTAGTTGCCCGTGGCGACGTGGACGTAGCGGCGCGTCTCATCGCCCTCGCGGCGGACGACGAGCGCGACCTTGCAGTGCGTCTTCAGCCCGACGATGCCGTAGACGACGTGGACGCCCGACTCTTCGAGCCGCTTGGCCCACTCGATGTTGTTCTCCTCGTCGAATCGCGCCTTAAGCTCGACGAGCGCGGTGGCCTGCTTTCCGCTCGCCACGGCCTCGATGAGCGACTCGGGGATGGGCGAGTCCTGCCCCGTGCGGTAGAGGCAGATTTTTATGGAGGCCACGTCGGGGTCGCGCGCCGCCTGGTCGATGAACTGTGTGACGGCGTCGAACGACTCGTAAGGGTGGTGGATGAGCACGTCGCGCTCGCGTATCACGTCGAAGTAGTTCGACGCGCCGCTGAATGCGAGCGAGGGCTTGGGCTTGAAGGGCTTGTCCTTCAGCTCCGGCCGTTCGAGCTTGTAGAGCTGCATCAGCCCGCGCGCGCCGAGCGGCGACGCGACCTCGTAAACGTCCTCGGGGCCGAGTTCCAGCTCGCCCGCGAGGTGAGCGCGCATCTCGGCCGGCATCTCCGCCGCGACTTCGAGCCGGACGGCCGTGCCGAACCGCCGCTTGCGGAGCGTCTTCTCCATCATCGAGAGGAGGTCGTTGGCCTCCTCCTCGCGCACGTCCACGTCCGCGTCGCGCGTCACGCGGAAGGCGTGGCAATGGCTGACGCGCATGCGCGGGAAGAGCGATTCGAGGTTGGCCGTTATCAGGTCTTCGAGCAGGACGAACTTCGAGCCCTCGACGGCGACGAGGCGCGGGAGGAGCGCCGGCACCTTGATGCGCGCGAAGCGCGGATCGACCTTCCCCGTCAGCGAGCGCGTGATGCCGTGCTCGGGCATCGGCTCGACCGTCAGCGCGAGGTTCAGACTGAGGTTCGAGATGTACGGAAACGGGTGCCCCTGGTCCACGGCCTGCGGCGTGAGCAGCGGGTGAACCTGCTTCTTGTAGAACTCGCGGAGCTGCTGCCGCTCGGGCAGGGAGAGCGTGCTGTACTGGACGACGCGCACGCCCGCCTCCGCGAGCCCCGGCAAAACCTCTTCGCGCAGGCAGCGCGAGTGCTCGTCGACGAGCGGGAGCAGGCGCGTGCGTATCTCGCGGAGCTGGTCGACCTGCCCCATGCCGTCCGGCGAGAGCCGGTCGATGTTGACGGCCGTCGTCTCCTGCAACCCCGAGACGCGGATCATAAAGAACTCGTCGAGGTTCTCGGAGAAGATGGAGATGAACTTCAGCCGTTCGAGGAGCGGCTGCGACGGGTCGAGCGCCTCTTCGAGCACGCGCTTGTAGAACTCGATCTGGCTACACTCGCGGTTGAAGAGGGACACAGAGCCCGGGCGGGCCGGAACTTCGCGCGTCTCGGGCACGCCTTCGGGCTCGCCCTCGGAGGGTCTTTTGTTGGTTAGCCTTGTCATTCGTCTCGGCGCGCGACGGTCGCCCGGCTTCCCGTGCGCCCCGCGCGACTTTCTTTGATTCCCGCAAAAGCTTGGTGTGAGATGCCAGCCGGCGCGGCCGCGATAGCCCGTTACGCGCCTCGAAGCATCCCCTTCCCCTTGACGCCGCCGGGCTCCCACAACGAATTAGCACGCGCGGCGGGAGAGCACACGCAGGGGGAGATAGGAATCAGGCGGGACTAAAGCAAGCCTTGTTCCTTCTGCCCGGGTGTGGGGGGTTTATCCGCTGAAACCATTGTACTGAAAGATTTAGCCCGCGCAAGGCGCAGCCCCCGGCCCGACCGCAGGCCCGCCCCCGGCCCGCGCCTTGTGTACGGTTTCATTCCTCCCGGCGCAGCATTCTGCCCGCATTTGCCCCCACTTGTTCAACACGCGGCTCACCTGAGCGTGAGCGCCCTGGCCTCGACCGCCGCGTCGAGCAGCCGCACAACGTCTTCGAGCGCGACCGTCCCGTAATACCACTCGCCGGCGGCCGCCGCCTCGGCGTAGACGGCCTTGTAAATGTCGTAGTAAGACCGGCGGCCGTCCACGAAGTTGAAGACCTCGGCGCGCATCAGGCCGTGGAGCCGGCCGCCGGCCGAGTTCGGAACCTTCTGGCGGTTTTTGAAATAGTCTTCGAGCGAGGCGGCGTTGACGGGCACTTTACGGTTCGCCGCCAGCTCGGCCGGCGTCCCCGTAGTCCTCGGCGGCTCGGCGCGGTACAACTGCTGGTAGAAGGCGTCGAGCTGCGCGCTCGTCCCGCCGTTGACCAGGAACGCGTTCGACATCGAGTCCAACAGGCGTGCCGCGTCGCGGCTCTCGCCGACGAAGGCGCGCACGGACGCGAGGGCGCGCCACTCGCGCTCGGTGCCCTGCGCGATGATTATACTCGCGCGCTTCCAGCCGTGGTCGGGCTCGGCGGCCGAGTCGCGCAGGATTTGCATGGCGACTTGCAGGTCGTTGGCGAGTCGCCTGCGCCCCTGCGCGGCGGTCTCGGCGACGAGCAGCGGGACGTGCCTGTCGTCGGCGTTGGCGAGGAAGTAGGCCATCGCGCCGATGAGGAAGTTGTTGCGGCGCAGCGTCGTCTGGTCTATCTGGAAGAGGTCGTCGTCCGAAGAGTGTATGAAGGGGTCGTCCCAGTTGATGAGAGCGACCGCGGGGACGCCGACCGCGCCTTCGAGGAAGACCATGTGGTCGGACGAGCCGAAGTGCGGGACGAAGCGCGCGTTGTAGCCCTGCCGCGTCCCGCGCGTCGAGTAGAGCGGGCGCGTGTAAGGGCGCGGCAGCCCGCCCTGCCGGCTCGCCGAGAGGAAGCCATTGTTGGTCTGGATGAGGTAGGTGCCGACGCTCTCGAACAGTGCGTCGAGGTACGAGGTGCGCGAGTGTGGCGCGAAGATGAGGTGCTGGACGCGGCTGCCCATCGCGAGGTTCGCGCCGGTCATGTCCTGGTGGACGTTGGCCAGAATCCTCTTCGCCTCGTCGGGGTGTTTGCCGAAGTGGTGATACTCCGAATAGATTTCGTCCGTCCACCAGAAGCGCAGGTCGCGCTGCGGCCGCTTGATCTTCCCTTCCCTGATGAGCTTGTTAAAGACGCGCGCGAGTTCCAGCAGGTTCGCGCAGCCGCTCCCGTCGTCGTTGGCCGAGCCCTGCTCCTCCTGCAAGTGCGCGGTCAGCACGATCTGCTGCTGCCCGGGCCGCGTGCCGCGTATGACGGCCTCGACGAAGCCGGTCTTGCCGGGCGCGGGGCCGAACTCTGTGTCCACCTTCGCCCTGAGGCGGACGCGGCCGCCGGGCGCGGGCTTGCCCGTGGCGAAGAGGTCTTGCGTGCCCTTCGTCTGGAGTATGCGGCGCAGCGTGTCGCCTTTGCGCGGCGGCAGCACGAAGGCGAAGGTGCCCCGCGTGCCCGCGGGCGGCTCTGCGTTGATGCGCGACCACGCGACCTGATCGGGGTAGTCGAAAGGGCTCTTCGACTCGGAGGTCTGGTAGGTGACGACGCCGACGGCGCCGCCCTTCGCCACGGCGGTTTCGACCGCGCGCTGCGGCGGCCCGCTCGTCAGGACGATCTTGCCCCTCACGTCCAGACCCGCCAACGCCTCGTCCGTGCCGTCGCCGATGTCGATGAGGTCGGCCGTCACGTCGGCGTCGCGGCTCATGTCGGCGAGGTAGACGGCGTGCTCGCCTATGTCGGCGAGCTTCAGCTCGACGGGCTCGACCATCCACAGCTCGGCCGAGCGCGGGGTGTAGTTCGGCCCCTCAAGCGGCTGTTCGATGAAGCGCACCTCTTCGAGGCCGGCCTCGCGCGCCGCCTGCATCACGTAGTCGCGCGCCTTGAAGAAGCCCTCCATGCCCGAGTCGCGGTGCCAGTGCGAGAGCCAGCGTATGTGCTCGAAGGCGCGGTCGCCCGAGATTTCGTTCGAGAGCGTGCGTATCTCCTCGTCGGAGAGGAACGGCGTCGTCTGCGCGCGGCAGACGTTAACGGCGGGCGAGAGCAGAAGGTTGACGGCCAGAAAGACGCAGAGCGCCAGAGTCCTTTTCATCGAAGTCACCTGCGGCGTGTAAGTGGTGCGGGTTGAACTGTAGACCGACGAGATTTTATCAGGAAACGCGCGGCGGAAACAGACTGACAAAAGGGAGTAGTCAGTAGTCAGTAGGCTCCGCTCGACGTGTGTTGACGATGACAGGCCGGCTGCCCGGCTCATAGAAGTTTTTCTACTGACTACTGTCTACCGCAGTTCGTCTTTCCGCTGAACGAGAACCTGGAAGTGTGAGGCCATGCCGCCGGGCAGAATCATCTCGCGCGCGTCGAGGCGGAGCGCGGCGAGGTCGGCTTCGCCGGAGGCGTGCGCGCTCTCAAGCTCAAGCTGTTCGACAAGGCCGGCGCGGAGCAGGAAGGCGTCGAGACGTTCGAGCGAGACTTTCTTCAGCCCGGCGGCCTCGCCGTCCGCGACTGCCTGAGTCCAGTTGACGGTCGTGGTCAAATCCTGTTCGCCGGGGTCTGCAAGCACGTCATCGACAAGCTCGTGACGGCGGAACGCCCGCAGCGTCCCGTCCCGCCTCTGCGGGGCGCCGTAGAGCCCGGCGGCTTCGTCGCCGTAATCGACCGTGACGACGAAGCCGCGCCCGACGATTTCGGCCGCGCGTCCCAACCACTCGCCCGCGTCGAGATTAACTTCCGCCGACCGCCCCTCCGCCAGCGTCACGCCCAGCCGCCGGAAGTGTTCGGCGAGCCGCGGCGTCGAGGGCTCGCCCTCGACGAAGACGAAGCCGCCGCCGTCTTCACTCAAACCCACGTAAGCCTCACGCAGACGCCCGCCGCGCGTTGTCACGCGGTGGACGGGGAACGCGTCGAGCAGCTCGTTCGAGAAGACGACGGCCTCGTCGAATGGGCCTGTGATTTCGGAGGCGCGTCGGAACTCGACGCGCCCGCCGAACGGCGAGAGAAGCGCAGCCGCGCGCTCGCGCGAGTCGGCGCCGGCCTCGTCGAAGACGTAGACGAGCGAGTCGAAGACGCGTGGCGCGTCGCGCCTGAGCGTCGAAAGGACGCCGTGCGCGAAGCGGCCCGCGCCGCCGCCCTGTTCGAGTATGTGGAAGCGTTCAGGCAGGCCGAGTTCTTCGTGGAGCTTCGAGAAGTGGCGCGCGAAGGTCGCCGCGAAGAGTGCGCCGCGCTCGGGAGCGGTGCGGTAGTCGCCGCCGCGCCCCCAGCGCTCGACCCCGCGCCGCCGGTAGTAGCCGCCGCGCTCGTCGTAGAGCGCCGCGCTCATCCACTCGCGGAAGGTGACAGGCCCTTCGCTTCGTATTTTCTGGCGGAGGCGCTCGGCGAGTGTGGGCGGCTCGTCGTTAGTGCTGCGGCGGCTCATCCGGGTGTTTGTCGAGCAGGCGTGTGGTGTGGTCTGTGACGCTTGCGCGCGGCGGCTCGACCAGCTCGCCCGTGTTGTAGCGCTGCGGCCGCGCGGGCGCGGGGACGGGCGTGCTCTGCGGCGGCGGCAGGGCCGTGTTACGGACGGGCGTGCCGAGGTAGTTAGGGATGGTCGGCGGCGGCACGTAGGGGGCGGCGGGCGCGGACTCCGGCGCGGTCGGGACGTTGCTCTCAAGCATGAGCGCGTAGACCAGGCGCAGCAGCCCGCCGACCGGGCACCCGACCGCCGCGAGCGCGACTATCTCGCCCGGGAGGTTGAGCAGCGCCACGCCGAAGATTGCGAGCAGCGGCACGAGGAGGAACGTGCTGAGCATCAGCATCACGCCCTGCCGGATGCCCTTCTGGCGCGGCGTGAGCGCGGCCGGCTGGGCGGGCTGGACTTGATGCGTCGCCTCGGGCGGACGCCAGTGGAGTCGTCCGCCGCTCGCGAGCAGGTCGCTCACGGCGTTGAGCGCGAAGCCGCAGGCGTTGCAGAAGCGCGCGTCGTTCGAGGTCTGTCTCTGGCCGCAGTTGGGGCAGAACATCTCCTGACTCCTCGGTTGCGCGGCGTTTCAGCGCGCCGACTCGTCGCGCTCCCTGTCGAGCAGCCGCGTCGTGCCCTCGGTCACGCTCGGCCTGTAGGCGAGGTCGGCCGTCTCGGGTCGCTGCGGCGGCGCGTAGCCGCGCGCGGGCATCGTCTGCTGCGGGGGCAGCGCCGGAGCCGCGCGCGGCGGCGCGAACTCCGCCGGCGTGACGTGCGCCGGCTGTCGCTGAAGCTGCCTACGGTACGGGCCGTCCTCAAAGATGAGCGCGTAGAGGAGGCGGAACAGCCCCGCCAGGAAAACGATGGCGCCCACGATGACCAACTCCTCCGGCGAGCCGATAAGCTCGCCCAGCAGGCCGAACGCGGGCAGGAGGAACGCCCCCGACAGCATCAGCTTCCCGCCCAGGCGCGCGCCCTTCCTCCTCGGCGTGTCGGGCGCGGGCACCATCTCCACCGCCGTCTCGGGCGCGGCGCCGCCCGTGGCGAGCAGGTTCGAGACGGCCGCGAGCTGGAAGCCGCACCGCGAGCAGAAGCGCGCGGCGTCGGACAACTGCTGCTGTCCGCATTGTGGGCAGAACATCTTTCCTTCGACCCTCCACCAAGCGGGATGAGGTAAAGCCTCGGCTGTCTCTACGACTATCCCACGCACGAAGTTCGCGCGCAACCGCCGCCCCGCGCGGCGCCGCTTTCAGACTCGGCCCGCGCAACGTCTCACACCCGCGGCAGGCGCGCGTCGGAGAAGAGGCGGAAGGTGGCGTAGGCGCGACCCTGGTGGTGAGAGGCGCGGGCGAGCGTCTCAGAGGCGAGCGAGAAGAGCGTCCGCATCCCGGCGGGCGCGGCTATCTCCTTCGAGAGGTCTTCGTCCGAGCGCAGGAACTCGAAGGCGCGCAGGCGCGTCGCCTCCGCCTCTTCGAGGTAGCGCGCCACGTCTGCGGGCGCGGGAAGCTGTTCGGGCAGAGTCCACTCGAAGGGGTCGTCCCAGAGGTTGACGGTGATGCCGCCGAAGGTCTGCTCGACGGCGGCGGCCGAGCGCAGGAGGTGCTCGCCGCATGAGTAGACGGGGAAGGTGCGCGCGCCCGGCTCGCGCGCCGGCTGCCAGTAGAGGCGCTCGGGCTCAAGCGCACGCGCGAGGAGGAGCGACCGGCCGTGCAGCGCCGCGAACTGCTCGCCGAGGCCGCGGACGATTCTCAACCCCTCAAGGGAACCGCCCGCGTTCGTCGTGTCAGTTGGACTTGACGCGGCGATCCTCCTCCCTCAAGGCCGTGCCGAGGTTGCGGCCGCGGAAGGTCGCGCCCGAGTAGACGCGCCCCTTGACGCCGACGCGCGAGCCCTTCGAGGGCGTGCCGCGCTGCGTGACGACCCAGATTTTCCCCGTGCCGTCGTCGAGCTCGTAGGCGCCGCCGACGAAGGGCACGCCGTAGCTGTCCGTCACGCGGCCGACGATGCCGACCTCCTTGTCCATGTAGCGGTCGGGGTCGGCCGTTATCTTCCCGATGTTGGTCTGGCTCGGGCAGGCCGCGAGGCCGAGGACGGCCGCCAGCAGCGCGGGCAGCAAGATAAGTTTACGACGTGAAAGCATTTGCTTCTCCTCAGTGTCTTCGCTCGTTCAGCCGGGAGAGCTGGCCGAAATCATAGCACGGCGAACCCGCGCCCCCGAAAATGACGCCGCCGGGCGTGCGTGCGTTAACCGCGCGCACACGTTTAGGCGAAAGGGGTGTTCAGCGGGGCCGGCTTGGTGTATAAACCTCGGGTCGGCTTTCCGCCCCACCCCGAAACGCACTTCGTCCACGCAGGGAATAACGGAGAGAGTTTTGACGCCACGTTTGATTGCCCTCGCCGCGCTGGCGGTTGCTTGTTTTTCGCAGCCGCGCGCCCACGCACAGGAGCGAATGATGACCGAACCCCGCACGCCCCGCCGCGTGGTCGAGAGCGTCCTGCGCCTTGAGCGCGAGACGATGGACGCCATCCGCGCCAAGGACGCGAAGGCGCTCGAACGCGTACTCGCCGCGGACTTCGTCTACCGCACGCCCGCCGCGGAGCTGAGCCGCGCGGAGTTTCTACAGAACGTCACACAGCTTCCCGGCCGCATCCTCTCGGTCGAGGGCGAGGGCTTGCGCGTGAGCGTCTACGGCGACACGGCCGTCCTCACCGGCGTCCAGCGCGCGCGCGTCCGCACCGACGACGGCGCGGAGCACGCGAGCACGGTCGCCTTCACGGACTTCTTCGTCAAAGAGCGCGGGCGCTGGCGGCTCTCGCTCGCCTACGGCGTCGAGCTTCCCGAAAGAGTGCCCGAAAGAGAGTCAGCGCCGGAGAGCCGCCCATGAGAACGCGGCCCGGGACGAAGGCGCGGCTGCTCGGCGCGACGGCGCTGCTGCTGTGCCTCTCCGCGCACGCCACAGCGCGCGACGACTACCCGCGCCGGCCCGAGCTTGACGTGCTTGAGTACGATATCCGTCTCGCGGTCGGCGAGGAGCGCGACGAGATAAGCGCCGAGACCGAAATCCTCTTCGCCGTCAGGGGCGGAGGCGTCAGCCAGGTCACGCTCGACTTCGAGGGGCTGACGGTGGACGCCGTGAACGTGAACGGGAGCCCCGCGAAATACGAACGGCGCGACGGCCGCCTCCTCGTCACCCTCAACCAGCTTTACCCGCCGGCCGCCTCATTCAGCATCGCGGTCAGGTACCACGGCGCGCCGGCCGACGGGCTCTACTTCAAGCGGAACAAGTTCGGCGACCGCACGGTCTTCGCCGACAACTGGCCCAACCGCGCGCACCACTGGTTCCCCTCCATCGACCACCCGTACGACAAGGCCAAAGTCGAGTTCTTCGTCACCGCGCCCGCGCGCTACGACGTGGTCGCCAACGGCCGCCTGATCGAGACGACGACCCGGCCGGACGGGACGCGGCTCACGCACTGGCGCGAGGACGTGCCCGTCCCCGTCTACTGCATGGTCTTCGGCGCGACCGAGTTCTCGGTCATCGACGCGGGCGCGTGGAACGGCACGCGCCTCCTCCACTACCTCTACCCGAAAGACCGCGAGCGCGGGCTCGTCGACCACGGCCGCGCGCTCCGCATGCTTGAGTTCTACACGAACCTCGTCGGGCCTTACCCCTACGCGAAGCTCGCGCTCGTCCAGTCGTCCACGCGCTTCGGCGGGATGGAGAACGCCTCGAACATCTTCTTCGACGAGAACTCTTACGACGGCTCGGGCGGACTCGAAGGCACCGTCGCGCACGAGATAGCGCACCAGTGGTTCGGCGACTCCGTTACCGAGGCCGACTGGCACCACCTCTGGCTGAGCGAGGGCTTCGCCACCTACTTCGGCGCACTCTTCTTCGAGCGCGCCGACGGCCGCGACAAGTTCGTGCGCATCATGCTCTCCGAGAAGGAGCGCTACGTGGGCGAGGCGGAATCGGTCGCGCGCCCCGTCCACGACCCAGAGGTCAAAGACCTCTTCAAGCTGCTCAACCGGAACAACTACCAGAAGGGCGCGTGGGTGCTGCACATGCTGCGCCGCGTCGTCGGCGACGAGAAGTTCTTCGCCGGAGTCGCGGACTACTACCGCACCTACCGCGACTCGAACGCGCTCACCGAGGACTTCCGCCGCGTGATGGAGCGCCACGCGGGCCGTCCGCTCGACTGGTTCTTCCGCCAGTGGATTTACGAGCCGGGCTTCCCCGCCTACGACGCGGCGTGGAGTTGGGACGAGCCGTCGAAGCGCCTGCGCCTGCGCGTCCGGCAGACGCAGCGCGGCGCGCCCTTCCGCGTGCCGCTCGACGTGGAGTTCCGCGACGGCGGCTCGGCCGCCCCGCGCCGCGAGACAATCGAAATGAGCGTGCGCGAACAGACCTTCGACTTCAAACTCGAACGCAGGCCGGCGGCCGTCGCGCTCGACCCCGACGAGTGGGTCTTGAAGACGCTGACGCTGCGCGAGGAGTGACCGCACGCCACCCGGCGCCGAGCCGCGCCGACACTAAACAACAGACCGGAGAAACCGATGAGCGGAAAGATGAGAAGGCGCGATTTTCTTCGCACGGGCGCGGCGGCCGGGCTCGCCGCGGCCTCGACAAAGACTCTGAGCGCGGGCGCGCCCGCCGTCCACACGCAGGGCGTGAGGCCCGCGGTCGTCGCCTCCGCCAACGGCAACCAGTTCAAGAACGGCGGCGACGAGACGTGCGTCCAGCGCGCCTTCCGCCTGATGACCTCGGGCGCGGACGTGCTCGACGCGTGTCTCGCGGGCGTCAACATCGTCGAGCTTGACCCTTTGGACGACAGCGTCGGCTACGGCGGGCTGCCGAACGCGGACGGCGTCGTCCAGCTCGACTCCTCCGTCATGCACGGCCCGAAGAAGCGCGCCGGCGCGGTCGCCTCGCTCGAAGGCGTGCGGACGCCCTCGCTCGTCGCCAAGGCCGTCATGGAGACGACCGACCACCACCTGCTCGTCGGCCACGGCGCGCGGGACTTCGCGCGCAACATGGGCTTTAAGATCGAGGACGACCTGAACACCGAACACTCGCGCAGGCTGTGGCTCGAATGGAAGCGCCGCACAGACCCCGGCCACTACCTCGACCCCGCGAAGCGCGCGGAACTGTGGCGGCGCGAGGGGCTGAAGATGGTCGCGGAGGGGCTCGTCCGCGAGGAGCACTTCTACGGCACCATCAACTGCGACGCGGTCAACTCGAAGGGCGAGGTCTGCGGCGTGACGACGACCTCGGGGCTCGCGTGGAAGATACCGGGGCGCGTCGGCGACTCGCCCATCCTAGGCGCGGGGCTCTACGTCGACGGCGCGGTCGGCGCGGCCGGCTCCACGGGTCGGGGCGAGGCGAACCTCTTCAACCTCTGCTCGTTCCTCATCGTCGAGGAGATGAGAAGGGGCAAACACCCGAAGGACGCGGGGCTGGAGGCGCTCCGACGCATCCGCGCCAACACCGTCGAGAAGCGCCTGCTCAACGCGGAAGGAAACCCGTCCTTCGGCATCCAGTTCTACGTCCTCAACGCGCGCGGCGAGCACGCCGGCCTCACCATGTACGAGGGCGCGAAGTACGCCGCCTGCACCGAGGCCGGCCCGCAGACGCTCAACTGCGAGCCGCTCCTGCCGCGCCCGAAGGCGTGACGCGTGGCACGGCCGATGCAGAAGTCTTCTGCGTTTCCTGAATGAAACAGGAAACCGCACAT
>DASWNR010000521.1:0-7053 GCA_036399155.1 Pyrinomonadaceae bacterium
GCAACCCGCGCGGCGTAGCGCCACCCTCTGCGGCTCAGCCGAAGAGCGGCTTTTCGAACACGTCGGCCACCTGCACGATCCGAACGTCCCCGGCCTCTATCGCGAGCGGGTAGCGCTCGATGATCTTGTCCTCGGCCAGGATGTCGGCGGGCTTGGGCGAGTTGTAGGTGATGGGCGACGGCGCGCCCTTGATGATGGCGTCGCGGAGGCCCGCGGCGTCCTTCGTAATCATCACGACCCTCATGCGGTCTGACGCGAGGTGCTGCTTGATGGCGCGGTTAACGTCGGCCAGCGTCAGCTTCGACAAACTCGTCCGCATGAAGGAGGTGTACTCGGGCGTGCCGTAGTAGCGGCTGTCGAGCGAGTACCCGAGCCGCGCGCCCTGCGTGGACGTGAGCACGTTGGCGTACTTGACAAGGAACTGGCGGATGGAGTCGAAGTCCTCCTGCTTCATCCCGTCGCGCACGAGCTTGTCGTACTCGAAGAGAGTGGCGCGCAGCGCGAACATCGAGTTCTGCGGCTCGACGGGGCGAATCCATATCTGGAAAATCTGCGTCGAGCGGCCGAGGTTCGGGTCGGGCGTGAACTGGAACATGCCGCGCGGGAAGTACTCGACGTAGGAGTAGTCGCCGTAGTTGAGCCCGCGCGCCTCGCGCAGGCGCTGGTAGAGGTGGCTCACGCTTGAGCGGTGCTGGCCGAGGTACGAGGCGACGAGCGCGAGCGCGGGCCAGTCCTTGTGCGAGCGGTTGACCGCGATGGGGAAGCCCATCGAGATGGCGGTCGCGCGCGTCTCGCGCTGGATGATCTCGACCCTCATGCCGGGGGAGACTTTGGGCTGCGCGAACTTTTTGGGCGCGCCCGCGCCCGCGGGCAGCCTGGCGAAGTCGGCCTCGACGCGCGCGGCGAAGTTCGCCGGGTAGCCGCCCGCGAGCCCGATGACGAGGTTCCCCTGCGTGTAGTTCGCACGGTAGAAGGCGCGCACGTCGTCGAGCGTCAGGCGTTCGAGCGACGAGACGGTGCCCATGTTGTGGTGCTCGTACGGGTGGCCGGCGTAGATGATGTTGTAGAGGTACTCCTTGCCCAGCTCCTCGTCGTTGCCCTGCCGCAGGGAGGTCTTGAGGTAGTTGAGGGCGTCCGACTTGATGCGCGCGAAGTCGTCCTCGCGGAAGCCCGGGTCGAGCAGCATGTCGCGGACGAGCGAGTAGTACTTGTCGAGGTTGTCGACGTGCGTCGTGCCCGAGAAGACGGTCATCTCCTTGTCGGCCTGCCAGCCGAAGGAGGTCGCCATCGGGTACATCGCCTCGACGATCTCGTCGTACGGCAGCGCGCGCGAGCCGCCCTGCGCGAGCATCGCGGCCGTCAGGGAGGCCACGCCCTCCTTGCCGTCGGGGTCGGAGGCCGCGCCCGTCATGAAGAGCAGGCGGAAGGAGACGAGCGGCGACTGCGACGGCTCAAGCACCGACGCGGGCTTGGCGGCGGCGGCGGCCGCGCCGCCGGCCGGCTTGGTTGTGTTGGTCATCGAGGTTTTCCGTGCGCCCGCGGCCGGCACGCTCCCCTGCGCGTAGGCGGCCGAGAGCGGCGCGAGCATGAAGGCGGCGGCGAGCAGTAGACTGGACGTGCGTCTCATCAGTCGCGCCCCCCCTCTCCGCCGCGGCTGCCGAGCGCCGCGAGGTTCTGCCCCTTGGTGGCGAGCGTGACGACGGTGCGGCTCTCCTCGCGGAAGTACTTCTTGACCGCGTCGCGTATCTCGCCGGCCGTGACCGTCTGGTAGGTGTCGAACAGGCGGTTGAGCGTCTCGGGCGTGCGTTCGAGCGCGATGTAGGGCGCGAGCGCCGAGGCGATGGCGTTGTTGCTGTTCATCGCCATCGCGAAGCCGTAGCGCATCCGCGAGCGCGTCGCTTCGAGCCTGGCCTGCTCTATCTGCTCGGTCTTGAAGCGCTCGAAGGTCTTCAGAATCTGGTCGCGGACGTAAGTGACCTGCGCCGGGTCCTTGACGCGCGCGTAGACGGTGAACAGCTCCGGGTCGGCCTGGTGTCCGAAGTCCGCGCCGAGCACGTCAACCTTCTGCTCCTTCAGCACCAGTTGCTGGTAGAGGTCGGAGTTCTCGCCGAAGGCGACCGACTGGAAGAGGTCGAGCGCGGCCAAGTCCTTCGAGGAGTCGGAGAACTCCGGGCCGCGGAAGGCGACGGCGAGGTGCGGGAGCGTCGGCGCGTCCCACGGGATGTGCGCCGTGCGCGACTCCTTCTGCTCGGGCTCCTCGCTGATGTCGGCCTTGTAGCTGCCGCGCTGCCACGCCCCCCAGTACTTCTTCGTCAGGTCGAGCGCGCGCTCGCGCGTGATGTCGCCGACGACGACGATGGTCGAATACTCCGGCCGGTAGAAGCGCGAGAAGAACTCTTTGGAGTAGTCGTACTGGTTGGGCATGTCCTCGATGTCCTTGAGGTAGCCCATCGTCGTGTGCGAGTAGGTGTGCTTTTTGAACGCGGTCTCGCGCAGCACCTCGAACATCTTCGAGAAGGGGTTGGCGCTGTTCTTGTCGTACTCGCCCTTGACGGCCTTGGCCTCGGTCTTGAACTGCTCGGGCGTGTACTTCAGCCGCTGGAAGCGGTCGGCCTCGGCCTTCATGATCTCTTCGAGGTCTTCTTTGGAGAAGGTGGCGTGGTAGACGGTGCGGTCGTCGGTCGTGTAGGCGTTGGTCTCGGCGCCGGCGCGCGTGAAGATGGCCTCGCGCTGCTCGTTCGTGTAGTTCTCGCTGCCGCGGAACATCATGTGCTCGAAGAAGTGGGCGAAGCCGCTCTTGCCGGCCTCGACCTCGTTGCGCGAGCCGGCGGCGACGACGATGTAGAGCGAGACCAGGTTCGGGTAGTCGGTCGGCACGGTGACGAGCCGGAGCCCGTTCGGCAGATCGTCGATGGCGTAAGGGTAGGTGAAGAGCTTGCTCCCCCCGCTGCCGCTGCGTGTCTGCTGCGCGATGCCGAGGAGGGGCAAAGCGAGCATGAGCGCGGCCAAAAACAGATATCTCATGGCGTCTGGCTCCAATTTCTCTTAACTGGGATTTTTTCGGAAGACGCCGAAATTATACACCAACGCCGGGCAAACGGCAGGCCGCCGGGCGGCCGACGCCGGGCCGGGGCGCGGAAACTTCGGCATGTTAGGTGGGCCCGGGGCGTCGGTCGGGGTGGTAGCCCGCGAGCCGATTGTGAGATGCTTGATTCATGTGGAAAGTAGAAGTCGTCCCGCACGACCCCCGGTGGCGGGATGCGTTCGAGGCGGAAGCGCGGCACGTCGCCGCCGCGCTGGGCGAGAATGTCGTGGCCGTCCACCACGTCGGCAGCACGGCCATTCCGGACATATACGCGAAGCCCGTCGTCGATCTGTTAATCGAGGTCAGAGACATCGCCGAGGTGGACGGGCGGAGTCCGGCGATGGAGTCACTCGGTTACGAGGTGATGGGCGAGTACGGAATCCCCGGCCGCCGCTACTTCCGCAAGGACGACCGGGAAGGGGTCAGGACGCATCACATTCACGCGTTCGAGGCCGGCTCGGCGGAGGCGGTGCGCCACCTGGCGTTCCGCGACTACATGATCGCCCACCCCGCGGAGGCACAAAGATACAGTGAGCTGAAGCGCAGGTTGGCGGAGGAACACCCGCAGAGCATGGACGGGTACATGGACGGCAAAGACGATTTCATCAAAGAGATGGACAGGCGGGCGGCACGGTGGCGCGCGTCGCAGACCGGTTAACACATTAAACGGAGGACGTTCATGGGCAAGGGGCGTTTGGAGGCGTTCAGCGACGGCGTGCTCGCCATCATCATCACCATCATGGTGTTGGAGTTGAAGGTGCCGCACGGGGCCGATCTGGCCGCGCTCGGGTCTCTGATTCCCGTATTCCTGAGCTACGTCCTCAGTTTTATCTTCGTCGGCATCTACTGGAGCAACCACCACCACCTGCTACACGCGGTCAGGCATGTCAACGGCCGCATCCTTTGGGCCAACCTCCACCTGCTGTTCTGGCTGTCGCTAATCCCTTTCGTCACCGGCTGGATGGGCGAGAATCACTTCGCCGCCTGGCCCGTCGCCCTGTACGGCGTGGTGCTACTGTTCTCCGCGATAGCTTACTTCATTCTGGCGCGCGTCCTCGTTTCATACCACGGCGATGATTCCGCGCTGGCGAAGGCTCTGGGCAGGGACTTCAAAGGCAAGGTGTCGGTGGTGTGTTACGCCGCGGCCATCCCACTCTCGCTCGTGAACTCGTGGCTCGCCTGCGCGCTGTACGTCGTGGTCGCGGTCATGTGGCTCATCCCCGACCGCCGCATCGAGCATGCGCTCGCCGACCAGAAGTAAAATTATTATCAGAAAGTGAGGCGGTGCTTTGTCGCCGGGTGCTCGCCGAGCGCAACCGGCTCGTGGACGGCCGGCACCGTTAACCCCTGACCTTATGTTTGCCGCTCCGCCGGGGCGAGTCCGGCTTCGAGTCGTCCGGGGACGTTGAGGACTTGCCGCCAGCCGGAGTCGTCGGCGCGCATCCGGGCGGTCAGCTCGTCGCGCAGGCGTCTCAGCCGGTCGCTCAGCGCGTGCGGGTATTCGTCGAGGGAGGGGAAGCGCCGGAGCTGCTCTTCGACCGAAGCCTTCTGCTTGAGGATTGACGGAATCGAGTCGTGACGGCCGCCCACCCAGAAGGGCTGGAGGAGGCGTTCGACCGACGCCGCGCCGGGAATCTCGACCTCCTCCGCGTCGAGCCCGGTCACGTCGGCCACGTAGCGGCCGTCCTCGCCGACGCCGCGAAAGACTTGCAGGCGGCCGGGCAGCGTCGACTTCTCGGGCGTGTTGGAAGCCTTGAGCGTGGGGCGCCCGTCGATGACGCACTCCTTGAAGATGACGCCGGCGACGCGGCTGACTTCGCCCGAGAGCTTTGTGCCGATGCCGAAGCCGGCGGCCTCGGGGAACTCTTCGACGATGCGGCGGACGCCTTCAACGTCGAGGTCGCCGGTGAGCACGGGCATCAGGTCGCGGAGCCCGTTGGCCTCGAAGAACTCAAGGCACCAGCGGCCGAGCTTGGCGAGGTCGCCCGAGTCCACGCGGAAGCCCTTGAAGGCGCGGCGGCGCTCGGGGCTGGAGGTGGCGGCGAGCGCGGCGTGGACGGCGCCCATGTGAACGTCGATGGTGTCGAGCAGCAGCGTCGTCCCCTGCGGGTTGGCGTCGAGCCACCGCTCGAAGGCGACCTGCTCGAAGTGCTTGGGCCTTCCGGTGCGCGGCTCGACCTCGGGCTCGTCCATGAACTCGACGTAGGACTGCTGCCAGTAGTGCGCCTCGGTGCCGACCGCCGGGATTTCGAGCCGGTGCGCGGCCTCCATGTTCGAGGTGTCGTTAAAGCCGCCGATGAAGGCGTAGGTCGCCACGTCCACGGCGCGCTCGATGTCGCCGTTGCGGCGCAGGGAGAAGTCGGAGAGCCAGCGGTCGCCCGCCGCGCGCCGGAGCCGCATGGCGATGGAGGCGGTCGTCATCGGGAGGTCGAAGGCGTGCTCGAACTTTATCTCCTGCGCCTGCGCGAGCCCGAAGGCGCCGGTGATGTCGGCGAAGGGCTGGCCGGCGAACATGACTGTGCCGGGTCGGACGGCGCGGACGGTGCCGGCGAAGTTGATGTCCTCGACGGCGCGCGCGAACAGGAGCAGGCCGCCGCGATCCTGTTCGAGCGTGCGCAGGCGCGGGCGGTCGACGCGCAGGTCTAAGAGCGAGCGCAGCAGCCGCTCGTGCCCGAGACACGGCGCGTAGGCGAGCTTGCGCTGCGTGACGTAGAAGGTCGCCTCGGTGTCGCTCAGAAGCGCGTCGTGCAGGCGCGTCACCTCCTTGTAGGAGGCGTCGCCCATCGTGGCGTGATAGCGGTCGATGTTGAGCATAAGTGGGAAGTAGACAGTAGTCAGTAGACGGTAGTCAGTAGAAAAACCCTCGTCGGCCGAATCGTTCGTGTGTCAGAGTCAACGCCTGCGACGCGGGGCGCTACTGACTTCTGTCTACTGTCTACCGACTACTCGCCGGAAGATGTCTTCGCAGACCTCACGCGGGGGCCGGTCTTCGGTCTCGATGGGCTCGCCGAAATGCGGGTCGCGGTGCGCGTCGGCGCACTCGGCGATGCGGCGCGCGAGCCACTCCGCGCCCGGCCCCTCGGTCTCGGACTCGCGCCCCGCCAGACGTTTCCTCACGGTCGGCAGGCCGGCCCTCAGGCAGAAGACGCGGACTTGCGGGTCGAAGCGTCTGACGCCGGCGACGACCTCGTCGAAGTATTCGCGGCGGGTGAAAGTCATCGGCACGATGACCGGGCCGCGGAAGAGCGCGCGGAAGAGTCGGACGCCCGCGACCGCCGACCTGCGCCACAGTGCGAAGTCCTGAAAGTCTTCGGCCGCCGTTCTTTTGAAGCCCGCCAGGTTCGACAGGCGCATCATGGCGATGCCGGCCAGCTCCGGGTCGTAGACGGCGCTCCCCGCTACCCGGCCGCGCAGGAGCCTCGCGACCGTGGTCTTGCCCACGCCGAACGAGCCGTTGATGAACACAACCATCGGACGTGTACGTGCGCCGGAAGGGACGCGTGATTACAGTCTTGCCCGACGCCGGCGCGGACGACCTAGACGACTTCCGCGCCGGCGGCGCGCATCTCTTCGAGGGCGCGCCGGCCGTCGTCGGGCCGGATGTTGACGGCGCGCATGGCGTCGGAGAGCGCGCGGACGCGGAAGCCTTCGCGCAGCGCGTCGAGGACGGTGTTCTTGACGCAGTAGTCGGTGGCGAGCCCGCCGACCCAGACCTCGCGGACGCCCTGCCGGCGCAACTCTTCGGCCAGCGTCGTGCCGTCGAAGGCCGAGTAACTGTCCTCGTCGCCCATCCCCTTCGAGACGACGCGGACGCGCGGGTCGTCGAGCAGTTCTTTGTGGAACTCCGCGCCGGGCGTCCCACGGACGCAGTGTACGGGCCACGTCCCGCCGTAGTCTGCGAAGTGTTTCGTGCGCGCGGGGTGCCAGTCGCGGCTCTTGTAGACGGGCTCGCCGCGTTCGAGGAACTC
>DASWNR010000522.1:0-4822 GCA_036399155.1 Pyrinomonadaceae bacterium
AAAGTCCCCGGGTGTTTGAACACGCCCGGGGACTTTCCGCGTGCGCGTGCGGCCTTCCGCCTCACGACACTCGGCGGACTGGAGACCGCCTCAGAATATCAGCTTGAGCTGATAGCGGATGACGCGCCCGCCGTTGTCGGAGTTAGAAGTGTTCGGGACGAGGAAGAACCCCGCCTGCGAAGTGTTGACCGTCGCAGCGATGAAGTTCGACCCGGTCGGGTTCCCCGGGGGCGAGAACGGGCTCGAACTGCCCTGGCCGAACTGCGGGTGGTTGAAGACGTTGTAGAACTCCGTCCTGAACTCCAGCCTCGTGTTCTCCGTCAACCTCGTCCGCTTCATCACGTTCATGTTCCAGTTGTTCAGGCCCGGCGAGCGCTCGGTGTTGCGGCCGAGGTTGCCCGTGCGCGCCACGCTGCCGGGCTGGCCCGCCACGTAGGCCGGCAGCCCGATGTAGCGCGCCGTCGCCGGGTCGATGGGCGCGTTGTTCGCGTCCGGGTTGACGTAGCCCGTGATGAACCCCTGCGCGTCGACCACGGGCCTGGCGCGGACGCCGGGCTGCCCCAGCGGGTTGAAGTTCGGGCGGTCGACCAGCGCGCCGCCGATGCCGTCCGAGTCGAGCCCGTTAAAGACCGTGAAGGGCACGCCCGACTCGAAGGTCGTCACGCCCGAGAGTTGCCACCCGCCGAGCAGCCGGCCCGCGGGGCCGCGCTGGTCGCGGAACCACGGCGACTCGACGATGTAGGTGAACGTCGCGCGGTGCGGGCGGTCGAAGAGCGACACGGCGCGGTCGAGGCGGTCGCCGCCGAAAATCTGCGGCGTCTGGAACGAGGGCTGGTTCGCGAAGCCGCCGGCCACCGAGCTGAAGACCTCGCTCGCGTTGTCGATCAGCTTCGAGAAGGTGTAGGCGCCCGTCAGCATGAAGTTGTCGGAGAAGCGCCGGCGCACCTCGACCTGCCCGGCGTGGTAGATGGACGAGCCGCCGTTCGTGCGCACGGTCCTCGGGCCCTGGATGTTGTCGAGGCGGCCCGAGAGCGGGCAGAGCGACCCGACCGGGAACTGCGCCGTCGGGGACTGCGCCGCGGTCACGGCCGCCGCCGGCGTGCAGTTCGGGTAGCCGGCCGGCGTGTTCAGCCGCAGCTCGGGGCGCACCTGCGGGTTGGCGTCCTCGTTGATGTAGAGCTTCGTCCCCTTCGACCCGACGTAGGCGATGTCGACGACGGTGTTGAAGGGCAGCTCGCGCTGGAGGCCCGCCGACCAGCGCTGGTAGTACGGGTTGACGAGGTTCGACGCGATGAGCGTCTGCGAGCTCAGCGGCGTGAGCGCGGCGGCCGTCGTCGGGAGCGACTGGAGGAAGTTCGGCGTGCCGCGCGGCGTCGAGGCCGTGACCGCCGAGCTAAGCGTCGTCGCGACGATGTTCGGCGAGGAGACCGCCGCGTTCGACGCGATGTTGTTGAAGAACGAGTCGTAGCCGATCTGGTAGCCCGCGCGCAGCACGGTCTTGCGCTCGCCGAAGAGCCGCCCGAGCGGCCCCCCGCCCGTGGGCGAGTAGGCGACGCCCACCGTCGGCGCCCAGTTGTTCCGGTCGGCCTCCACCTGGTTCGGCAGCGCGTACGGGCCGAGGCGCGTCGCCGGGTCGACGTTGAAGAGCCCCGTGTAGGCCGCCGTGCGCAGCGTGTTGAAGGGCGTGCCGAAGTACTCGTAGCGCAGGCCGAGCGTCAGCGTCAGCGCGTCGGAGACCTTCCAGCGGTCCTGGAAGAAGGCCGCCGTGCGGTAGAGCGCCGGGTTGTAGACGGCGCTGCCGAAATCCCTCGCCGCCGCCCCGCCCGAGCCGCCGACGTTGTCGACGAAGTTGGCGAACGCGGTGAAGCCCGTGCTGGCCGAGAAGGTGAGCGAGCCGCGCGGGACGAACGGCGCGGCCTGCGTCGAGATCTGCCGCAGGAAGTCTACGCCGCCGCGGAAGGTGTGGTTGCCCTTCACGTAGGTCGCGGTGTCCTGCACCACGTAGTTGTTCGCGATGCGCCCCTGCGGGAAGCTCGTCGAGGTGCCGAGCGACGTGAGCAGCTGGATGTTGATGCGCGGGAGCGTCCCGCCCGGCCCGCCCGGGTCCGTGATGGGGAAGCCGAGGTCGATGCGGTTGTAGGCGAGCCGCGTCTCGTTGGTGAAGACCGGCGAGAAGACGTGCGTGTTCGCCAGCAGGAAGTTGTAGTACTTCGAGGTGTTGTCGGCGTCGAAGCCCTCGAAGGTCGAGGTGCCGATGGTGCCGCCGAAGGGGATGATCTGGCTGTCGTACAGGAAGCGCGCCGAGAACTGGTCGCGGTCGGTCAGCTGGCTGTCGACGCGCGCCTGGAACTGCTTGTCGGTGTTCAGCACCTTGAAGGCGCGGAAGAAGGTGCCGAACTCGATGTCGCCGCGGTTGACGCCGTTCACGGTGCCGAGCGCGATGTTGGTGGGGCTGGCGACGGCCACCGCACTCTGCGTGGCGTTGAGGTAGAGGTCGACGTTCGCGTTCGTCCCCTCCGGGAAGAGCTGGCGCAGGCGCGCGCGCCCGGCCGCGGTCGGAGTTATCAACTGCGACTGCGAGTTCGAGCGCTGGCGATCCTCCTGGTAGGCGACGAAGAAGAACGTCTTGTTGCGGCCGTCGTAGACGCGGCGTCCGCCCTCGCCGAAGCGCGGGAAGTAGACGGGGCCGCCGAACGTGCCCGAGTAGATGTTCTCGATGCCGAAGGGCAGGCCGTTCGCCGCGATCGCCGGGTCGCGCGACTCGGAGCTGGTGATGGCGTCGTCCACGCGCGAGTCGAGCAGGTAGGAGAGCGTGCCGTGGAACTCGTTCGTCCCCGAGCGCGTGATCGCGTTGACGACGGCGCCGCCCGAGCGGCCGAACTCGGCGTCGTAGTTCGAGGTCTGGACGGAGACCTCCTGCACCGCGTCCGGGTTTGTGATCTTGAAGCCCTGCCCGGCGACCGAGATGTCGTTGTTCTCGGTGCCGTCGATCAGGAAGTTGTTCGAGCGGCCGCGCGCGCCGTTGACCGAGAAGGTGTTGTCGCCGAAGCCGCCGCGGTTGCTCGACACGCCCGGCAGCGTCAGCGCCAGCAGCGTCGGGTTGCGGCTCGCGATGGGCAACTCTGTGACCTGCGCCCTCGTGATGTTGCCGCCGCGCACCGGCGCTTCGGTCTGCAAGAGCGCGCCCGATTCCGCCGTCACGCTGATCTCGATTGACGCGGCGCCCGGCGCCAGTTGCGTGTCCACGGTCGAGGTCTGGTTGGCGTTGACCGCCACGTCGTTCTTAATCACGGTGCCGAAGTTCGGCGCGGTGATCTTGACCGAATAGTTTCCCGGGTCTATGGCCTCGAAGCGGTAGAGGCCCTCCCCGTTGGTGACGGTCGAGCGGCTGACGGCGGTTTCGGCGTTGGTGATGATCACCTCCGCCCCCGCGATGACGGCGTTGTTCGGGTCGGTGACGACCCCGCTGACGTTTCCGCGACTCGTCTGCGCCTGCGCCTGTAGCACGAAGCCGAGCAACGCGACCGCGAGCAGTAAAACTTTCCTCTTCATCTCAATGTCTCCCTGCCCTAATCATTCTCTGTCCCCGAGGGGCGTGCGTCTGGGGCTTTTGGCGGGAGCAACAAGTGTTCCAACAGTCGGCGGGCTCACGCCCCCAACGAAAGTCTTTGCTTTTCAGCGCATTGTTCCCGGCGGGTGGGGGAGGCGAAGGGCGGGCACTCTGAATTATCGGAATTCGGCAATCTCCGGTATTCAGAATTTCACATGATAATATGACCTACTAGAATAATTCCTTATAGATGGACGCTGCGACGCGTAGTTTTTTTTAGATTAAGTCCAAACGTTAAGCCGCCTCACCTCGAACAAGGCGGGCGTGGGGTCGTCGTCCCGTTCGTCGGGTAAGTGGCTACTCAGTCCTGCATCTCGCCGGAGAGCAGCACCGCGTGACCTCGGGATGTCGGCACGCGCGCGAGCAGCGAACGTGCGACTCGGGCCGCGGCGACGGGCCGGTAGTTCGCAGGGATGAGCGGGCCGAGGAATCTACTCGCGGCCGTCGCAAACCTCTCGGCCGGGCGCCCCGGCTGGCCGAGCGACTCGCGGTCTCCCACGAGCAGAGACGGGCGGGCGACGACCAGCCCGTCGAACGGGAGCTGCGCCAGCGCCTCCTCCAACTCACCCTTCACGCGGTTGTAAAAGATTCGGGACTTCGCGTCGGCGCCCATCGCGCTGACCAGGCCGGCGCGACGGGCGCCTGCGGCGAGCGCCGCGCGCGCGGCCGAGAGGTTGGCGTCAAAGTCCACGGCACGGAAGGCCGCCCGGCTGCCCGCCGCCTTGATGGTGGTGCCGAGCGCCAGGTAGATTTCGTCGAGCGGTGGGAGTGGCGGAAGCGCCTTGAAGTTCACCAAGTGCGTGGAGAGCCTGGGGTGAACGATGCCGGGCTCGCGCCTGCCGAGTGCGTGGACGTAGGTGACCGACGTGTCGGCGAGCAGCCCTTCGAGGATGGCACGCCCGACAAGGCCCGTGGCGCCCGCCAGAGCCACGCCCCTTGTGGTCGCCCCGTCCGAGCCGGGAGGAGACGACCCCTCCGTCGAAACCGCCGACCGGCTTCTACTAGCGCCCACCACGAGTTCCCGCGGCCCCCGCACGCCCCTGTGCGCTCCGGGCCGACAGCGCCGATTGCCTCGTGTCGCGCCCGCGCCCGTCGTGGGTAATCCTCCCGACCGTCCGCGTGCCCTTGCACGTGAACCGGACGGTCTTGCCGTCCGCGCCGATGCCCGACCCGTGCGGGCCGCTGCCCTTCGGCATCCAGAGGAGACTCATC
>DASWNR010000523.1:0-11857 GCA_036399155.1 Pyrinomonadaceae bacterium
GCTGGGCGGCCGTCTGCCACCCGATGGCGCTGCTGGTCGCTGGCTGGACCGAGAGTCTGAAGTCGGTCTTAAACCCGCTCGTCGGGCTCGACACGATGCGCCACATGGGGCTCGTGTACTTCAAGGCGTTCGGCATGTACGCCGCGGTGCAGTTCGTCGCCTTCCTGCTGACGTGGGTCGTGGGACTCGTCACCGCGCCCTTCGACATGCCGCTGGTCGGCAACCTCCCCGGCACCTTCCTCGGCGGCATCATCACCTTCTACGCCAGCCTCGTCATCGCCTGCCTCCTCGGCCTCGCCCTCTTCAAATCCGCCGACCGCCTCGGCATAGAGGTAGACTGACCCGGCCGGGCCGCCCTACGTTATCCGCCCCCGCCGTGTACAATGGTTTGGATTTCTGACGAGCAGGCGGGGAGGCGAGCCAGGTTGAAACAACTCTTTATTGCGGCCGTGTTGTCGGCCGCCGCCGCGGTGGGGGCTGAAGCCCAGTGCGCGAAGTATGAAAGGCGCGCCGCCGTCCCGGCCGCACAGGCGACTCCAAGCCCCGTCGAGACAAAGGGCGAGCCTTCCGGTGCGGCGCTCCCTCCCGAGAAGGCGGAGGACGGCGGCGGCCAAAGGGCGGGCGGCGGGCTCACACCCGAGCCGACGCCGACGCCTCCGACCGAGAGTACGGCCGCGCCGAACGAGAGCACGGCCGCGCCCGACGCCGAGGTCGGTCGCGTGCCGGACCCGGACGCCGCGGGCGGTGCGCGTGTGGTGCCCGCCGCGCCCGACGCCGGCAAGCACTTCCGCTGGCGCGCCGCCTTTGAACAGACGCTACTCTTCCTCTCGGTTCAGCACGGCTACGCGCTCACACAGCCCAAGACCCGGCGCGACCTGCACGGCCCCTTCTTCA
This sequence comes from Pyrinomonadaceae bacterium, assembly GCA_036399155.1. Lineage (GTDB taxonomy): Bacteria > Acidobacteriota > Blastocatellia > Pyrinomonadales > Pyrinomonadaceae > QHXN01. The sequence continues at coordinate 895 of DASWNR010000523.1, forward strand.
GAGACTACTTCCGCTCGGTGCGCTCGCTCGGCGGCTGGGGCGACGGCGGCCGCTTCTTCACCAACTACGTCGCGCACCCGATGCAGGGGTCTCTGCTCGGGTTCATCCAAATCCAGAACGACCCGGTGGGCTCGCGCCTGAGGTTGGGCCGCCCGGGCGGCTACTGGCGGAGCCGTATGAAGGCGCTCGCCTGGTCGGCCGCATGGAGCACGCAGTTCGAGATAGGCCCCGTCAGCCAAGCTTCCATCGGCAACGTCGGGCTGCACGGCAAACAGACCTACGTGGATTTGGTGATGACGCCGACCGCGGGGGTCGGGATGCTCGTGGCGGAGGACGCGCTGGACAGGTACGTCATCGAGAGGCTGGAGCGGCGTTGGCAAAACAGGTACGTGAGAATCCTGAGCCGGATGACGCTCAACCCGACCCGCACGGCGGCCAACCTGCTGCGGTTCAAGAAGCCCTGGTACAGGGACAAAGGACTGCGTTAGTGCCGGGTCGATAGAGGATTCTCACCCGCGCCGTAGCCGGGCGGCTTGAAAAGCGTGAAGGGGGAAGCTTGCAGGCTTCCCCCTTTCGTCGTTTGCGGAAAAATGTCGAACGGGTCGGACGCTCGAACGCCCCGAGCTTAAAGCTTACTTGTTCGCGGTAGCCGCCGCCCCTCTCTACTCATGAACGTAATAGCCTCTCATCCGCCGGAGTCCAGCAACCCGCCCGAGACTATCTTGGTTTCAAGGGCGGCGGCCACGGCTTCGATGCCCTCCCGCGTCCAGTGGGCGGCGTCCGTGTGCAACTCCTGCCCCGGGGGGAGCTGCGCGTCCAAGTCTACATAGTCTATCTCTTCGGCCGCGTAGAACCTTCTCAGCTCGTCATTCAGCGCCCGCACCTTCCCGTCCGGCCGTGCCCAGTGCGCCGTCGCGGCTAAGAACTTCGCCCCGTACTCGCGCGAGACCGCGCGCATCAACTTGAGGTTGCGCTCGAACAGCCGCACACCGTCCAGCGAGTCCGGAGAGGCGGGCAGCTCTCCGACCTTCATCACCTGCGAGCCGAGGTCGGAGCGGCCGCCGTCGAGCCGGAACGTCACCCACGTCACCAGGTAGGAGTGCTCCAGCAGCCGGCGCGGCACGGACGCCTGCCACGGCCTGTAAGAGTCGTCGAACTTCCCGTAGACGTTGCGGTAGTCGGGCAGTTGACCCGCGTATCCGACGAGCGTGGCGTCGTTCACCCCGTCGTACGAGATGACCAGGTCGGGGCGGTATTCGAGCCCGACGAACGTGAGGTTGACGAGGCTCGTAGGGCTGGCCGCCATGTCCACACCCAAGTTGATGACTTCGACGTTGTAGCCCCTCGACCGCAGGCGCGCCTCCAGCCTCGCCGGCCACGTCTCGGCCTCCGTGAACCCGTCGAAGGTGGTCGAGCCGCCGAGGCAGACAATGCGCTTGACGCCGGCGGGCTTCTCGAAGGGGAGGTCGGGGCCGCGGAAGCCGAGCGAGTTCAGCCGATAGGCCGTCGAGTAGGCCCGGCCCGTCTCGGGGCGGTAGAGCGTCAGCGTGCGCCGGTCGTTAGGGCGCGGTGCGTAGGGCAGAAAGGGGTGAGAGGTGAAGCGTGCCGAGGTGGACTGCGTGTCGGCGTAGGCCGCGGCCGGGCGGTAGGCTGTGACGTCCTTGCCCTGCGCCCGGAAGACGCCCCGGAGCGCCAGCTCGCAGGCGAGGAGAGCGAGGAGCGTGCTGACCAGAACGACGGACAGCTTGAGGAGCCGGGCCTTCATGTGCGCCCCCTCCCCGGCTCCCACGCCGGGCGCACGTCCGGCTCGCACTCTACGACTTCGCCGGGGCGGAAGATGTGGATCGTGACGCTGTTCTTCTTACGGCCGCAGAGATGAACCTCGAACTCTCGGGTGTCCACCTTCAGCTTGACCGACTGCGGTTTGTCAGACTGTCTGTGTCTATCCATGAGGGTGAGTCAGCGCGTGAGCAGCGCCAGCGCCTCCGAGGCGATGTAGCCCGCGAAGAAGGCGAAAAAGATTGACCACCGGGAGCGTCGCCGGAGCGTGAGCGCTGCCGCCGTGCAGCCGAGGGTGACTGCCACGAGGGCAATCCCCGTGAAGGTTTCTGAACTCATCCGCCCGGCCTGAAGTGAGAAGGTGAAGTCGTGCCGTCGTCACCGGGCGGCGGCGATGAACCGCTTGAGAGGTTAGGGCCGGGGAGTATACATCATTGCAGCGGGCAACTGTGAAAATTTACAACTACGTGAAGGGCTTCTTCGGCCTGTAAGGTGGGCTGAAAGCTGGGCTGCAACACTTACGACCGTTCATGGTGAACGGTCGTAAGTGTTGCAATAAAAAGGGCACCCCGGTCGCCGCTGGGGATGCAAGCTATTTACTTGTCGCGTTTAAATCGCCGACGTACTCCCAGTGCCAGGGCTCGTAGTAGTAGGGGCGGAAGCCGAAGCGCTCGGCGTTCTTGACGAGCCAGAGGTAGGCGGGCGTCTGCACCTGTATGGCGCGGTTGGAGTCCCGGGTCTCGACGGGCTCGCCGCCGACGTAGAGGTCGAGTGCGCGCCCCGTGAAGTGCGGGCTGTTGACGGCGAGTCCGGCGCGGCCCGAGTTGGGCGACTGCGCGCGCAGGCGCGCCTGGTACTCGGGCGAGCGGAAGGAGGAGACGATCTTGAGGAAGCGCTCCTCGGGGGCTATCTCGCCCGCGGCCGTCAGCTTCAGGCCCGACGCGGGGTCTGCGGCGGCGGCCGCCAGCATGCGCTTGTAGGCCGCGTAGGTCTCGCGCTCGACGTGGCGCAGCTCCTCCGGGCGCGAGGGGTCGTAGAAGTCCGTGGTGGGCGCGAGCAGGAGGTCTTCGGGGCGCGCGTGCGCCTTGTTCTTCAGGCGCGAGCCCTGCCACTCGGAGACCATTCGGTAGAGCGTCTCGCCGTCGAGCACGCCGCTCGGCTGAAGCCCCGAACGGCTCTGCCAGCGCGAGAGCGAGGCGGCGAAGTCGTCCGCCGAAGACGCCGCGTCCATTTCGAGCATGCGCGAGATGAGCGGCGTGTAGAGGTACCAGCCGCGCTGCTGCTTGCCGCCGAAGGCCCAGCCCAGCTCGTACTTCAGCGCCGTGTTGCGCGCGGCCGCTTCGGCGAAGAGCGAGGCGTCCTTCTTCTCCGGTGCTGCTGCTGCTGCGGCGGCGACGTCCGTCCTCCTCTCGACGACAAGGGGCTGCACGACGGCGGCGGCCGTGTCCGAACGGGCTCCCGCCTGCGACTGGCCGCGGCCGCCGACCGCGAAGAGCATGGAGAAGGTCACGAGCCCCGCGAGCACGACGGCGAACACGGCGAGTTGGGTCTTCTGCTGTTTCATCTTTGAACTCGAAACCGCCCGGCCGAACTTTGGAGGATTATAGACCGAAAATCGTGGAGAGGTAAGCTTCCCGCGTACAGCGATTGAGATGCGCGTGAGGCACCCGCGGTTCGTCAAAGACGCTCGGCTTTAGCCCCCGCGGGCGCGTCCGTAAAGTTTACGGTCAGACTGCGCGGCCGGCGCGACTCTGTTAAAATGGCGCCGCCGGTGCGAGCTTCGCGGGCTTTTACCTGACGCGGCGCGCGCACAGGTTCCCGACCGAAACTTTCCAGAAGCGTACGGAGAAGGTAAAAGATGCCACTTGAGTCCAACAGCGCGGCGAGCGTCTCGCCCGCGCTCGTCTTCGAGCTGGAGAACGGCGCCAATTTCACCTTCAACTTCCAGATGGACGGCCGCGTCACCGTCATCGGCTTTCAGGACGGCCGCGCCGTCACCGGCACCCTCGCCGAAGAGCAGGCCGAAGAGCTGCGCGACGCCATCAGCGAGTACATACATAAGAGGAAGGGATAAGTGATGAGTGATAAGTGATAAGAGAAGCTGTCAGCGTTTAGCTGTTAGCCGGACGGAAAGCTAAAAGCCAACAGCCAACAGCTAAAAGCCTTCTTATCACTCGTCACCCATCACTCATCACTCCCCGACGCTTGACCCCCGCCCGCCGGGCGGGCAAGATTTCAGCCTATGTTTTACCAAGCCCCCGCCGCGGAGCAGTCCGGCCGCGTCTCCCGCCTAAAGAAAAACGTCCTCTTCGTCGTCGCGCTGGCGGGGCTCTCGCTGTGCGCGCTCGGGCAGTCGCCGGCCGGGGTGTTCGAGCGCGAGCTTGACGCCTCCGGGCCAATCGGGCTGCGCGTGAAGAACCGCACGGGGCGCGTGACCGTGCTGGCGGAGGAGGGGCTGAAGCGGGTCTCGATTCGCGCGACCTCGGCCGCGGGGCTCGGCGTGACTGAAAGGGACGTGCGCGTCACGCACGGCGGGGCTTCCGTCCAGATAGATGTCGAGCGCGAGGGCGCGGCGGCCAAACCTACGGACGGACGGAAGGTCGTCGCCTCGCCCGCGCAGATCGAGCGCGAGCGCATAGACCTCTCGGTGCGCGTCCCCGCGCGCTCGCGCGTGTGGGTCGAGACCGAGGCGGGCGCGGTTGATGTCGTCGGCAACTTGGCCGAGGCCGAGGCGAAGACCGACACGGGGACGATACGCGCCGACGTGCCGATGGACGAGCTGCGCTACAGCTTCCGCTGGACGCTCAGCCGCCCGCGCTTCTTCAGCGAGGTCGAGCTGCCCGAGGCCAAGCACAAGCGCGGCGGCTTCTACGAAATCGCCGGCCGCTTCCCAGACGAGAAGGAAGGGAAGGACAAGAAGAAGAAGGACGAAGAGCCCGCCGACGAAGCATCCGAAGAAGTCGTTGACGTTGAACCGGCCGCCGCCGCGGAAGTGAAACCCGGCACGGCCGCCGCGCCCGACCCGAAGAAGGAGGAGCGCCGCAAGAGGGAAGAGGCGAAGAAGAGGGAAGAGGCCGCGAAGGCCGAAGCCAAAAAGAAGGCCGAAGCCTTACGCGCCGAGGCGAAGAAGGCCGCCGAAGACCTGCGCGTCAGGCTGAGCCTTGAGACGGCGCGCGGCGTCGTCCTCTTCGGCGTCAAGGACGAGGCGCGCGTCCCCTCCGACCTCCGCGAGCGCACGCTCACGGAGGCCGCGCGCGCCATCATACGCAGCGGCGACACCGAACTGATCGACGCCATACGCAAGGTCGCGCCGCGGCTCGTCGGCGAGTACGCGGAGACGCTGGGCCTGCGCGGCCGCGGCCCCACGCTCGGCTCGCGCGCCGCCTCGCCCTTCGACGTGCGCGCGGCGGCGGGCCCCTCGCTCGCGCGCGTGCAGGCGCGCGTCACAGACCGCACGGGCCGCGCCGTCACCGGACTCACCGCCAAAGACTTCAGCGTCACCGAGGGCGGCGTCGAGCGCGCCGTGCGCGACGTACAGTCTACCAACGCGCCGTTCAACCTCGTCCTGCTGCTCGACGTGTCGGGCAGCGTCGAGGAGCGGATAGACTTCATACGCAAGGCCGCGCTCGCCTTCCTCTCGACGGCCGGCCCGCAGGATCGCATCGCCATCGTAAGTTTCCGCGACGACGTGCAGCTCGTCTCCGAGTTCACCTCCGACCGGCACGTCCTGACCGAGCGCATCAAGGACATTCAGGCCGGCGGCGCGACCTCGCTCTACGACGCGCTCGGCTACTCGCTCGTCCACGTGCTCCGCCCGCTGCGCGGCGAGCGCACCGGCGTCGTGGTGCTCTCGGACGGCGACGACAACCGCTCGTTCCTGAGCTTCCCCGTCATCATGGACGCCGTCCACGAGACGGGCGCCATCGTCTACCCGCTCTACGTCCCGTCGGAACTGATCCCGGCCTCGGGCGCGCCGGCGGCGACCTCGACGCTCGACCCGACCCGCACGCGCTACCTTGAGCTGACCTCGCGCGCCGACGAAGAGGGGCGGCGTCTGGCCGAAGTCTCGGGCGGGCAGTACTACCCCATCACGCGGCTCGAACAGTTGCAGCGCGCCTACGACGACGTGGCCGCGCAGCTTCGCACGGCCTACACCATCACCTACGAGACGGACGCGGCCGCACGCCCCGACTCGCGCGTGCGCGTCCGCGTCGCGCGCGACGGCGCGTCCGTGCGCTTGAGCCCCGCGGTCGGCGTCGCGGCCGCGACGGCCGTCACCCCCGCGCCGTAAGAGAGTTCCCCCGCCGAAGTTTTCCTGAAGTCGAAGTTTTTTGAAGAGAGGTTCCCCGCCGAAGATTTTTTTTGAAGAACAAGGGGTGAGATGTCTTTTACTTCTTCCGCCGCGCGTCAACGGAGACTTCTCCTCGCGCCGCTCTTCGCCTTCCTCATCCTGACGGCCGCGCCCGCCGCGCGCGCGCAGGAGCCGTCGCCGACGCCCACGCCCGAGACTCAGCCGAGCCCGACTCCCGTGCAGACGCCCACGCCCGCGCCGAGTCCAACACCAACATCAACACCAACACCCGCGCCGACTCAAACTCCGACTCCCGAAGCGACGCCTGTGCCGACGCCGGAGGACGCGGAGCCGGTCGAGCGCATCGACACAGACCTGACGAGCGTGCTGCTGTCTGCGACGGACAAGAAGCGACGCTTCGTCAACACGCTCCGCGCGGAGGACGTGCGCGTGCTCGAAGACGGCGTCCCGCAGCAAATCTCATCCTTCGAGCGCGAGACCGACGCGCCGCTCTCGCTCGTCCTCCTCGTCGACACCTCGGCCTCGCAGGAGAAGGTCTTGAAGCAGGAGCAGGAGGCCGCCTCCGCCTTCATACGCTCGGTGCTCCGACCCGCGCGCGACACGGCCGCCGTCCTCTCCTTCACCGGGCTGACGCGGATGGAACAGCCCCCGACCGCCGACGCCTCGCTCCTGCTCGCGGCCGTCGCCGGCCTACAGGTGCGCTACACCAACAAGACCCCCGAGTGTCAGAACCTCGAAGCGCCCGCCGACGTACGCCTGCGCTGCCTGACCGGCGTCTGGGACGCGGTCGCCATCTCCGTCCGCGAGGTGCTCTCGAAGACGCCCGAGCGGACGCGACGCGCCGTCATCCTCCTCTCCGACGGCGACGACACGTCGAGCCGCGTGCGGCTCTACCAGGCGGCCGAGTTAGCCGTCCGCAACAACACGGTCGTCTACTCCATCGGCATCCGAGACCGTGACTTCGACTTCGGCGAGATGCGCCGCGACTTCCTACAGTCGCTCTCCGACCAGACCGGCGGCCGCGCCTTCTTCCCCAAGCGCCCCTCGGACCTCGCCTCGGTCTTCGCGCAGATCGAACAGGAGCTGCGCTCGCAATACCTCGTCACCTACACCTCCACCAACCGCGCACGCGACGGCTCCTTCCGCAAACTCCAAATCGAGCTGACCGACCCGGCGCTCCGCAAACAGAACATCCGGCTCCTCTACCGCCAGGGCTACTTCGCAAGGCAGTTGGACAGTAGTCAGTAGAAAAACTTTTCTGAGCCGGCCGGCCTGTCAACAACAACCTCCGACGGGTGGGGCCTACTGACTACTGTCTGCCGACTACTGTCTACTTGAATTTTCCCCCCTCATCCTTCATCCTTCCGCTCAGTCATGACTCGCCCCATTCTGATGTCCCTGTTCGACGAGACGGAGCGCCGCCCGCTGACGGTCTCGGAGCTGACCGCGCAGGTGCGCGGCGCGATTGAGAGCCGTTTCGCGGCCGTGTGGGTCGAGGGCGAGATTTCAAACTTCAAACAGGCCGCCTCGGGGCACTGGTACTTCAGCGTGCGCGACGAGGCGGCGCAGCTCCGCGCGACCTGCTTCCGCGGCGTCAACTCGCGCATACGCTTCCGCCCCTCGGACGGGCTGCTCGTCCGCGTGCGCGGCCGAATGACCGTCTACGAGCCGCGCGGCGAGTACGAGATGATCGTCGAGGCGCTCGACCCCGTCGGCGCGGGCGCGCTGCGCGTCGCCTTCGAGCAGCTCAAAGAGAGGCTCGCCGCCGAAGGTCTCTTCGACGAGTCGCTCAAGCGCGAGCTGCCCGTGCTCCCGCGCCGCGTCGGCGTGGTGACGAGCCCAACGGGCGCGGCCCTCCGCGACATCATCCGCACCGTCGAGCGGCGCACGCGCACCGTCAGCATCCTGCTCGCGCCGACGCGCGTGCAGGGCGAGGGCGCGGCGGCCGAGGTCGCGCGCGCCATCAGGTCGCTGAACGAGCACCACCTGCGCGCCGTGGCCGAGGGGCTGACCGACGAGCAGCTCGACGTCATCATCGTCGGGCGCGGCGGCGGGTCGAGTGAAGACCTCTGGGCCTTCAACGCCGAGGAGGTGGCGCGCGCCATACGCGCGTCGGCCGTGCCGGTCATCTCCGCCGTCGGGCACGAGACCGACTTCACCATCGCGGACTTCGCGGCCGACGTGCGCGCGGCGACGCCGACGGCCGCCGCCGAGATAGTCGCCGAGCGCGAGGACGAGATAGGCGACTACGTCGAGCGCCTGACGCACGGGCTCGTCAACGCGGCGCGCTACCGAGTCATCGGCGAGCGAGCGCGCGTGCAGGAGGCGGCGATGTCGCCCGGCTTCGACGAGGTGCGCATGCGCCTGCGGGTCGCGCGCGAGGAGTTGGCGGACGCGCGCTGCCGTCTTGAGAACCGCGCGGGGGATTTGAGCCGCGCCGCGCGCCGCGGGCTCGACGCCGCCGTCCGGGCGCTGTCGCCCGCGCGGGTGGCCTCGGCCGCGTCACGCGCCCGCGTGCGCCTGACCGTGGGCGGCGCCGAGCTTGAGGCGGCCGCCCACGCGCGACTCGAAGACGCGCGCTCGCGCCTGTCCGTGGCGGCGGCCGCGCTCGACGCGATGTCGCCGCTCGCGGTTCTGGGTCGCGGCTACGCGCTGGCGCAGGACGAGCGCGGGCGCGTGCTGCGCGCGGCGCGCGGCGTGGCCGAAGGTGACGGCGTGCGCGTGCGACTGGCGTCGGGCGCCCTGCGCTGCCGCGTGGAATCGGTCGAGGGGGAGAACTGAATGCCGCAGGGGCGCAAGAGCCGCATCGTGATTGACGTCGACCGCGTGCGCGCGGAGGCCGAAGCTGCGCGCGCGGGCCGCTTCGGGCGCGCGGGGCGCGCGGGGCGCGTGCTGGGCGTGACCGGGCTGGTCGTCGTCGGCCTCCTGCTCGTCGCGCTCGTCGGCACGTACGCGTGGTGGCAGGGCTTTAAGAAGAGCCCGCCCTACAGCCTCGCGCTGCTGCTCGACGCCGCGCAGCAAGACGACGTGCAGGCGGTCGAGACCATGATAGACGCCGACCAGATAGCGCAGGGCTTCGTCCCGCAGGTCATCGAGAACCTCGCGGGCGCGGGCTCGCAGCTCCCGCCGCAGGCGCGCGCGTCCCTGACGGCGGCGCTGCCCGCACTGCTCCCGCGCGTGCGCGAGACGATGCGCGACGAGATAGCGCGCTCGCTCAAAGGCTTCGCGCAGGACGACTCGCGGAACGTGCCCTTCTTCGTCAAGGCGCTCGGCGTGAGGCAGGCGGCCGACGTGGAGGAGAGCGGCGACGCGGCGACCGTTAAGTTGGGCGTGGGCGACCGCCCCGTCGAACTCTCGATGCGTCGCGACGGCGAACGCTGGAAGGTCGTCACGGTCAAAGACCCGCAGCTCGCCGCCGACATCGCCGCGCGCCTCGCCACGAGCCTGCCCGCCGGCGGGCAGCCGCAGCAGCAACAGCAGAACCAGCCGCGCCGCAAGGGGACGAGATAGGACTGAGTGCTGAGGACTGAGGACCGAGTGGAAACAAGAATCTTCCTACCACTCAGTCCTCAGTCCTCAGCACTCAGCACTTAAAATAAAGAGATGGCCAAAAGGGAACAGAAGAACGCGGCTGCCGCGACGAGCTTCGAGGGACAGCTCGCGTCCTTGGAGCGCATCGTGCGCGAGCTTGAGCGCGGCGAGCTGCCGCTTGAGCAGAGCCTTGAGCTGTTCGAGCAGGGCGTCAAGCTCTCGCGCGAGTGCCAGGAGCGTCTGAACGAGGCCGAGCGGCGCATCGAAGTGCTCTTGCGCGGCGGCGACGGCAGCACAATCGCCGTCCCGTTCGAGTCGGAAGAGCTGACCGAGGACGAGGGCGAGGCGGATGACGAGACCGTCTTCTGAAGACTCCGCCCCGTCGGCCGTCGAAGACCGGCGCGCGCGCGTCGAGGCTTCGGCCGGTGAGGTTCGGGAGTACGCCGCGCGCGTCCGCGCGGAGGTCGAGGCCGAGCTCGACCGCCTCGTCCCCGCCGAGACCGTTGACCCGCCCGCGGTTCACGCCGCCGTCCGCTGGAGCCTCTTCGCCCCCGCCAAGCGCTTCCGCCCGCTGCTCGTCGCGGCCTCGGGCGAGACCTTCGGCGCGGCGCGCGCGAAGTTAATCAAGACCGCCTGCGCCTTCGAGCTGCTTCACACATACTCGCTCGTCCACGACGACCTGCCCGCGATGGACGACGACGAGCTGCGCCGCGGCCGCCCGACCTGCCACGTCAAGTTCGGCGAGGCGACCGCCATCCTCGCCGGCGACGCCTTGCAGACCCTGGCCTTCCAGACGCTCGCAGAGGACGAGACGCTCGACGCCGGCCTTCGCGTCCGCCTCGTCTCGGAGCTTGCGCGCGCCGCCGGCACGCCCTCGGGGATGGTCGCCGGTCAGGCGCACGACCTCGCCGCGGAGGCGCGCACGGACGTGCGCGGCGAGGAGCTTGAGCTGATACACCGACGCAAGACCGGCGCGCTCATCGCTGCGGCCGCGCGCGCCGGCGCGCTCGTCGCGGGCGCGGGCGGCGGAGAAGTGGAGGCGGTCAACGCCTACGCGCACGACCTCGGCCTGCTCTTCCAGATAACGGACGACCTGCTCGACGTGACGGCCAGCGCAGACGACCTCGGCAAGACGCCCGGCAAGGACGCGCGCACGGGAAAGGCCACCTACCCCGCGCTCTACGGCCTCGACCCCGCACGCCGACGCGCCCGCGAAGTCTTCGACCGCGCACTCGCCGCGCTCGATTGCATCGAACGACCCACGCCGATGATGCGCGGCCTCGCACGCCTCGTCCTCGAACGCCGCGCGTAGAAAAAACACCACAGAGACGCGGGGGCACG
>DASWNR010000524.1:0-28057 GCA_036399155.1 Pyrinomonadaceae bacterium
GTGCCGCCTCTACAGCCGAAGGTTGAAGCCGAGCCCGCGCCCGAGACTACCCCCGAGGTCGGGCCCGGGCCGCTCGGCGCCGCCGCGACCGCCGCCCGCAACGAAGGCGCCAAGTGAACTCGCGGGCAGGGAGACAGATGAGACTGCTTATCGCCAACGGCTACGTCATCGACCCGACGCAGGGCGTCAACGGCGGGCGCGACGTGCTGATCGAAGACGGGCGCGTGGCCGCGCTGTTCAAAGTCGGGGAAGAGAGGCCGGAGGGGGCGGAGGTCTTCGACGCGACGGGGCTCGTCGTCGCGCCCGGCTTCATAGATTTGCACACGCACCTGCGCGAGCCGGGGCAGGAGTACAAAGAGACGATAGCGTCGGGCGCGGCCGCGGCCGTCGCGGGCGGCTTCGCGAGCGTCTGCGCGATGCCCAACACCGACCCGGTCAACGACAACCCGGCGGTGACGAGCTTCATCGTCGAGCAGGCGGCCGCCGCCGGCCTCGCCAACGTCTTCCCGGTCGGGGCCATCACCAAAGGCTCGAAGGGCGAGGAGCTGGCGGAGATGGGCGAGATGAGGCGCGCCGGCATCGTCGCCGTCACGGACGACGGCCACCCCGTCCCCTCGCCGGGTCTGATGCGCCGCGCCATGGAGTACGCGCGCGGCTTCGACCTGACGGTGATGGATCACTGCGACGACAAGACGCTCGCCGCCGGCGGCGTCATGCACGAGGGCGTGTGGTCTCTGCGCCTCGGCCTGCGCGGCCGGCCCGCGCTCGCGGAGGAGTCGGACGCGATGCGCGACTGCGCGCTCGCGGAGCTGACGGGCGCGCGCGTCCACCTCGCGCACGTCTCGACGCGCGGCGCGGTCGAGGCCGTCCGGCGCGCCAAAGGGCGCGGCGCCGAGGTGACGTGCGAGGTCGCGCCGCACCACTTCACGCTCACCGACGCGGCCTGCGAGGGCTTCGACACCAACATGAAGATGAACCCGCCGCTGCGGAGCCGGGAACATCTGGACGCGATTCTCGAAGCCATCGCAGACGGGACGGTGGACGCCGTCGCGACCGACCACGCGCCGCACCACGCCGACGAGAAGGAGCTTGAGTTCGACCACGCGGCCTTCGGCATCACGGGGCTTGAGACGGCGGTCGGCCTCGCGCTCGACCGCCTCGTCCACGGCGGGCTCGTTACGCTCGAACGCCTCGTCGAGCTCTTCTCGACCAACCCCGCGCGCATCTTCCGCCTCGAAGGCCGCGGCACGCTCCGCCCCGGGGCCTTCGGCGACGTGACCGTCCTCGACCCCGACCTGGGCTGGACGTTCGACGCCTCGCGCTCGCGCTCGAAGAGCCGCAACACGCCGTTCGGCGGCCGGACGTTTCGCGGCGCGGCGGTCGCGACAATCGTCGGCGGCCGCCTCGTCTACGTGCGCGAGGGCCGGGGGGCGTCCGTGTCGGGACGAGAGTGAAGACCCGCTCGTCACCGTAAAAATCCGCCCCGTCACATTTCGCTGTCCGCCGGGCGGCGCGCCGCTGTAAAAACTCCTGGCAAGCTCATCCGCACGCGGGGCACCTCTTAATGTCACAGATCCCGGGCTTCGGTTTCTTCGAGCGGCACAGAGAGTACGGGGCCGTCTTCGTCAGGCTGTCCGTCGGGTTCGTCCTCGTCTACGGCACGCAGGACAACGTCTTCGGCCACGAGCACATGCTTGCGTTCCGCGACTTCCTCGCGGCCCGGCGCGTGCCTTACCCGCTCTTCGCCGCTTACCTCTCGGCCTACGCGCAGTTCGTCTGCGGCATCCTCTACGTGCTCGGACTCTTCGTCAGGCCGGCGGCGCTCGTGATGGTCATCAACTTCGTCGCGGCAATTCTCATCGCGCACCTCGACACGCCGCTCGACGCCACACGGCTCGCGCTCTTGATGCTCTTCTGCTCGCTCTTCCTACTCTTCAACGGGGCCGGCGCGCTCTCGCTCAACCGACGACTCGGGGGCGGAAGCGGACGCCGCTGAGTCCGGCGGCGCGAAAAAAAAGAAGAGACCCGCTGCGCTCTCCCCTTCGCAGCGGGTCTCTCCGTGTGCGGTCGCTCACTTACGTTATAACAGGGGCGACCGAACCCTTGGATGCCTCTTTACAGGAGGCTCTCTAATTTCGGTGGGGAACCCGCCCGCGCTCTCCCCTTCGCTTGCGGGTTCCCTCCGTACCGGCCACCCGGGGGCGGCCGATCTCGTTAAAACTTACCTGGCCCTGAACTCGGGCAGCGAGACCGCGCGGTTGAGGATGACGCCGAACTCCGTGCCCGACTTAACGTCCGCGTCCTGCTCGCGCTCGTAGACACGCGCTCCGGTGCCGAGGCCGCCGCCGAGGATGGCGCCGATGGCCGCGCCCTTGCCGCCGCCCGCGATGGCGCCGATGATGGCGCCCGTCGTAGCGCCGCCGCCGATGAAGACCACGTCGCGCTTGCGGTTACCGCGCCCCGTGACCGTGCCCTCGTTGTCGGAGTTCACGTCGTCGGCCTGGAGGCTCGACAGCGACCCGTTAATCGTGTGGCGAGCGCCGTTCGGCAGCTCGACCTGGTTGAAGGCGACGGTGATGCTGCCCGGCGTCCGCCGCTGCGCGCGCCTCACTGAAGAGACGCGGCCCCAGACCTTGCTGCCCACGGGGAGCACGTCCACGCCTCCGCCGCCGCCGTAGACCGGCTCGGTCACCGTCGTCGAGAAGCGGTCGCCGACGCGCGCCGTCCTCGAATTCAGCTCGGTGTCCATGCGGACGCGTATGACCGTGTCGGCCGGCACCGTAAAGTAACGCACGGGCGGGGTCGTCGCGCGGGCGGCGGGCGTCCTGCGCCGCGTGTTCCGGCGGCGCTGCGCCGACGCTTCGGGCACGAGCGTGCCGAGCGTCAAAGCGAACAAGGCGATGAGAACCGTCGCGCGTTGGGCAAACCTTCTGGCTTTAGTCATCTTCTTCAAATCCTTCCTCAATCGGCGTGCCGTATCGACTCCGAAGAACGCTTCCGGCCGCCGCTGATAGAAAAGCAACGAGTGTGCCACTGGCTGTCAGGTGCGAGATGTGGGCTACAGTACCGTATTTAGCGGATTTCGGGGCGAAAAGCCGGCGCGGTACGGAACCGCACTCGGACGGGTTGGGATAAAGCCGGCGCGGCACGCACCAAATCGTGCGGGCGCGGGCGGCCACAAAAATCGCGTCGGTGCTTCAAGTCGCCGCGGCAGTTTTCATCAGCGCGCGGGTGGTTGAAATGCGGCGGATTTGGTGTAAGCTTGCGCCAAGCAAAATCTACGAGCGGGAGTTTAAACGTCAGGCGGCGCGCGGCCGCCGGAGCGATGTCGAGCGGCGACTCGGTTTTCAACCCATTCACAAAACCCCTAACAAGAGGAGTCAATTTATGAGCACATCGGCGACGCAGGAGACCACTAACAGTCTGCCACGCATCAACGACCCGGCCCCGGACTTCGAGGCCAAGTCAACGCAGGGGCCGCTGAAGCTTTCCGACTACAAGGGCAAGTGGGTCGTGCTCTTCTCGCACCCGGCCGACTTCACGCCCGTCTGCACGACCGAGTTCGTCGAGTTCGCGCGCCGCTCCGAAGAGTTCAAGGGGCGCGGCGCCCAGCTCGTCGGGCTCTCGGTCGATTCCGTCCCGGCGCACATCGCCTGGATTCGTAACATCGAAGGGCACTTCGGCGTCAAGATAGACTTCCCCGTCGTCGCCGACCTCGACACGAAGGTCGCGCAGAAGTACGGGCTCATCCACCCGGGCGCGTCCGAGACGGCGACCGTCCGCGCGGTCTTCATCATCGACACCGAGCAGAAGGTGCGCGCGCTCATCTACTACCCGATGTCGCTCGGCCGCAACATCGACGAGGTGCTGCGCGCTTTGGACGGCTTGCAGACCGCCGACCAGAACGCCTGCGCCACGCCGGCCAACTGGCAGAAGGGCGACAAGGTGGTCGTGCCCCCTCCGCAGACCATCGACGACGCGTCGAAGCGCATGGAGGACGACTTCAGGTCGAAGAACGAAGTCACAGACTGGTACCTGTCCAAGCGCGAGCTTGGCAAGTGAGCGGGCGAGCCGGCGCGGGGGCGAAGTTGAGGAAGGAACCGGCGGGGCTGCTTGAGTGTGTCGGCGGGACGCCGCTGCTGCGTCTCGGGCGGGTCGCGCGGGGGCTCCCCGCCGGCGTCGAGGTCTACGCGAAGGC
Organism: Pyrinomonadaceae bacterium; assembly: GCA_036399155.1. Lineage (GTDB taxonomy): Bacteria > Acidobacteriota > Blastocatellia > Pyrinomonadales > Pyrinomonadaceae > QHXN01. Next base: position 4,199 of record DASWNR010000524.1, read on the forward strand.
GGAGCACCTGAACCCGGGCGGCTCGGTCAAAGACCGCGCGGCGCTCGCGATGATTCTCGACGGCGAGGCCACGGGGCGGCTCACGCCCGACAAAATCATCCTCGACGCGACGAGCGGGAACACGGGGATAGCCTATGCGATGATCGGCGCGGCGCGCGGCTACCGCGTCCGTCTGTGCCTTCCGCGCAACGCGAGCCCCGAGCGCAAGCGGACGCTGCGCATCCACGGCGCCGAGCTTCTGGAGACGGACCCGGCCGAGGGGTTCGACGCCCCGCAGCGGCTCGCGCAACGTCTCGCCGCCGGCGAGCCCGAGGCGTACTTCTACGCGAACCAGTACGACAACCCGGCGAACTGGCGCGCGCACTACGAGGGCACCGCGCCGGAAATATGGGAGCAGACCGGGGGGCGCGTCACGCACTTTCTCTCGGGCGTCGGCACTTCGGGGACGTTCACGGGCACCGTGAGGCGTTTGAGGGAGCTGAACCCGGACTTGAAGGCCGTGCTGATGCAGCCCGACTCGCCGCTCCACGGGCTCGAAGGCATGCGACACGTCGAGACTTCTATCGTGCCCGGCATCTTCGACGCGGGGCTCGCCGACGAGCGGGTCGAAATCTCGACCGAGGAGTCGCAGGAGATGGCGCGCCGCCTCGCGCTCGAAGAGGGGCTGTTCGTCGGCGTCAGCTCGGGCGCGAACGTGGCGGCGGCGCTCCGGTACGCGCGCGGACTCCCCCGCGGCTCGGTCGTCGTCACCGTCCTGTGCGACGGCGGCGGCCGCTACCTGAGCGAAGAGTTCTGGGGTGAGGGCGTATGATCAGGCTGAGCGCAGGGCTGGTGGAGGAGATAGAGAGCCACGCGGAGCGCGAGTACCCGCGCGAGTGCTGCGGGCTGCTCATCGGGCGCATCCGCGAGGACGGCCGCACGCGCGAAGTCCACGCGACCTACCCCGTGGCGAACATCTTCTCGGAGGAGGCCGAGCGACACCACCGCATGGCCATCGAGCCGCTCGAATACGCGCGCGCCGAGCGGCGGCACGCGGCCGAGGGGTTGGGCGTCGTGGGCAACTACCACTCGCACCCCGAACACCCGGCGGTGCCCTCGCAGTACGACCTCGAACACCTCGCGCCGTGGCCGACGATGTCTTACGTCGTCGTCTCGGTCATGGGGGGGAAGGCCGCCGGCCTGCGCTCGTGGGAGCTTCTGGCCGACCGCTCGCGCTTCGAGGAGGAGCAAGTCTTGACGGAGGCGGAGCCATGAAGTCACGTCCGAAGTCAGCGTGCGTCCGCGCCCTTCTGTTCGCGTGCGTCTTCGTCGCGCACGGCGTCGCGGCGCGCGCGCAGGAGGCTTGGCCCTCGGCCGGCGGCGGCGGCGACCTGCTGGCGGGCACGACGCGGAAGCTCGACGAGTACGGCAAGATGGGCTACTGCTCGGAGACGGCGTATCTCGACAACTTCGCCACCACGCTCCGGAACGAGCCGGGCTCGAAAGCCTACCTGCTCGTCTACATGGGGCGCGACGACATGCCCGCGTGGAAGGCGGGCGTCCTCGGCCGCGCCGCCGACTACCTCGTCAACGCGCGCGGCCTCGACGCGTCGCGCGTGAAGGCCGTCTTCGCCGGCTACCGCGAGGAGCGGACGATAGAGCTGTGGCTGGTCGCCGGCGAAGACCCCGCGCCCGAGCCTTCGGACACCATCGACCTCAAGATTGACCGGACGAAGGCATACCGGTGGGACGCCAGGAACGTCGAGGTTGAGTTCAGCTACGACGTGGAGGAAGAGGGCGCGGAGTCACAAGGCGAAGAGGGCGAGGAGGACGAAGAAGCGGAGGCCGAGTCCGCGGAGGGCGACGACAAGGCTACGCCTTCGGCCGACGCGAACCCCGCCGAAGGGGAGCCGTCCGAGGAAGAGAAGGCTGCGGCGGCCGAGGCGGCTCAAGTGCGCGCCGCCACCGAGAAGTACGAAATTGCCGTCGAGAGGCGCGGCATCATGCGTGTGGAGGAGGAGCCCGTCGCCGTCGCGGTCGAGCCGGCGGCGGCCGGCGAAAAAGTGGCGGCCGGTCAGCAGGAGCAAGCGGCCGCCGTGAAGGAGGAGCCCGCCGTGGGCAACGTCAAGGTGAGCCTCTGGTGGAACGTCGAGAGCTTCGCAGACGTGCTCAAGGCCGAGCCGGATTCGCGCGCGTGCCTCGTCTACTATTACGGCCTGAAGGACGCCGACAGGGAGACCGTGCGCGGGCTTCTGGCGCGCGCCGTCGCGAAGCTTGAAGGGCAGTTCGGGCTCAAGGGCGACCGCGTCATCACGGTCGAGGGCGGCTACAGCCCGCACCCGAGCGTCGAGCTGTGGGTCGTCCCGCGCGGGGCCGAGCCGCCGAAGCCGACGGTCAACAAGAGAAGGGCCCACAGTCAGGCCTCGGCCCTCCTCGGGCTCGGGCTTTGACACCGGCCGGCGTCGCCGCGCGTTTGTTCGCAGCTTAAAGTGTAAGGGAGTTTTGAAATGGCGGTTACTGTTTTCATACCGACGGCGCTCAGGCAGTTCGCGGGCGGCAGCGCGGAGGTTCAGGTCGAGGCCGCGACCGTGGGCGAGGCGCTCGAACGCGTGATGGGCGAGCACGCGGAGCTGCGCCGGCACCTCTACGGCGAGCAGGGGGCGCTGCGCAACTTCGTCAACGTCTACGTCAACGACGAGGACATACGCCACGCGCAGAGGCTTGAGACGCCGGTCAGGGACGGCGACACCGTCTCCATCATCCCGGCCATCGCGGGCGGCGCGGCGACCGAGACCGAGGCGGGCGCGGCGTCGGCTCAGGGCGAGGGGGCGGGCGCGCTACCGACGCTCTCGAACGAGGAGATCGCGCGCTACAGCCGCCACCTCATCATGCCCGAGGTCGGCGTCGAGGGGCAGCGCAAGTTGAAGGCCGCGCGCGTGCTGATGATAGGGACGGGGGGGCTCGGCGCGCCGACAGGGATGTACCTCGCGGCGGCCGGCGTCGGCACGCTCGGCGTCGTGGACTTCGACGTGGTCGACGCGTCGAACCTACAGCGGCAGATAGTCCACGGCACCAAGGACGTGGGGCGGCCGAAGATCGAGTCGGCGCGCGACCGCCTGAACGACATCAACCCGCACGTCAAGATAGAGGCTTACGAGACGCGTCTGACGAGCGAGAACGCGCTCGGGCTGTTCCGCGAGTACGACATGGTCGTCGACGGCACGGACAACTTCCCGACGCGCTACCTCGTCAACGACGCCTGCGTGCTGACCGGCAAGCCGAACGTCTACGGCTCCATCTTCCGCTTCGAGGGGCAGGCTTCGGTCTTCTGGGCGCGGCGCGGCGCGTGCTACCGCTGCCTCTACCCGGAGCCGCCGCCGCCGGGGCTCGTCCCGAGTTGCGCGGAGGGCGGCGTGCTCGGCGTGCTGCCCGGCATCATCGGCGCGATTCAGGCCAACGAGGCCATCAAGCTCATCATCGGCGGCGGCGAGCCTCTGATAAACCGGCTGCTCCTCTTCGACGCCTGGAAGCTGCGCTTCCGCGAGTTGAAGCTGAGGAAAGACCCGGAGTGCCCGGTCTGCGGCGAGAACCCGACGGTGAGGGAGTTGATCGACTACGAAGAGTTCTGCGGCCTGAGGCCGCCGGCCGAAACCACGACTGTGACGGAGGGAGAGCAGATGGAAGAGATAACCGCGACCGAACTGAAGGAGCGCCTCGACCGCGGAGACGACCTGCAAATCATCGACGTGCGCGAGCCCAACGAGTACGAGGTCGCGCGCATCCCCGGCACCACGCTCATCCCGCTCGCGCAGGTCACGCAGCGCATGGGCGAGATAGACGAGGGGCGCGAGACGGTCGTCCACTGCAAGGGCGGCGCCCGCAGCGCGCGCGCCATCGAGGCGCTCAAGGGCTCGGGCTTCAAGGGCAAGCTCGTCAACCTCAAGGGCGGCATCACCGCCTGGTCGAACGACGTTGACCCGTCCGTCCCGAAATACTAACGGCAGCAGACAGTAGTCGGCAGCCGGCAGGGAAGACGACAACGGCGGGCGTCAGGTGTTTACCCGCAACGCCCGCCGTTGTTTTCTACCGGCTACTGTCTACCGGCTACTACTTCACGTTACGACTGGCCGCCGCCCCCGCCGGACGCGCCGCGGCCCTGCTGGCTGCCGAGGTGCGTCGCGAGCAGTTGCTTGGCGCGGTCGCCGCGCCGCTGGTACTCGTCCTTCGCCTCGGTGAAGAAGGCGACCAGCTCCTGGTTGCCCTCCTGCTCGGCGTCGGCGATGTAGAGCGCCGTGGTCTCCGCGCCCTGTAGCGCGTGGTAGATGACGCTCACGAGGTCGTACGTGATGTCGCGAGTCCCGGTGTCGCCCTGGCTGTTGTCACTTCTTTGTGCGGACATACTTCACCCCTTAAAATTAGAATCGTAGAAACCGGGGGACTGTCGGGGGAACTTGTTCGACTGATTGTAGGAACCGGGGCCGGTCAGGTCAAGGAGTCGCAGACGTGAGGATCAAAGGCGTCACACCAGAGGAGGCGGACGACTACGCCCGCCGCGTCTTCGAGGCGCAGACCCGCAAGTGGGGCGCGCCGCTCACCAACCACCTCGTCTACGCGCGGCGGCCGACCATCTTCCGCGGCGCGCGCGCCATGTGGCAGGGGCTCGACGGCTCCGGGCTCATCGACCCGAAGCTGATCGCGCTCGTCAACCGCCGCGTCGCCGCAATCAACGGCTGCGAGTTTTGACAGGACATCAACGCTGCGGTCGGCAGCGAGCTCGGGGTTTCGGACGAGAAGATTGAGGCGCTCGCGGACTACGGCGCGAGCCCGCTCTACGCGGAGGCCGAGCGCGCCGCGCTGGCCTACGCCGACGCGATGACCGTGACGGGGCGAGACGTTTCGGACGAGCTGTTCGCGCGGCTGCGCGGGTTCTACACCGACGACGAGATAGTCGAGCTGACCGAGGTCGTCGTGTGGGAGAACGCTTCGAGCAAGTTCAACCGCGCTCTGCGCATCCCCTCGCAGGGGTTTTGGAAGAGGACTTCGGGAGGCGACGAAGGAAGATGAGCGAACAGACGGACGCGGCCCCTGACACGGCCGGCGACTTCTCCCCCACGGCGCGGACGACCCTGAGGCGTCTGCCCAAGCGCGGCTCGTTCGAGCGCGTGACGGTCAACGAAATTCTCGACGAGGGCTTCGTCTGCCACGTCGGCTTCGTCCTCGAAGGACAGCCCTTCGTCATCCCCACCGCCTACGGCCGCGTCGGCCAAACGCTCTACCTCCACGGCGCGAAGGCGAGCCGGATGCTCAAGGCGCTCGCCTCCGGCGGCGAGGTCTGCGTCACGGTCACGCTCGTCGACGGGCTCGTGCTCGCGCGCTCGGCCTTCCACCACTCGATCAACTACCGCTCGGTCGTCGTCTTCGGACGCGCGCGCGTGGTCGAGTCCGAGGGCGAGAAGAACGCGGCGCTCGAAGGCTTCACCGAACACGTTATGCGCGGCCGTTGGGCCGACGTGCGCTGGCCCACGCCCGAAGAGCTGGCCGCTACCACCGTCGTCGCGCTCCCGCTCACGGAAGCCTCCGCGAAGGTTCGGACGGGGCCGCCCATCGACGACGAGGAGGACTACGCGCTACCGGTCTGGGCCGGCGTCCTCCCGCTTAGCGTCGAGCCCGGCGAGCCCGACCCCGACCCGCGCCTGCCCGAACAGACGCCAGTCCCCGACTACGTCGAACGCTTCGACCTCGGCGGGCGGAACCGAAGTTAAGCCCGACGCGGAAGGGAAGTGGGGCCGGGGTGAAAGTGACGAAGATTTTTTTGAGACCGAGGGTGATGAGGGCGAAGCTTACTATGACGAGACTCGTGCTCGCGTTCGCCGCCGCACTCCTCCTCGCGTCTACGTACGTCGCGGGCGGGGCGGCGAACCGGCAGGCTCCGACGCGGACGCCGCACCAAAAACTGCCGCCGCTCCCCGTCGGCGAAAAGAACTTCCCGCGCGCGCTCGCGCCGGTGGTCGAGGCCGAGCACGCCTTCGCGCGGCTTTCGATAGCGCAGGGGATGAAGCCCGCGTTCCTGCGCTACGCAGCGCCCGACGGCGTCATCTTCAACCGGAACGGGCCGGTCAACGCCATCGAGACGTGGGCGCAGCGCGACCCCGCGCCGGCGGGGCTGCTGACCTGGTGGCCGGTCTACGCAGACGTGGCAAGCTCGGGCGACATGGGTTGGACGACCGGCCCTTACGAGTTCCGCGACAACCCCTCGGACGCGAAGCCCTCCGACACGGGCCACTTCTTCACCGTCTGGCGCAGACAGCCGGACGGCTCCTGGAAGTTCGTCCTCGACATGGGCGTGCGCCACCCCGCGCCCGGCGCGCCCGAGACCGCGCTGCAATACCCAGCCTGGCTCAAGAGGAGCGCACAGCCGGCCGCCGCCTTCCCCGACACCGTGGCCGCGCGAAAGTCCCTGCTCGAAGCCGAGCGCGCATACTCAGAAGAATCTTTGAAGAAGGGCGCGCGTTCCGCCTTGCTCGCGCGCGCGGACGAGACGCTGAGGATGTACAGACAGGGCACCGACCCGCTCGTCGGCCGCGACGCGGTCGCGCGGAGGCTTAAAGTCGATTCGGAGTACGTCGGCTGGAACGCGCTGAAGGGTGACGTGTCCGGCTCGGGCGATTTGGGATACGCCTACGGGACGTACGGGGTTAAGGCTACGAGCACGCAGCCCGCCGAGCGCGGCCACTACGCACGCGTCTGGCGGCACCGCAACGGCGCGTGGCGCGTCGTCTTCCAGGTCATCGACCCCGCCCCGCAGCAGGCGCGGTGAGGCCCAAAAATCAAAAGTACCGGGGGCGGGACTCGAACCCGCACGGCCTTTCGGCCAACGGATTTTAAGTCCGTTGCGTCTACCGATTTCGCCACCCCGGCACTTGGGCGAGAAGATAGCACGGGGGGCGCGGGGCCTCAAAATTGGAGGGGGCTGGCGGAGCCGGGTCGTGTTAAAATGGCCGCACACGTGCGGGAGTTCGGGACGGCGGGCGGCCTATGACAGAAGAGAAAGAGATTTTCCACCGGCACATCCAGCGCGCCGGGCTCAAGCGGACGGCGCAGCGAGACACCATCCTCGACGTCTTTCTCAGGACGGAGAAGCACCTCTCCAGCGAAGACCTCTACCACCTCGTCAAAGAGGAAGACCCCAACGTCGGCCACACGACGGTCTACCGCACCCTCAAGCTTCTGGTCGAGGCGGGTCTCGCCCGCGAGGTGCGCTTCGGCGACGGCCGCACGCGCTACGAGCACAACTACAACCACCCGCACCACGATCACCTGATCTGCACCGAGTGCGGCAAGACCATCGAGTTCTACTCGGCCGAGCTAGAAGCCATCCAAGACGCCATCGTCGCCAAGCACAAGTTCAAGCCCACCCAGCACAGCCTCCGCATCTTCGGCGTCTGCGCGCAGTGCCAGCGCAAGGCCGGCGTCAACTCCGAAGAGTCCGCCGCCGAGCCGCGCATCCGCTTCGCCTCCGCGCCCAATACTCAGTAGACAGTAGCGCTCCGCGTCGCGGCCGTTGACGCCGGAGCGCTGGCGATTCGACCGTGAAGGGGTTTTCTACTGACTACCGGCTACCGTCTACTGGCTACTGCTTTTGCCTTTCCCCCGCGCGTGATGTAAGTTTCACCTGTCTCCCTTAATGATAAATCGAGTGCGAGGAGTCGTATGACCGTCAACGTCGAGTGGAGAACCGATGGAGGTGGGCTGACGGGTTTGGTCGCGGAGGGGACGTTCCTTCTGGACGCGGCCAACCGCATGGGCGTGCGCCTGCCGGCCGAGTGCGGAGGGCGCGGCGACTGCGACACGTGCGCCGTCACCGTCGAAGAGGGCGCCGACATCCTCTCGGCGCGGACCGAGAGCGAGCAGAGGCACCTCGGCGTCGAACGCCTTGACGCGGGCGAGCGGCTCGCCTGTCAGGCTCGCGTCGTGCGGTCGGGCAGCGTCGCGCTCCGCCCCGTCCCCGTCGCAAGGCGCGAAGAGACGACCGAGGAGACGGCCAAAGACTTCAAGGAGGAGTTCCGGCGGCTCTCCCTGCGCAAGAAGCTCGCGACCCTCGCCGGGCTCGAAGCCGAGATGGCCTACGAGACCGTAGTGCGCGCCGTAGACCTCCCGTTCGAGCTTTTCGGCAAGGGGCTCGACCTGCTCGGCGGCCGCGGCCGCAGGCTCGCGCAGGCCGAACGCGAGCGCCGACGCGCGGCCCCGCAGGCCCCGCCGCCCGACCCCTCGAAGCCGGACGGCGACCCGGGCGCGGGCGAGCCCCCGGCCATCTGAGCCGCGCGGAAGAAAGGTTTCCCGGGGAGATGTAAAGGGGAAGGGGCGAAGTGGTGAAGACCCTTTGCCCTTTCCCCTTTGCCCCCTCCCCGTTTCGTCGGAGGTTTCCACATGCTGCAAGCTCCGGACATTCTGGTCCCCGTCGACTTCTCACAGACTTCGATCAACGCCGTGCGCGTGGCGCTCGGCATCGCCGCGCCGGGCGGCGACCTGACCCTGCTGCACGTCATCGACAAGGACTTCGTCGAGGACGCGGTCGCGGCCGGGATGGGCTCGACCGACGACATCACGGCGCGGATGCGCGCGCAGGCCGAGTCGAACTTCACGGCCGCGCTCGAAGGGATCGAAGCGGGCGACGTGGACATCGAGCGGATGATTGTCGTGGGCAGCCCCTTCGTCGAGATTCTCAAGATCGCGCGCGACCTAGACCTGCCGATGATCGTGATGGGCGTGCGCGGCCGCTCGACGGGGCCGGAGGAGTTGCTGTTCGGCTCGACGGCCGAGAAGGTTCTGCGCGGCGCGCGCGTGCCCGTACTCTGCGTGCCGTTTTAGAGGAGGGGGCGAAGCTTCGGAGGATGACAAGTAGCGTGAAGAGAGTCGCGGTCGTGCCGGGCGACGGCATCGGGCCGGAGGTCGTAGAGGAGGCGGTCGGGGTGCTCGAACGCGTCGGCGAGACGCACGGCGTCCGGCTTGAGCTGAAGCACTTCGACTGGGGCGCGGACAAGTTTCTGTCCGAAGGCGTCACGCTGCCCGAGGGCTCGCTCGAAATGCTCTCGGCGGAGTTCGACGCCGTGCTCGCGGGCGCGTTCGGCGACCCGCGCGTGCCGTCGAACCAGCACGCCGAAGACATCCTGCTCGGGATGCGGCGCGGCCTCGACCTCTACATCAACCTGCGCCCCGTCCGCCTGCTCCACGAGCGCCTGACGCCCTTGCGCGGCCGCTCGGTCGCGGACATCGACTTCGTCGTCTTCCGCGAGAACACCGAGGGCGCGTACGGCGGCGCGGGCGGCTTCCTCAAGCGCGGCACGCCCGACGAGGTCGCCACGCAGGAGGAGTACAACACGCGCAAGGGCGTCGAGCGCATCGTCGTCGCGGCCTTCGAGTACGCGCGCGGGCGCGGGCGCAGGCGGGTGACGATGTGCGACAAGTCGAACGTGCAGCGTTTCGGCGGCGACCTCTGGCAGAGAGTTTTTAAGGAGGTCGCCGCGCGCTACCCGGAAGTCGAGGCGAACCACCAGTACGCGGACGCGACCGCGATGTTCATGGTCTTGAACCCGGCGCAGTACGACGTGCTGGTGACGAACAACCTCTTCGGGGACATCCTGACCGACCTCGGCGCGGCGCTCCAGGGCGGGCTGGGGCTGGCCTCTTCGGGCAACATCCACCCGGGTCGCGTCTCGCTCTTCGAGCCCGTCCACGGCAGCGCGCCGCCGCTGGCGGGGAAGCGGCAGGCCAACCCGGCAGGGGCTATCCTCAGTGCCGGGCTGATGCTAGAATACCTGGGTCACGCGGAGGCGGCCGGGGCGGTCGAGCGGGCGGTGCGCGAGTGCGTCGCCGCCGGGGAGACGACGCGCGACCTCGGCGGCGCGCTCTCCACGCCGGAGGCGGGCGAGAGAATCAGGGGAAGAATTAAGTGACGAGTGCCGAGGACTGAGTGCTGAGTCGGAGACGATTTATTACTCACTCCTCGGCGCTCAGTCCTCGGCACTTTTATTATGACAAAGGGGCAGGAAACGGCGCAGAGGCTGATCGCTATCGTCGTCATCATGGCGATGCTGGGGGTGGTGGGCATACCGCTGACCGTCATCCTCTTCTTCGCGACGGTGGTCTACTTCGTCTGGCGCGCCGTCCAGCGCTCCGAGCAGCAGGACGTTAAGAACATCTTCGACTTCTACGTCTCGGCCAACGAAATCCTCCGCGACGACGAGAAGCGCTGGTACGGCTTCGAGGTCACGCAGGTCATCGGCGAGGGCGAGCGCGTGCTCCACATGATGGCCGACCCGCCGCCGCTCGTCTACTTCGCGCTCGGCGCGCTCTACCAGCGCGTCGGCGACCACGAGGCGGCCGCCGAGAGCCTGGGCTGTCTCGTGGACGACGAGGCCGGCGACGAGTACGCGCGCACGCAGCCTTCGACCGAGCTTCGGCGCTACGTCGAGGTGCTGCGCCGCATCGAGCGCGAGCCGGCCGAGGCGCCGCAGACGACCGCGGCCATCCGCGGGCTCGAACGCGCGCGCCGCGCGCGCGCCGCCGCCATGCTCGAAGAGAGCCGCGCGCGCCTGGGCTCCGCGCGTCAGGCCGCGATACCGGCCGCCGGCGCCCGCCACGGCCGCGAGGAGTCGGGGCTCCACACGTTCGCGGGCAAGCGCCCCGCGCCGGGGCCCGCGCCGGCGCCGGTCGTCCCGCCCCCCATCGCCGAAGTCCTCCGCGACCTCTACGAGGAGGAGAAGAAGACGGCCTGAAGTGTGAGTCGGCTCCGCGAAGCGCGGCGACCTGTGGGTAAGGTCGCCGCGCTTCGGCTTTTATAAATTACCGTGTCGCCGCGGGGTGTTCGCGCTCCGTTAATGTCAACGGCCCCCGTTTCTGCTATAACAAAATCAAAGCCTTTTGATTTCGGTCCTCGCCCGTAAGAGTGCCCCAGCCGGTTTCATGGAATCGGGAAAGAAGGTCGGCAGCTACGTCATCGAGGAGCCCGTCGGGCGCGGCGGGATGGGCGTCGTCTACCGCGGGCGCCACGAGAAGCTGCCGCGCGTCGTCGCCATCAAGTCCATCAACCCGCGCGGCTCGCACGACCTGCGGCGCCTGCGCCACCGCTTCGAGCGCGAGGCGTACGTACAGGCGCAGCTCGACCACCCGGGCGTCGTCAAAATCTACGACTACATCGTCTCCGAGCAGACCTACTTCATCGTCATGGAGTACGTCGACGGGCGCTCGCTCGGTCAGTGCATCGCCGAGCACCCCGGCGGCCTCGGGCTTGAGCGCTCGCTCGACCTCTTCGAGCAGATACTCGAAGCCGTCTCCTACGCGCACACCTTCGTCTACCGCGACGAGAGCGGCACGACGCACCAGGGGATAGTCCACCGCGACCTCAAGCCGCCGAACATCATGGTCACCGACGGCGACCGCATCAAGGTCACGGACTTCGGCATCGTCAAGCTGGTCGGCGCGTCGGCGACCGACACGTCGAAGATCGCCTACGGGTCGCCGCGCTACGTCTCGCCCGAGCAGGCGGCGGGCGAGCACCTCGACCAGCGTTCGGACATCTATAGCCTGGGCGTCATCCTCTACGAGATGCTGACGGGCGAGCCGCCGTTCGGCGGCCGCGCGGGCTCGAAGGACGCCTGGTCGCGCACCGAAATCCTCCGCGCGCATCGCGAGCAGACGCCGCGCCCGCCTTCGGAATTGAACCCGGAAGTCCCGGCGGAAGTAGAGCGCGTCGCCATGCGCGCGCTCGAAAAGAAGTCCGAGCGCCGCTACGCCTCCGCCTCGGACTTCCTCCGCGCCGTGCGCAAGGCGCGCGGGCGCGTACACACTTCACTCTCGCCCGAGCACACGAGCGTCCCGCCCGCCGCCGCCGCGTCGAAGGCGACGGGGGTGCTCGGCGAGGCGACCGGCGAGCTTTCCGGCGACCCTTACCACACGCAGCCCATCGCCTCCGAGGCGTCCGACGATTCGGAGGTCTGCCGCGTGTGCGGCTCGGGCGTCGGCGAGGGCGAGACCCACTGCGGCGTCTGCGGCCACGACCTGACCTCGTCGCCGGCGACGGCCGCGCTGGCGCGTCAGGAGGCCACGGCGCGCACGGGCGGGCAGGGCGTGAGGCTCTTCGCCGTCTCGGTCGCGCTCCTCGGGTTGCTCGCCGCGCTCGTCTACCTCGTCGGCAGCTTCGACGCCGCCGGCACGCGCGAGGAGGCGACGGCGACGCCCACGCCCGCCCCGACGCCCGCCGCGAGCGCCGAGCCCACGCCGCGCGCGGGCGCCGTCGCCGCGCTCAAGCCCGTCGTGCGGGTGGACTCCTCCTTCGACAGCTACAACGCGCGGCCGCTCACGGACGGCGTGACCGACGTGCGCGAGATCGCGGCCATGCGCTACAACCTCGGCAACTGGGTCTCGGCCGAGAGCCCCGAGCCGCACTGGATAGAGCTGAACTTCCGGCGGCCCGAGCGCGTCACGGCCGTCTACGTCTTCTGGGGCTTCGACAAAGACCGCTACATGCCGTCGCGCCGCATCGAGCTACAGGCGCCCGACGGCGCGGGCGGCTGGCGCACGGTCTCGACGCTTGAGCCGGGCGGGAACTTCGACCGCACGGCCTTCGAGTTCCAGCCCTTCGTCGCCGAGCGCGTGCGGCTGCACCAGCCGGCGCAGGCCGGGCCGCAGAACCGCCCCTTCGTCATGTGGGTGCGCGAGGTGCAGGCGTTCGGCGCGCGCGACTGACGCGCGGGGGAAACACCGCGGCCTTCGGCGTCGTAAATTCTTCGTGGTGCCGAACAATCCGGGCGGAGGGTCTCTCTATGTCAGAGTTAATCGCGGTCATGGGCGGGTCGGGCAACGAGATGACGGTCAGCGAGCACTCCGTCAGGCGCGTCCTGACGGGCGAGGCCGAGGCCGTGCGCGCCCGCCTCGTCTACGCGCTCGAAAGTCTCGACTACACGGTCGTCAGCGACAGCCCGCTTCTGGCGCGGCGCGCCCGGCGGAGGAACATCGTCAGCGCGGACTTCACAGACCACCCGCGCCGCCTGGGCGTCGGGCTGCGGCAGGTCGGGGCGTCGGCCACGCAGGTCACTTTCGACTTCGCGGTCACGCACGGCGGCTGGGTGACGAAAGGCGACCTGCTGACGCTCGAACGCGAGGCCGACGCCGTCATGGCGCTGGCGGCCTCGCCGCCGGCCACCGGGCTCTGCCCCTCCTGCGGGACGGAGAACGGCGAGGGCGGGCGCTTCTGCCGCCTGTGCGGCGCGCCGAACACGTCGGGCGAGCCGGCCGAGCTGGAAGTCCTCCGCCTGACGGCCTCCTCGCGCGCGGGCTTGCAGGAGATAGTCTGCGGGCTCCTCCTCGCGCTGCTCGCCGCCGCCGTGATGTTGCCGCTGGTGCTCCTCGGCAAGCCGAAGGTGGCCAACATCATGCTCGTCCTGCTCGTCGTCGTCGAGGCCGCCGCCTTGCTGATGACGCTCTACGGCATCCTTCGCATCAACCGCGCTCTCAAGCGAAAGCCGGAGGGGCACGCGCTCCCCGCCGTCGCGGACGCCGCCGCCGCCGCGGGCCGCCTGCCGCACGCGCAGACCTCCGCGCTCCCGCACGCGCCCTTCTCGGTCACGGAGGGGACGACCGAGCTGCTCACGCCGAGGCCGCGCGAGGCCGAGCGCGTCCCCGTGCGCCGCAGGGAGCGGAGCGACACAGGGCCCGTGGCCTGAGCCGCGAACCGCCGCGAGCCGCCCCGGGCCGCCCGGTCGACGTTGCGCGCGCCGCGCCGTTCGTTCATCATTCGACGCACATGCTAACCGCAGAAATCATCGCCGTCGGCTCCGAGCTGCTGACGCCCTTCCGCACGGACACCAACAGCCTGTGGCTGACCGACCGCCTGAACTCGGCCGGCGTCGAGGTCAAGCTCAAGACCATCGTCGGCGACGACGACGCGCGTCTCGAAGAGACCATCCGCGACGCGCTCAAGCGCTCGGGCGTCGTCATCCTCACCGGGGGCTTAGGCCCCACGGAGGACGACATCACGCGCAAGATAGCCGCGCGCGCGCTCGGCCGCCGCCTCCTGCTCGACGAGAAGGTTCTGGAGGACATCAGGGCGAAGTTCCTCCGCTGGGGGCGCAAGATGCCCGAGATCAACTCGCGGCAGGCGATGGTCATGGAGGGCGCGGAAGTCCTGCCGAACCCGAACGGCTCGGCCCCGGGCATGTACCTTGAGCACGACGGGCGCGTCGTCGTGCTCCTGCCGGGCCCGCCGCGCGAGATGAAGCCGATGTTCGACGAACTGGTCTTCGCGCGGCTCGCCGGGCGCGCGGGCGGACTCAGTGTCGCGCGCCGCGTGATGAGGGTCGCGGGGCTCGGCGAGTCGGCCGTGGACGAACGCATCTCGCCCGTCTACACGCAGTACAAGAACCCGCAGACGACCATCCTCTTCAACAACTCCGAGATAGAGATTCACCTGACGGCGCAGGCGAAGTCCGAGGCCGAGGCCGAGCTTCTGCTCGACGGGCTGGCCGGGCAGATAGAGGAGCGTCTGGGCGACTCGATCTTCGCCTTCCGCGGCGAGAAGATGGAGGAGGTCGTGGGGCTGCGTCTCGCGGTCGCGGGCTTCACGCTGGCGACGGCCGAGAGCTGCACGGGCGGCCTCGTCGCGCACCGACTGACCGAGGTGCCCGGCTCTTCGAGCTACTTCATGGAGGGCGTCGTCACCTACTCGAACGAGGCGAAGACGCGCCTGCTCGGCGTGCCGTCGGAACTAATCGAGAGCCGGGGCGCGGTCAGCCCCGAGGTGGCCGAGGCGATGGCCGAGGGCGTCAAGCGCCGCGCCGGGACAGACTTCGGACTGTCGGTCACGGGCGTGGCCGGCCCGGGCGGCGGCACAGAGGAGAAGCCGGTCGGGCTCGTCTACGTCGCGCTCGCCGACGACGCGCACACCGAGCACAGGCGGCTGATGCTGCCCGGCGACCGCTACCTGATACGCTGGCGCGCCTCGCAGTTCGCGCTCGACCTTCTGCGCAGGCGTCTGATCTGAGTCCCGGAAGGAGTCGCGTGATGTTCTGTCCACAGTGCGGCAACAAGCAGGGCGACGAGCTGAAGTTCTGCAACCTCTGCGGGGCGAACCTCTACGCCGTGCGGCAGGTCGTCGCGACGCGCGAGGCCGGCGACAAGTTCGACTGGACCAAGACGTGGGTCGCCGAGATGTTCATGTCGGAGTCCGAGCGCAAGCGGCGGCAGGCGGAGCTGGAACTCCGGCGCGGCGTCACGCCCGAGATTAAACGCTACAACGAAATCAAGGCCGGCGTCATCGTGTCGAGCATCGGCGTCGCCGTCATGCTCGTCCTCTTCGTCATCGGCATGGCCGTCTCCCGCGGCCCGATGCCGCCCGAGGAGGCCGAGATCGTCAGCAGCATCTGGGTGGCCGGCTTCATCCCCTTCATGATCGGCCTCGCGCTCGTCTTCAACGGCATCTTCGTGAGCAGGAAGATAGTCGAGCTGCAAAAGCGCGCGCTCCTGTCCGAGCCGGAAGAACTCCCGCAGGGGGCCGAGCAGCAGCACGCGCTCAGGTCGGCCGACACGTCCGAGTTCATCCACCCGGACTTCAGCGTCACGGAGGGGACGACCAAACACCTCCGCGTCCCCGAGTCAAAGCGATAACAGTCAGAACCGCCCGCGGTAGCGGGCGGGCCTTTGCAGGACGGCGCTGCCGAGTTGCAAAGGCCCACCCGCTACCGCGGGCGGTTCCGACCTGCTTATCCGAACTGACTTACCCCCCGGCCGAAGCGTCGAGAATCATCTGCGCGGCCTGCTGGGCGGCGGGCGAGATGATGTCCTCGCCGGCCGTCCTGGCCTTCGACTTGAACTGCTTCGCGGCGGCCGGGGCCGTCCCGCCCGGGGCCTGTAATTTGACTTCGAGAGTCAGCTCGTCCTTCTGCTTGACGTTCGCAGAGACGGAGCCGGCGCTGATGGCGGCCGTGGTCGCCGCGGAGGCCGCGACGTTGCCGGTGCCGTAGCCGACCTGCCCGACCGCGGGCGCAACCACCTTGCTGAACATCCCGCCGAAGCCGCCGCCCCCGCCCTTCTTGTGCGAGACCGTGGCGTAGACGACGAAGTCGCACTCCTTCTGCCGCGCCTCCGCCTCGACCTGCGAGGGCAGATTCGCCTCAAGCTGTACCAGCTCGACCGCAGGGCTCTTCAGATACCCGGCCAGCGTGTTCCTGACGGCCGCCGCGAGGTCGGCCGCGTTTAGCCCCTCGCCGACCGCGCCGGTCTTGACCGACGCGAGCCCGAGCCTGACCACGCCCGGCTTCTTCGCGCCGACCTCGGCCGGCGGGGCTTGAGCCTGCGAGCCCGCGAGTCCATTGACGTTCGCGCCGGTGCCGGAGTTGGACGCGTTCGCGGAGTCAGCGCCGCCGACGTTCGCGTCCTCCGAGCCGGCCGACGCCATCATGGCCGCCGCGCTGAAGTCCTTGACCTCGCGGTAGTCGGCGGGCGGCTCGAAGAGAGACGCGTCGAGCGTGGCCTGCGAGAGCTCGACGACCTCGTTGACCATCGTGAAGCTCTCGCGGCCGTCCTTCTCGAACATCGTCATCTTCTCGTAGACGGGGTAGCCGCGCTTTGCGGAGCCGATTGTCTTCATCTGGTAGCGGTCGCGGCAGCCGCCGGCCGGCTGGCGGTTCTGGTAGCCGGCCGCGCGCTCAAGGTCGCAGTCGAGCGCGAACGCGGCGTCGATGTACCAGCCGTCGGTCTCCATCCTGCTCTCCATCTGTGTGCAGGCGTCGGGCGACGACTTGGTCTCGATGGTGGTGATGATGCGGCGCGCGGTGTAACCGAACATCTGCTTGCGCTCGCCCGTGTCGCGGGTCGTCACGGTCGAGGTGACGACGCCGCCCTTCGTCTGCTCGACGGTCTGTCGCGTGCCCGAGGCCGGTGCGTTGGCGGCGGCGCCTCCGGTCTGGTAGGGGTTGACGGTGTACGCCTTCATCGCGGGCATGATCTGGATGTCACGGCGCAGGTCGCACTGCTGGATGGTGACCGACTGGCCGCCCATGCTCTCCGTGCGCTGGCGCTTGCCCTTGATGTAGGTGGCGTTCTCGTAAGACTGGCCCTGCATGGTCTGGCGCGACTTTATCTTAACGTCGGCGCGCGCTTCGGCGGCGGCCGTGGCGGCGCAGAGCAGCAGGAGCGCGAGGCGGCCGGCTCGTAGAATCTGACGCATGAATGAATCCCTCCCGGTGACGTGTCTGATGACGTGTCTGAAACGTTGGCGAGCCGCAGCGGCCCTCACACGCTAACGCGCAAACGCCGCGGGAATAGGATCAGGGGAAAGGGAAGGGGCGAGGGATGAGAGGCGCGCCCGCCTTCATCCCTCGCCCCTTGACCCCGCGGGGTTCCGCTTCTTACTGCGGACGCAGGACGGGCGGCGTCGGGGTCGTGGGTCTCCTGGGCGGGTTGCGGCGCAGTTCTTCCATTAAGAATTTGACGGCGGCTTCGAGCGTCGGGTCTTCGCCGCGCGCGAGCGCGTCGGGGCGGTCAACGACCAGAACGTCCGGGTCGACGCCCGTGCCCTCGACGACCCATTTGCCTTCCAGGTCGAAGAAGCGGAACGAGGGCGTCGTCAGGTTGCCGCCGTCGGCGAGCTGCGGGTTGCCGGACAGTCCTATGAGGCCGCCCCAGGTCGTCGTGCCGAAGATGCGCCCGAGCGCGCGCTCGCGGAAGTAGTAGGGCAGCGCGTCTCCGCCCGAGCCGGCGTAGCCGTTCGTCAGCATCGCCTTCGGGCCGACGTGCGCGAAGGCGGGCGTCGAGATGGGCTCGACGCCGCGCCGCGCCCAGTAGCTCAGAGGCCGCCGCTCCAGAAGCTCGATCATGCGGTCGGGGATGAAGCCGCCGCCGTTGTAGCGGTCGTCGATGACGAGCGCGTCCCTGTTCGCCTGCGGGTAGAAGCCCTTGAACAGCTCGCGGTTGCCCTCGACCGCCGTGTTGGGCGCGTGTATGTAGCCGACGCGACCGCCCGAGAGCCGCTCGACGAGCGCGCGGCGCGACTGAATCCAGTCTAGGTAGCGCAGATTCGACTCGCTCCTCACGGGGCGCACGCGCTCCTCGCGCGAGCCCGCCGCGTCGGGCCGGTCGTTTAAGGTGAGCGTGACGACGCGCGCGGCCTTGCCCTCAAGAAGCTCGTAGAAGTTCTTCACGCCGCGCGTCGAGCGCCCGTCCACGGCGAGGACGAGGTCGCCCGCCTTCGCCCTCACGCCCGGCTCGGTGAGCGGCGAGCGGAAGGACTCCTGCCAGTTCTCGCCGGGGAAGATTCTGGCGATGCGGAAGTAGCCCGACGGGTCGGGGACTATCTCCGCGCCGAGCAGGCCGCCGTCGGCGCGCGTGACGCGCGGCGGGTCGCTGCCCCGCTCGGCGTAGACGTGGCCGGCCATCAGCTCGCTCCCGAGTTCAGAGAGCAGGAAGGTGAAGTCCTCGCGGTTGGCGACGTGCGGGATCATCGCGCCGTACTTGTCTCGCATCGCGCGCCAGTCCACGCCGTGCATGTTCGGGTCGTAGAACCAGTCGCGCATCGTGCGCCACGCGTCGTTGTACATCTCGGCCCACTCGGCCTTCGGGTCGAGCTTCATCGTCATGCCTTCGAGCCTGAGCAGGCCGGCGTCGGGCTTCTGCCCCGGCGCGAGCGGCGCGACGCCGTACTGGTCGCGCGCCTGAAAGACGATGTGCTTCATGCCGGCCGCGAGGTTGTATTCCTGTATGCCCTCGATGATGGGCTGCTCGGCCTTGGCCTCGATGTTGTAGAGCAGCAGGCGGCCGGGGCCGCTGAGGTAGAGCACGCCCGCGTCCGTCGCCGACAGGCGCCGGTAGTTGCTGTTCGGGCCGGGGATGGCGCGCACGCGGTTCTCGAAGCCGGCGAAGTCGATTTTGACGTTGGCGCCCGCCGGCTGTGTCGTCTTCGGCTCCTCGCCCCTGCCCGCGGGCTGAGCGCCGGTCTGGGCCGCGGGCGTTGCCGCCGCTTCTGGCTGCGGGGTCGGCTGCGGCGCGGGCGTGGCCGCGCCCTGCGGCGAACCCTGCGGCCTGCCGCCCTGCGCGGGCGGCGGCTGCGCGGGGTCGGGCGGCTGCGTGAGCGGGCGCTCGGCGGTCTTGGAGCGCTCCTCGTCGCTCGTCGGGAGGAAGAGCGCGGGGCCGTCGGCCGCGAGCAGCCCGACGTAGACGCGCGTCGGGTTCGTGTAGACGTAGTTGAACTCGAAGCCGCTGAACGTCAGGTTGAAGTCGCGGTTCGAGAGGAAGTAGAGGTAGCGCCCCTTCGGGTCGAAGACCGGCTCGGTGTCGTTCGTCATCCCGCCCGTCAGGCGCTCCGGCTTGCCCGAGGCGAGCGAGTAGACCCAAATCTCCGCCAGCTGGTTGTTGCCCTGCTTCGAGTAGGCAAGCCAGCGCGAGTCGGGTGCCCAACTGTAGTTGGTGATGTCGTTGCGCGTGCCGCGGTCAACGTCCGTCGTCCGGCCCGTCGCCACGTCCACGAAGCGGAGGCGCTGCTTCTTGTCGCCGTAGGCGAGCAGGCGGCTGTCGGGCGACCACACGGCCGGGTAGCGCCAAACGTCTCCGTCGGTCGAAACCCTTCGCTCCGCGCCCGTGCCGTCCGAAGGCCGCACGTAAATCTCGTACTCGCCCGAGCGGTCGGAGAGGTACGAGACCCATCGGCCGTCGGGCGACCAGGCTGGCATCATCTCGCGCACGCCCTGCGTGTCGGTGAGGTTGCGCACCTCGCCCTCCTTGGCGGGCGCGGTGTAGATGTCGCCGCGCGCGCCGAACAGCGCGCGCGCGCCCGAGGGCGAGACGGAGAAGGTCTCGACGAACTCCCTGACGTTGACGAAGTAGGGGACGGTGTCGGGGAAGTCGCCGTAGACGCGTATGGGGACGCGCTCCTCCTTGCCCGAGCGCGTGTCGAGGCGGTGGACGTAGCCGCCCGCCTCGTAGACGAGCGAGTCGCCGTTGCCAGAGGGCCACAGCACGTCGTAGTCGGTGTGGTTCGTTACCTTCCGCGTCCGCTTCGTCCGCGTGTCATAGGCGAAGAGGTTCATCGTCCACTCGCGGTCGGAGAGGTAGTAGACGGTGTCGCCGAGCCAGACTGGCAGCATGTCCTGCGCGCGCGTGTCCGTAATCTGCTCGGCGGTGTTGGCCTTCAGATCGTAAATCCACACGTCGGGCGACTGGCCGCCGCGGTAGTGCTTCCAGCCGCGGAACTCGTTCGAGATGGGGGTGAAGGCGACCCGCCCGCCGTCGGGCGAGTAGCTGACGCCGCCCGCCTCCGTGATGGCGAGCGGCTGCTCCATGCCGCCCTCGAAGGGGACCGTGTAAGGCCGCCCCAGGCGGTCGCTCATCGGGACGCGGTTGGCGCGGAAGACGACCGACTTGCCGTCGGGCGTCCAGCCGAGCACGCGGTTGTCGAAGCCGCCGCGCGGCGGCAGTGCCGCCACCTCGTTGTAGAAGGTGAGCTGGCGCGGCTCGCCGCCCTCGGCCGAGATGACGTAGACCTGCCGCGTGCCGGCGTACTGCCCCGAGAAGGCTATCCAGCGGCCGTCGGGCGAGAACTTCGGGAACAGCTCAAGACCCGGGTGCGAGGTGAGACGGCGCGCGGTGCCGCCGGAGGCCGGCACCGTCCACACGTCGCCCGCGTAGACGAAGGCGATTGTGTCGCCGTGTATGTCCGGGAAGCGCAGCAGGCGCGCGAGGCCGTCGCCGCGCGGGGCTTGTGCGGTCTGCGCGACGGCGGGCGCGGCCGGGCCGAGCAGCAGGAGGGCGGCCAGTAAGAGAGACCTGTACATTCGCGATGACTCCTCGGAGAGTTGTGTGGCTTTTAAAGTTTTTGGAGCGAAAGTTTCGGGTTGATTATACCCGAGGGCGGGCGAAAAGGTTTCCACGTCGGAGCCGCCCGCTGCCGCAGGCGGTTCCGAACCTTACTGCTCGGCGCGCGCGTCTGTTAAAGTAGTCGGCAACCCAGTTTAAAACATTCGCGGAGGTGGAGCTTGAGAATCCTGTTTACGCTCGCGCTGGCCGGGCTCGCGGCCTCGAACCTGCTGGCGCAGACTTCGGCGCGGAGGCCCGGGGCGGGCGGCCTGCCCGCGGGGTACTGGCCTGAGGAGAAGAGTCGCGCGCTGCTTGAGAAGACCGGCGAGGTGCGGCTCGCGCCTGACACTTCACACCTCACGGCGGGCGAGCGGCGGGCGGTCGAGAAGCTGATAGAGGTCGGCAAAATCTTCCAGTCCGTTTACGAGGAGCAGCGTCACGAGCGCGCGTCGGAGTCGCACGCCGCGCTCGTCGCGCTCGACCGGCGGCTCGGCTCGCCCGCCTCGACGCGCGACCTGCTCGACATCTACCGCCTGTTCCAGGGGCCGATCGCCACGACGCTCGAAAACAGACGCGAGCCGGCGCTCCCCGTCGAGATGCCCACGACGCCGGGGCAGGCCATGTACGGCGGCGCGACCAAGGAGGAGGTCGAAGCCTTCCTCGCCGCGCACCCCGAGAAGCGCGAAGACATCCTCGACCAGCGGACGGCCGTCCGGCGGGCGACGGCCGCGAGCCTGCGCCGCGATTTGGGGAAGCTGCGCCAGTACCCCGCGCTCGACACGCTCCACCCGGGTCTGCGCGCCGGGCTTGAGAGGTCGGCGGCGCGGCCCGACGCGAAGGCGTTCTACGCCGTGCCCTACTCGGTGGCGTGGGCCGACGAGATGACGCGCTCCCACGCGCTTTTGAACGAGGCCGCCGACGCGGTCGAAAAAGACGACGGGGAGTTCGCGCGCTACCTGCGCAACCGCGCGCGCGACCTGCTCTCGGACGACTACGAGTCGGGCGACGCCGCGTGGGTCACGGGTCACTTCAAGAACCTCAACGCGCAGGTCGGCTCGTACGAGACCTACGACGACGCGCTCTACGGCGTGAAGACCTTCTACTCGCTCGTCGTCCTCAGCAACCGCCGCGACGAGACCGAGCGGCTGCGCGCGGCGATGAAGGGCTTGCAGGCGCTACAGGAATCTCTGCCGTACAAGTTCCCGCGCCGCGTGCGCGAGGAGATTTCGGTCGGAGCCTACGACGTGGTCGCGGACTTCGGGCAGTCGCGCGGCGGCAACACCGCCACCATCCTCCCGAACGAGGCGTACATCGGCCGCCGCTACGGCCGCACCATCATGCTCCGCGCCAACATCATGCGCAGCCCCGAAATCTTTCAGGGCACGAGCGCCGCGTCGTGGGAGGCGGCCGTAGACCCGCGCCACCGCGCGGAGCTGACCACGGACGGCAACTTCTTCCGCACGCTCTGGCACGAGGTCGGCCACTACCTCGGCGTCGAGGCGACGAAGGACGGCCGCGAACTCGACGCCGCGCTACAGGATAACGCCGACCTGCTCGAAGAGATGAAGGCCGACCTCGTCTCGCTCTACGTCGCGGGGGCGCTGCGCAAGCAGGGCTACTACGGCACGGACGCGCAGCTCCGCGCGGTCTACGCGAGCGGCGTCCTGCGCGTGCTCCAGAACAACAAGCCGCGCCGCGACCAGCCGTACCAGACGATGCAGCTCATGCAGTGGAACTACTTCATGGAGAACGGGCTGCTCTCGTTCGACCGCGAGACGAAGCTGCTCCGCATCAACTACGACAGGTACCCGGAGGTGGTCGAGAAGCTTCTGACGCGCGTCCTCGAAGTCCAGCACCAGGGCGACAAGGCGGCGGCCGACCGCTTCGTCGAGCAGTACGCGAAGTGGGACGAGGGGCTGCACGGCGCGGTCGCCGCCGCCATACGCGGCCGCCAGCGCCACCGCTTCCGCCTCTTCAAATACGCGGCGCTCGGCGAGTGAGGGGCGCGGGCGCGGAAATCGGCGGGCATTAGTCGTGTAATGCGTGTACAGCCTGAGAGAGCAGGGAGGCCGGGGATTTTATGGAAGACTTTTTCGAGGGTGTGGGCTTGCCGGAGTTGGAGCGGCGCGGGCTCCGACGCGTCGTTTCGCCGGAGAAGATAGTCGCGGCCGTCGACAACCTCACGCGCCACGAGATGCTGGGCACGGCCGAAGTCTACGACTTCAGTTGCCTCGGGATGGCGCTCAAGAACCTGCCGGGCGACCCGGTCGCGGCCACGGGCGACCGGCTCTGGGTCTCGCTCATCGCGGCCGAGGGCATCATCCCGCTCACCGCCAAGCTCGTCCACGTCCACCGCGGCGGCCTGTTGGGCCTGCGCATCGACACGCCCTCGCCCGCCGGGCAGCACTTCCTGCTCCGCCTCTACGAGCGCGTCTCACAGCCCGCGCGCGCCGAAAGCCCGCTCGACGCCGGCTGACCACCGAAAACTTTTTAAACGCGAAGACGCGGGGGCGCGGCTAAGGCATTTACGCCATTAGCCGCGCCCCCGCGTCTTCGCGTTCGAGACCTTCTTCCGGTCAGGCGATGGCGTCGTAGCTCTCGCGGACGGCCGGGTAGCACTCGCAGGCCGCGGCCTGAAGCGCCTCGCGGTCGAGGATGCGTATGTGGCCGCGCGTGTAGCCGATGATGCCGCGGTCGCGGAGCAGCGTCGCGGAGCTGGTCACGCCGGCGCGGCGCGTGCCGAGGTGGCGCGAGATGCGCTCGTGCGTCAGCGCCAGCGGCGTGTCGCCCGCGCGGTCGTGCATCATCAGGAGCCATGCGCAGAGACGCTCCTCGACGCGGTGGTTGCCGTTGCAGACCGCGCGGCGCGAGAGCAGCGAGATGCGCCCGCACGCGTAACGGTTGAGGAGCCGTTGCAGCGCGCCGCCGCGCGCGTACTCCTGCCGCAGCGTCTCGACGCGTACGCGTAGCGCGCTGCCGGCGAGCGAGACTTCGGTCAGGTACGAGGGCGGCGTCGCGCCGAAGACGGCCGAGAGCCCG
>DASWNR010000525.1:0-3920 GCA_036399155.1 Pyrinomonadaceae bacterium
AACAAGTTCGTCGGCACCTTCACCGGCGGGGGCGAGGTCGCGCGCGGCCCCTTCGGCTTCCGCTACCTTGAGAGCCCGCGCGGCCTGCGCGTCGTCCCGCCGACGGCCGGGGCGGGGGCGCCCCAGCCGCTGCCGCACCGCTTCGCCGTCGTCAACAACACCGACAAGCGTCTGACCATCGGGCTTGAGGCGGCCGTCGCCGCGCCGCACGGCGACTGGGACAACCGCGTCGAGATACTGGGCGCGCACGGCGCGGCGATCTCCGACATCACGCTCAACTCGGGCGCCGAGGGCGTCGTCGTCGTGCTCGTCAGCGCGCCGGCCGGCGCGCAGGTCGGCGAGACGGCCGTGCTCACGCTCTCGGCCGTCGTCCCGCCGCCGACCGACCGCACCACGCGCACGACCCTCAACCTCGAAGTCGCCGCCTCCGAGGGGCAGGCCGTCACCACGCGCGTCGACTTCGACGGCCCCGTGACCTCGCCGCTCGGGAACCCGAACGACGCCCCGCCGAACGACTTCGTCAGCTACCTCTTCAACCTCGTCTACTCGTCGCAGGGCGGCCCGTCGTCGGCCGTCTTCGAGTTCTCCGTCACGCTCACCCCGTCGCCCGCCGCGCAGGGGTGGTCGGTCGAGTTCCAGGGCGTCCCCGCCCGGCACAACGCCCAGACCAACACCTACAGCCGCGACGTGACGCTGACGAAGTCCGGCGGCAATCAGGTAGAAGTCCTCGTCGGCACGCCCGCGCGCGGCACCGTAGACCGCTCGGCCTCCTTCAAGGTCAGCGCCGCCCTCAAGGAGCGGCCCGACGAGGTGAAGGCCACGCACTCGCAGACCTTCGGCCTGCGCGTCAAGGCCAACCCGACGACCTGACAAAAAAGGGCCGCGCGCGGCGCGGCCCCTCACACGCGGGGACGCTCACAAGTAGCCTCGGAGGAATCAACCCATGCGAACGCCCACACGCCGACTCGCCTTCAACCTCGCACTCTCCGCCCTTCTTCTGCTCGCCGCCGCCCGGGCGGCCTCCGCGCAATCCCCCTGCCGCGTCGGCTTCCTCAACGGCGCGGCCCCGACCATCGACGGCAACAACGCCGGGGCCGAGTGGGGCGACGCCTCGTCCATCACCTCGGGCGACACGGCGACGACGCCGGGCACGCCCTGCTTCGGCGGGCTGCCCGACCAGAACGGGACCAACTTTCCCGTCCGCGTCCTCTCGAAGCGGTACACGCGCGCGGGGCAGAACTTCATCGGCTTCTACGTCGAGGTGTTGGACACCAGCACGTCCGGCCCGCTCTCGTCGGGGGGCTTGTCGGGCGGCGAGCGCTTCGTCGTCATGCTCGACCCCAACCTCTCGCGCGGCGCCGGGCTCGGCACGACCGGGACGGGGCTCGACTACCGCATCTCGGTCGCGCACGCATGGCAGTTGAGCGGCTCGAACATCACCGACGCGCAGGCGAGCATCGCCGACAGCAACCACACGCAGTGCCCCGCGGGCGTGACGCAGAACTGGGGATTGGACGCGCCCGCCGCCGGGCTCACGGTCGCGGCGCAGACGACGGTCGGCGGCTACAAGTTCGAGCTTGAGATTCCGCTCTCGGTGGTCGGCGTGCCCCCCGCCGCCTTCCCCGCGTCCGAGATGGGGGTCGCCTTCGTTGTCATCAACGACTTCGGCACGACCGGCGCGGGCCCCAACGCGGGCTACGTCGCCTTCCCGAACAGCATCCCCGTCACGACGAACGACAACCCCGTCACGGGCTGCCACGCCTCCTGGCGCGTGCCCGGCCTGTGGGCGACGACCAGCTCGACCGCGCCCCCGCCCGGCCAGGTGACCATCTCGCGACTGCCCGCCTACTGGAGCAGCTCGGCGCTCAACGCCTTCCAGTGCGGCGCTTCGGGCCCCGCCTACACATACTTCCCGGGCGACCCCTGCAACGTCGAGCTGAAGGCGACGCCGACCAACGGCACCGGCTCGGCGCAACCGCGCAACTTCCTCTTCCTCTGGGCGAGGCACGGCACGGGCGACCCGCTCAACTACGACGTCATCTCGCTGGTCGAGAACGTCAACGTGGCCGCCGTGTCGCCGGCCGACGTGTCCTCGGGGCTCTGGACGAACGTCCCCGCCAACGAGCCGAACCACCCCTGCACGCGCGTCTACATCCTGCCGAACACCTTCCGCTCGGACTTCGACCGCGACGACATTCTCGGCATCACCACGCACGCGCAGCTCATGGACATGGTCGCCAAGTACGGGCTGGTGGATGACAACTGGGCGCAGAAGAACATCTCGATACACACCGCCGGCTCTACGTGCCCGACGGCGAACTGCTCGCTGCCCGGCCCGCGCCGCGACTGGCCCGCGGCCGGGGTCGAGATAGCCTCGCTCGCGCCGCGCCCCGCGGGCGCCGCGCCCTACAACGGCACCCTCTTCGAGTCGGACGCGACCCCACGCGTCGCCGGCCTCCCCGTCACCGTCGCGGCGCGGCCCCGGCCCGCGGCCGCCGCGCAAGGCGAGAACGCGGGCACGCGCCCGCCGCGCGTGCTCAACCCCGGCCGGAAGATTCTGATGACGCCGGCCGAGTTCAAGGCCAACAGCCAGAAGCACGTCGTCGTGCAGGTGCGCTCGTTCGAGACCGAGCAGCCTTTGCCCGGCGAGCCGACCTACTACCGCTTCGCGCGCCCGACCGGCGGCGTCATACAGATGTTTCCCGTCGAGATGTTCGAGGGGGGCAAGGAAATCCCCTTCGAGCTGGAAGTGTCGGCCGCGGCGCTGCCCGCGCAGCCGGCCGGGGAGAGGGTCGTCTCGCTGCTGGTTGACCTCCACGCGCCGCAGGGCATCGCGCAGAACGTGCAGGTCTTCATCGACACGAGCGGCCGGCCCATACGCGGCGACGAGACGCGCGTCGTGCGCGGCGTCCTCGCGCTCCCCGGGCGGACTCCCGAGGGGGAGGGCTTCAGGCGCTGGGGGCTGAGCCTGCACGCGGGGGCGACCATCCCGCACGGCACCTTCAACAACGTCTACAACCCCGGCCCGAACGCCGGCGTGGATCTCGAATACCGCCTCAACAGAAACTTCTCGCTCGAAGCCGTCTACACCTTCAACCGCTTCCGGGGCGAGACGTTGGACTTCCTCGGACAGCCCTTCAGAATCCCCGACGCGAACCTCCACGTCCTCTCGCTCAACGGGAAGGTCTACGGGGGCACGTCGCCCGTGCGCCCGTTCTTCAACTTCGGCGGCGGCGTCTACGTCTTCGGCAGCGGCGCCTCGACGCGCGGCGGGCTCAACGTCGGCGGCGGGCTCCAGTTCGACCTGACGCCGACCGTGGCGCTCGACTCGATGTACAACTTCCACAACGTCCTGACGTCGGGCTCGCAGCTTCGGTACTCGACCGCGCAGGGCGGCGTGCGCTTCCGCTTCTGAATGCTCAAGGGGCAGACCACCATCGGGCGGTTTTCGGCGCGCTGTCCTTCGGGGACGGAGCCCATCGTGGCGCGCCTGCGGCTGGCACGTCTGTTCGGCGGGGCGAACCTCGCGCCGCACGGGTTCCCGCCCCGCGCGGTGCTCGTCATACGCAGCCTGAAGTCCGAGCGCGGCGTCGCGCTCGGCGGGCGTCTGCTGCTGCGGCCCGAGTCGGAGCGCGAGATGCGGGAGCAGGTGTCGCTGCTCTGGGCTCGCGCGGCGCGACCCTCCGGGGGGCGCGTCCCCGTCTGGGCCGAGGCGGTGCTGTTCGAGGACGAGGGCGAGTGGCTGGCGTCTCTGGGTCTCGCCGTCACGCGCGGCGAGGCCGCCGGCCACTGGTGCTTTCGCGCGGCGCTCGGCGCGGAGACGGTCGCCGCCACGCGCGCGTCGCTCGTGCGCGTGTGGTGCGAGTCGCCGCGCTTCCTGCCGGCGGCGCTCGTGCGGCTCGCGCGTTGGGGCGAGGCCG
>DASWNR010000526.1:0-27340 GCA_036399155.1 Pyrinomonadaceae bacterium
CTGTCTAACTACTATTTTGCCGAATGGTTCGGTCAAACTACGTAATGGGGCTGCAAAAGCCGAATGGGCCGCCCACCCCACCCGTATCTTGCCCCTCCCCCGCCCCGGCGGCAAGAAGTATTCGGCCCGCATCTGCCACGAATTGAATCAGGGTGAAGCAGGCCATGCGGGACGTAGTGACCCTTATCCGACTTGATAACGTGAAACGTCGGCCGAAGGAGTCTCTAACCACAAGATGTAAGCTGGCTAGATGTGCATATTAGGAGCGGGAGGGACGTTTCACGGCCATCTTGAAAACGCGCGTCCGACCACAATTACTGGTGGTGCCGGTCTCCTTCGATGGCGGCCGCCCAATCTCAACGGCGCGCCCGCGCGCCGGGACTATCCGGCCTCGCCGGCCTCTCCCCCGGTGAAGCGGAAGCGCGGCCTGACCTCCGAGTCGACCTCGACCTGCCCCGTGAACATTTCCAACGGCCGGGCGGACATCTGCACCCCTCCGTTTTCGGGGAGCTCGTAGAGCGGGACGTAGACGGCCACCAACTCCCCCGTCTCGGTGTGACGCGCCACGCCCAGCACCAGATACTTCTTCCCCTTGTAGTGTTCGTAGACGCCGCACCTGAGTCCGATGCTCATTCCCCCGCCCCCTCCGTATGTCAGACGTAGCAGCCGCTTCCGAGCCCATTATACCCGCGCCCGCGTGCCCCACCTGACGGGAAGCTGTGCGAGGTCCCGGCTCGCCGCTTGATCCGGGCGGGGGCGCCGGTTAAATATCGGCGCATGGAGCACCATAAGGAGTTGTTGCACGTGCGCCTCGCCGAGGAGGTCATGGGCTGGACGGACGTCGAGCCGTCCCGCGAGGAGGGGCGGATGAAGCTCTACGGCACGGTCCGCACCAACCGCGGGCCGCAGAGGCGCGAGGTGCCGGACTACTCGAATGACCTGGGCGCCATGTGGGGAGTGGAGCAGTACTTGAAGAGCCTGGGTCTGACGGAAACTTACCTCGATGCGCTCAAGGGTCTTGTGGGGGCCTCCGACCTCTCCTCGGCCGAAGACCTCTTCCGCATGGTCAACGCCTCCCCGGCGCAGAGGTGTGAGGCCGCCCTGACCGCCTACCGTTTGGGCAGCCACGGGCGCTGAGCCGAGTCGGATGCCCGTTAGTCGCGCAGAAGAGCATACTCTTTCGCAGCTTCCCGCTTCCGGGGTTCTTCCCCCGCCGGAAGGAGCACGATTCCTCTTAGAAGGCTATCGCGAGGCTGCTCGGAGACCTCAAAACGGGGGCATAGATATTTACCGTTGACACCCCGCCCCTCCCCTAATACCCTTCCCCGCGTGCTTCCCGCTCTCAGGTCGGTTACACAATCTCCCTCGGGCATGCGCATCGCCGGACGCCGCAACGGAGGCATTAAGTCGTGAAGGTCACTAGAAGCGGTCTCATAAATAGCACCTCAGCAGAATCTTGATGCAGCCGAGATGCACGAAGCCGAGATAATTCTCAGCGTGGTAGTCGAAGCGCGTGGCGATGCGCCGGAAGTTCTGGAGCCACGCGTTCAGGCGCTCGACCTTCCAGCGGCGGCGGTAGCGGCGCAGCGCCCGCCCGTCCTGCGTCGCCGGCTTCACCCGGTTCGAGCGGTGCGGCGCGATCAGCTCGACGCCCTCCGCGGCCAGCTCCCGGTCGAGCGGGTCGGAGTCGTAGGCGCGGTCGCCTATGAGCCTTCGCGGTCGCTCAGCGGTGAAACGCGCCTGAAGAGTGTCGCGGACAAGGGTGACTTCGTGCGGGCGAGCAGACGCCGCGTCGGCGGCGAGAGGAAGACCATTAGAGTCTGCCACCACCATGAGTTTCGTGCCCTTGCCCCGCTTAGTCGTACCAACTCGCCGCCCCCTTTTTTCGCCACGACGAACGTGCTGTCGATGAAGCATTCGGATAAATCCAGGCCGCCGCGGGTGCGTAAGTCTTCGGCCAGGGCTTCGAGCACGCGCCTGAGCGTGCCGTCCTTGATCCACAACTGGAACCGGCGGTGGCAGGTCTGGTACGGCGGGAATCTCCCCGGCAGGTCTTTCCACCTCGCCCCCGAGCGCAGTACCCGGAGGATGCCGTCCATCACCTCGCGGTTCTCCCGCCACGGCCTGCCGCGCCCGTCTTCCCGAGTGGGGAGTTCGGGCAGGTGCGGCTCGATGACCGCCCATTGTTCGTCGGTTAACTCTTCGCCTCGTGCCATGCGGAAATGCCAGCACGGGCATTTATGAGACCGCTTCTAATTCTTGGTCGCTCATAATCCGGTCCTACTTTGTGCTCTCGCACTGGGAACTGGCGGTATACCTCCCGGCATCACACGCCCGCTGGCCCGATTGAGGTTTTATGGCAGGCGGCGTCTCGCGGGGGTAGTGTTGCAAAAAATTTCTGTCTGCACAAGATGTTGTTAGAGTTCAATATGGCTGGTTATCACATGTAAGGGGCCAAAAAATTATTTGCATCACTACCGTCAAGATGCTCTTCTGGTCGGCGGTCGTGAACGGCGTGCTCGCGCCGCCGCTGATCGTGCTTGTGGTGCTCCTGACGAGTGACCCGAAGGTGTTGGGCGCGCGTGTCAACCCGCCGCTGCTGCGACTGCTCGGCTGGGCGGCCACCGTCCTGATGGCCGCGGCGAGCGTGGCGATGTTCATAACTTCCGAGCTTGGTCATTTCGCCCCAATTGTTACGTCGCCGATTGGCGCTACGAGCGTAAACCGCTTGTTCCCACCGATGGTTAGCCTCTCCGGTGTGGTTCCGGGCTCAATGTTGACGACGCCCCCGTCGGCTACCACTTGGATTGCCGCGGCGAGGTTGGTGAACAGAAATGGCACGTCACCGTGGTTTATCTTCGGCCAGTCGAACTGCACCCACACGTCTCGGTTGGACACCCCGTCCAGCACGTCAACGCTCAAGACGGGCCTCGTGTCCGGCGTGCCAATTGTCACGCCGCCGGCCGGCGCGACGAGCTTAAAGCTCTTGTTGCCTCCGATGGTGCCCCGCTCTGAGGTACGGCCGGGCACGACCCGAATCACGCCGCCGTCGGCCACGGCGTCGATGGCCCGGCCAAGCTTGTTGAGCGGGCGGCAGACGTCCCCGTCCGTGGGGCCGTTATACTCGAAGTCCAGCCACACCTCATTGTGAAAGCCGGCCACTTCGAACTCGCGGGTCTGCGAATCGAAACGTCTGGGGTGAGCCTCGTCGGTGAAATCGAGCGTGAGGGTACTCAGTAAGGCGGGGTTGGAGATTACCACCTTGCCGTCCTCCGGGCTGGTCATGATCGTGCCGCTCAGGAGCTTCTTTGTATTAATCTCTTCGGCGTGCCCTATTCCGTCCACGCTGCCTGCGCCGCCGTAACGCACGTCGAGGACTTGCGCGCCGGACGCGGAGCTACGTCCCTCATGATTGGACCACACGACGAGGTCAAGATGATTGCCGTTGTGGGTCGTGTAATGCGTCGTCACGTTATTAAAGATGCGGACGCCGGCATTCCTCGCCAGCACGTCCCGCTTGAACTCGGAGAAAGCCACCCTCGGATTGAGCCACGTGTCGAACGCCTCCATCAACGCGAAGCCGCCGGGCGTCTCCTGATAAATAGCGAGGTAGAACCCGGGCGCGAAGTTGACGTTCACCTTTCCCAGACGTGGCCTCCCCATGTTGACGAAGCTGAAGCCGGGCGTCGTGTGCGGGTCTTGCGGGACGCCGTCTCGTGCGCCCTCGGTGTTGCTCCGGTTCACCCACGAAGGTAGGTACACTTGATGCCCGCACGCGAAGTCCGGGGCGACGCCGTAGTTCTCCACGCTGTCGAGTATGACGACATTCAACTCCGTCACGTCGTGCCCCAGAATCTTGACGCGCGTCCAAAATTTGTTTTTGCGTGAGAACGCGCCGAACTGAATCAGTTCCCCCGCGTCGCGCAGGTTGAAGGCGGTCGGCATGAACGACGTCGTGACCGCCACGCCCAACTGCTGAGACTGCATCTCACCGTCAATCAGAGCGTGTATCGACGGGTCTACGGCCCACGTCGCCGGGGCGCCGCCCGCCGTAATCAGGTAACTCGGCGAACCGGCGTAGATTTCCATGTTGTCGCAGTTGCGGTTTCCTCCGAGGTTCTCGCGGGGCCTGCGGCGGAGCCGCTGAAAGAATCGCCGGTGGCGGTCGTTGACGAAGAGGTCGTGGATGGAGGGCGGTAGGCGGTAATCGCTCAGCACTTCCATGGAGAGGTCGCTGCCGCCGTCGCGGATGCCATAGAGCGGCGGGGCACCGGAACCCGGCAGACGATAGCCGCGCGTGTTGCCGGCCTGCATGGCGTAATAAGGCCCCATCGGGTCGGCGGTGTCCTCCGTCAGCAAACTCACCGTCATGAACCCCTCGCGCGTGTGGGCGGAGTTCTTGTCGCTAAGCCTCCGGCGAAACGGCACCATCCGCCGGAGGTTATTGGTGCTCACCGCGAGATGGGCCGACCTGTAGTCGAGCACCATCCTTGCCGCGAGCCGCACCTCGTGGTCGTAGGCGTAGGTGCAGAGGTTGAGCAGCGCCCAGCGGGTCTCGCTCTGGTAGTTCTTCGCGTTGTACTCGGAGAAGTCCCCCCTCAGCATGTCGCGGAGCAGGGAGAGCAGCAGCGAGAAGCAGGAGGGGCTGTCTTCGGTATCGTTTCTACGGTTGTCGTGTTCGAGCTTTCTGTCCCGCTGATACAGAAGCTGGTTGGTCAGGTAGCGCGCGGTCTGAATCATCAGGATGTGGTTCTCGGTTTCGCCGACCTCGACGTGGAACCCGAGCGGGCTGACGAACCCCGCGCGGCCCCAGTCGTTCGGGTTGCTGTCGCGCGTGAACGTGTCGTCCTCGTTGGGGCGGTGGATGCGGCCGTTGGCGAGCAGTTGCCTGATGAGATGGTCGCGCGCGGCGGGCGAAAGGTCGTCGTAGTGCCGGTAGGCCATCGCCACCAGGTGCATCTCCGACATGTCGTAGTTGCCCTCTGCGCCTTTGAGTGAGAACAGGCCGTCTACGCCCGGCCCGAATGTTCCGCACCACCCCGGGCTGGCCGCCAGTATCGCCCGCGAAACCATCGAGCGCAGGCCCAACCCGACCCGCGGGTTGTCGGGGAAGTAGTCGAGGTACGCCAGAAGCGCGAGACACTTCGCTCTGGGTAGGTGGATGGTGGGCGCTTTGTCGCCGTACCACTTCATCTCCAACAGGTCTCTGGCCTCGAAGAGATTCTCAATGCCGTTGAACCGTGGCTCGGGCGCGGGCACCCGGTCGAAGTGGACGGGGTCGTCCTCGGTCGGCGCGAGGACAAAGGTGAGGGCGACTCTCGGCCAGATGCTCGGAGGCCCGTTGCCGTCGGTGCCGTCCATGCCGGCGGCTGTTCTGATTGCCGCCGCCGCGCGGTCGTCGAAAAGAGCGCGGGACTGAGGGACGCGGTCGAACCTTGCCTCGTCGAGCTGGGTTCTGTTCAGGTCGATCAGCCACCCGTCCCCCCAGTAGTCGCTCTCCTTCTTCCCGGCGGGGAGTCGTTTGCGATAGTACGGATGGGTGCTCGCCATTGCTGGAATCTCCCCGACTACTTCCGAGACTGCCCTGCGTCGGCAGGAGTTCGGCCGGACGTTGCGGCGGTTACTGGAGCCGGACGAGTATGGGGACAAGACCTCGGCCGCCCGGCAGCGGTCGCAGGGCCTTGCCGATGACCGAGCCGAACGCCTTGAGAGGATCGAGCGCCTTCATGGCATGCCCCGGTAATGACGAAGTGGTCAGCAGGTCGCCGACCCCGACCGGGGCGTCAGTGGCATCGACCATGCAATAGACCTTGCCCATCAGCGCCAGCGGCAGCCGATTGGGGAGGGCCTCGTCGTGATCGAGGATTACGGCAGGCTTGTAGCCGCCGGCTCCCGACACGACTCCCGCGACGCGCCGGTCGTAGGCTTTGCGGCTGACCCTTACACCGCCGACTTCGTCGAGCACCATGACCATGCCGGGTTCGACGCGGTCGGGGTCGGCGACGGTGAAGTCCTCCGCGTAATCGGCCCTCGTCATATGAATCACACCCGTGACGGCGACGTCTCCTTCGAAGAAGCCGGCGAGTTTGCCCCCTTTCCCGTGCACGCCGATTCCGGTCTTACTCTCGCCCGAGACACCGGTGTTGGTATCACTCTGCCCAATGACTCCCCATCCTCCTCTGTCATTGGCTCCGAAAACCCCGCCGTTGTTGGGGTCGTGACTGACGCCGAAGACGGCATGAAACTCCGCGCTTTCGCCTACTATTCCCGCATTCTTTGTGCTTTTGCCGAAGACCCCCTGAAATTCCACGCTCTCACCGACAACACCTCTTCTCCCGGAGCCGAAGACTCCGTCGCCCCCCTTATTGTTGGTGCCGAAGACGCCCGCGCCCTTCGGGTGGTGGCTGTCGCCTAGGACGCCGTGCATGTTGTCGCTTTCGCCGGCCACCCCCACGTTATGCGTGCTCTTACCGTAAACCCCGTGGAATTTTTGGCTCGTGCCGACGACACCGCGCGACGATAGGCTGTCCCCATGCACACCATGCCCGGTGTCGCAGATGCCCCAAACTCCGAAACCGCCGCCTCCGACGTTCTTGCCTTCGACCGCCGCCACTTTCGGGTCTATAGACTCAGCTTGTACTGGTGGTGTTGCCATTTGTAGCCTCCTTCAGAGTTGACGGGTTGCGTAGGTAGTGTTGCAGCAGCCGGTTCTCCACTTACACTCGTCTTTCTCTCGCACCTTATGACTACCTGGGACGGCCATCAGCTCGGCTGCCAGCGTGTTCGAAGCCGCTTGGATGGGTCGTACATCATGAGCCAGTCGTGCGACTCTGAGGTAAGCCCCTTAAGGGCTTTGTTCGCTATTGGATTCGTCTTTTCCGGTAGCGGGTCATGATTTAGTGTTGAAGCAATAGAGATAAGTAATCTTCTCTCCGTGAGTATAAGGAGGATGTTGCTGATTCCCACTTTATGTCGGGCTCTGACAGTCTAGTAGCGACTTAATCACTCGAAAAGGCATTCGTCTGTGCAGTAACACACATAGGCAAATCTCAATCCGCGATCAATATTGAAAATTACCCACCACCCTTGGGCTTGTCACCTAGATATTCTAGTCACCGAATTCTTCACAGTCTTCACAGGGAGCTATGCCTGAAACGAGGACCTTCCATAGAGGGAAGGGTTCAATAACGTCTCCTTCGCGTACCCATACAGTAAGACGGTTCTGTTGCAAGAATCGCTTCTCAACTATAATTCGCTCGCCTGATCACCCTTCGGATCTCCGGAATCATACCTTTGAAGAATCATAAGTCCCCGTTCAAGTGGCGTCATTTCGAGCCCGCTGTCATCCTTTTATGTGTCCGGTGGTACTGTCGCTACCAACTGTCTTACCGCGATGTCGAAGAGATGATGCGTGAGCGCGGACTTGATGTAGATCACTCAACTATTTTTCGTTGGGTACAGCGTTATGCCCCGGAGATCAACAAGCGCATCCGTCAGCATTTGAAGATGAGCGGCACGTCATACCGAGTGGACGAGACTTACATCAAGGTCGGGAAGACCTGTAAGTACCTCTATCGTGCGGTGGACAAAGAAGGACAGACGATTGAATTCATGTTCAGCGCTAAGCGCGACGTTTCCGCGGCGAAACGGTTCTTTAAGAAGATGATGAGGGCGGAGCATAGGAGGCTACCGTTCTCAATCTCTGTCGACAAGAACGCGGCTTATCCGGAGGTCTTCAGCGCTTCACAAGCGGAGCGGGTTGTGCCGAAGGACTGCAAGCTGCGGCGCGTGAAATACCTGAACAATATAATTGAGCAGGACCACCGCTTCATCAAGAAGAAGGTGCGAGCCTCGCAATGCTATAAGAGGTTCCACACGGCGGAGCGAACACTCGAAGGCATCGAAGCGGTGAACATGATGAGGAAGGGTCAAGTCAAAAGGTTAGCTGGAAGTGATGCGTGAGGGCAGGCGAAGTTCGTCGCTTCGCTGTTCGGGATCGCTGCTTAGCTAAAGGTGCTCGAAGAAATTCCGCGCTCGAAAATAATCTTTGCAACGCAACCGTTCAGCCTACAACCTTTTTCAACTCGAAGGCCGCACGCACTTCGCCGACGCGGTCGCCGCGGTGGTTACACAACTCCGTGCCCGCGAAGCGGGAGAGTGTGCCGAGTTCGTCAGCGCGCAGAACTCCGAGCTGGCGCAACGTCTCGACGGCGGCGACCGGGCGGGCGCGTTCCTCGCGGTCGCCGTCTTCGAGCTTGAAAGCCACGCCGAGACCGCGCGGCCACTCTTCGCACGGCAACACTCCCGCCGTATAAACGCCCTCCGCCCCGACCTTCGAGACGAGCCGCCCCTTCGTGCGCAGCATAAGCTCGGTGTCCATCTCGCCCGTGCCCTCGACCATTTCGGGGTGCCGCCGCATCGCGGAGACGAGGCGACTGCAAGCCTCGCGCGTGCCCGCGTCCCAGCCTTCGCGCGGCTCGACGAGGCGCGCGGCCATGAGGGCCATCGCGCGCACCGTGACGCCGAACGAGGGCACGCCGCACCCGTCCGTGCCGACCGCCATGTCTTTGAGAGGGGTGTCTGAGAATTGCTCGATGACGCGACCGACGACTAGTTGTACGAGGCCGGAAGGGTCGTCGTATTCCTCTACGGGAACGCCGAGGTGAAGCGCCAGGGCGAGCATGCCGGCGTGCTTGCCGGAGCAGTTATTATGAAGCTGACTCGGCTTCTCGCCGCGCTCACGCAAGAGTCGCGCCGTCTCTTCGCTGTACGGCTCGTGCACGCCGCACTTCAGGGCGCTCTCGTCGAGGCCGAGCTTGCGGAGCATCCGCGCGACCGTCTCCGTCTGCATCGGCTCACCGCTGTGGGAGCCGCAGGCGATGGCGATCTCGCGTTCGTCGAAACTGAAGCGGTCTGCCGCGCCCGATTCGACGAGCGGAATCGCCTGGTGTGGCTTTGAAGCCGAACGTAGGTACGTGACAGTTTCGGGCACTCCCAGGTGGGCGACGACGCGCCCGCCACCCTCGACCGCGACGACGTGTCCACGGTGGCTTGACTCGACAGTCGTCCCGCGCGTCACTTCCACGAGTACCGCGGGGCCGGGAGCATCCAGAACTTTCATTCGCGCGTCCATCGGCGGGCACCACTCAATGCCAGGCGTGGCGCCGGAGGTCTCCGGCGGCGTCTTCGGGCCGCCGGCCGAAGCGTGTGTTGCCCGGAGAGAGAGCGTGCGTCTCTTCGCGCGGCGCGGCTGACGGTCGGCCGGAGGACGCCGTCGCCCCTTTCGCTTGCGTCTCTAAACCTTCAATCGTCGTCGCCGCGCGTGCGCCGAAGCCTTCGAGCACGCGCAGGAGCGGTTCGAGCTTGTCGTAGAACATGACGACCACGTCGCCGCCACGGAGTTGACGAAGCTCCTGCGAGAGGGCCTCCGTGTCGTCCAACACAATTCGGCACTCGCGCTCCGGCGCCTCCCTTCTGGCGGCCTCGCACAGCAACCGCGCTACCTCGCCGCGCTCGCGGCCTCGGGCGTCCTCGTCTTCCTTAATGACGAGGCGGTGGAAGCCGCGCGCGGCGATGCGCCCCGCCTCCTCGATGAGCGCGTCGTCGCGGTCGCCGGGCACGCCGATGATGCCGGTCACGCGCCGCCCTTCCCACTGCGCCGCCATCCGGCAGATGGCCGCGAAGGCGTCGGCGTTGTGGCCGTAGTCGAGCATCACGTAGCCGCCCGAGGCGATGCGGAAGAGATTGCTGCGACCCGGATTGTGTTCCGCGCTGCGGAACCCCGCGAGCGACGCGGCGAGTTGTTCGACCGCCACCCCCTGCGCCCGGCAGGCGGCGACCGCCGCCAGCACGTTCGACACCTGATATTCCGCCGTCCCCGCCATCGTCGCAGGCACGGACCCGACTTCGAGCACGCGACGCTGCGCCGGTCCTTCGGCTTCGACGACCCAGCCGTCGCGCACGAAATAGGCAGTCCCGCCTTCGTCGAGGTGGCGCTTAATCATGAGATGGTCTTCGCGTGCGGAGAAGTAGACGACCCTCTTCTCGCCTTCGCGCACGCGCGGAATCTCCAGCAGGCGCGCGACCTCTTCGTCGTCGGCGTTGAGGACGAGGGTCCCGCCGTCGCGCACGCGCTCCGCCACGAGCGACTTGATGTAGACGAGGTCATCCAACGTCTCGATGCCGTCCTGCCCGATGTGGTCGGGGCGGATGTTGGTCAGCACGGCGATGTCCGACCAGTCGTAGCCGAGGCCGCGCCGCATGATGCCGCCGCGCGCCGTCTCCAGCACTGCGACCTCCACAGACGGGTCGGAGAGCACCGTGCGCGCCGATTGGGGGCCGGTCGTGTCCCCTTCGGCGACGCAGCGGCCGCCGATGTAGATGCCGTCGGTCGTCGTCACCCCGGTCGTCAGGCCCGATTCGTTTAGCACGTGGCCGATCATCCGCGTGACGGTCGTCTTGCCGTTCGTCCCCGTGATGGAGATGACGGGGACGCGCCCGTCCGCGCCCCGCGGGTAGAGCATCTCGATGATTGCCGCGCCCACGTCGCGGGCCCGGCCCTCGCTCGGGAAGAGGTGCATACGCAGGCCCGGGGCGGCGTTGAGTTCGATGATCCCTCCGCCGCCACCCGTCGGCCCCGAGATGTCTGGCAGGACGAGATCGATGCCGCAGATGTCCATCCCGACAACGCGCGCCGCACGCTCGCACATGTCCTTGATACTGGGGTGGACTACGTCCGTCACGTCTTTTGCCGTCCCGCCGGTCGAGAGGTTAATGCTCTCGCGCAGGTAGACCACTTCGCCCGCCTCCGGCACGTCGTCGAGGCCGCGGCCCGTCTTCGCCAGATAGGCGAGCATGATTTCGTCGACGACGATTTGCGTGAGTGGCTTTTCGTGCCCTTCCCCGCGCATCGGGTCGAGGTTGGCGAGGTCAACTAGTTCCCTGATCGTGTGTGCGCCGTCGCCCTTGACGACGCAGGGCGTGCGCTCGCTCGCCGCGACCATCTCGCCCCCGACGACGAGCACGCGGTAGTTGCGCCCTTCAAACAGCTCTTCCACGAGCACGAGACGCGAGTACTCGCGCGCGATGCGGAAGCCGAGCAGAACCTCTTCGGGCGTCGAAAGGTTCAGCGAGACGCCTAAGCCCTGCCGCCCGTCCAGAGGCTTGACGACCACGGGCGCGCCCAGGCTCCGCAGCGCGGCCAGCGCCTCTTCCTCCGTCTCGACGAGCGCGCCCCGCGGGACGGGAATCGAAACCTGTTCGAGCAGCTTCTTCGTCAACTCCTTGTCCCCGGCTATCTCGACGGCGACGGCGCTCGTCCCGTCGCACATCGCGGCCTGTATGAAACGGCGGTATTTGCCGTAACCGAGTTGGACGAGGCTGTCCGTCCCGAGGCGAAAGGCGGGGATGTTGCGGCGCGAGGCGGCGTCCACGATGGCGCGCGTGCTCGGCCCGAGTTCGTGCCGCGCGACGAGGCGCCGCGCCTCGCGCAACTTCTCTTCGAGCGGGTAAGCCTCGCCCCTGATGAGTGCCTCGACCAGCTCGACCGCGGCCCGCAGGAGGTATTCGGTCGCCGTCTCCGCCTTGTACTCGACGACGACGTTGTAGACGCCGGGCGTGCCCGCGTAACGCGTCTTGCCGTGCGCGACGGGCGCGCCCGCCGGGGTCGTCAGCTCGATCGCGACGTGCTCGACGACGTGGCCGAAGTAAGTCCCCTCGTGGAGGCGTTCGACGAAGCCGCCCCGGTAGCCTTTCCCGCAGGTGTGCTCGCGGAGGCCGGGCAGCAGTTCGAGCAGGCGTTCGTTGAAGCCGGATAGCTCGCGGCTCTCCCGTTCGGCGAGGTCTTCCAAGTCGAGCCTCATCAAGAGGGCGGGGCGATAGGTGTAGACGTTAGGCCCCGCGAGGGTGCGGATTCTCTCGATTCTCATCACTTTCCCTTTGTTCGTTTCGACCGTTCACCGGCCGGGTCCGAGTTTGAAACCCGGCCTCTCTTCGGAGCCTCTTCGTCGTCGGGGACAATCGGCTTCCGATTAGCCAGATCGAATTTGTACCCGGCGGGGAGCACGTGGACGGTGACGCCGTAGAGAGCGAGTCCCCCGCACTCGTCTGCGTAAGGCAGGTTGGTGTAGCTCATCGCCCCGGCGTCGATGACCGTCACCGCGCCCTCGCCGATCACTTGGAACTCGTTCTTGTTGACGACGAGCGCGGTGTTCTCGTCGATCCCCAACCCAAGGTCTTGCGGGTAGTGTGCGACGGCCGTGAGCAGCCTCCCGTGGCGTCCGCGCTGCGAGAAGTGCGTGTCGATCATCGCCCCGACGAGCAAGTCCATGCCCGGCCCTATGCGAACGGCCTCGACCCGCGGGTTCTCTTCGCCGCCGCCGCCGACGATCATCGAGTTCGACATCATCGCCGCGCCCGCGCTCGTCCCCCCGATGACCAGCCCCTTCGCGTGGCGTTCGTGGATGAGCTTCTGCATCTCGGTGCCGCCCATCAGGGACGTGATGTGGAGCTGGTCGCCCCCGGTGAAGTAGAGCGCGGTCGCCTGCCCGATCTTTTCAAGCGCCTCGGGCGCGCCCGCGTCTTCGCGCGCCGACACGTCCACCACCTCCGTGTCGTCCACCCCGAGACGTCTGAAGACGTTCCTGTATTCGCGCCCGGCCTCGTCGGGATGGTCTGTCGCCACGGTCATCACGACGACACGCGCCCGCGCGCCCTTCGCGAGCCGGACGAACTCCTTGAGGATGACGCAATCGCCCTCTTTGTCTTCCGCGCCGCCGACGGCGACCAGCCTGCCGCGCGCTTCGCTCAGCCCCATCTCGCCTCCGACACTCCTTCAGACCGTGACCGCATACGCCGCCGTATCAAACCTATGAATACAGGCGCACGAGGCGCCTTCACTTACACCGTCGAAATCCCCGGGGGACTTGAAAGCTCTTAGCCAGATGTTTTGTAGGGGGAAGCAATTTATAAACAGGGGCCTACACGACCGTCTGTACGACCGCAGACGTGTTTGCGGTGAGCCGGCGGATATTTAAGAAATTTGTGAAGGGTAATTTACACGGGCGTTAGACATCAACGCCCCCGACGGCGGGCGGGCGGGCTCCCGTGATGGGCTCGCGGTTTTGCAGATCGAAGCGGTAGCCCGCCGGGAGAATGTGGATTTTGACCCCGCAGATGGCGAGCAGGTCGTCCTTTTCGAGCTCGTTGAGATTTGTGTAGGTAAGGTCGCCCGCGTCGATGATTGTTACCGTGCCCGCGCCGATGACTTCGAGGCGGTGGCCGCGGACGACGGCCGCCGTGTTCTCGTCGATGCCGAGCCCGATATCGTGTGGGTACTGCGCGACCGCCGAGAGGAGCCGGCGCAGGCGCCCCCGCTCCTCGAAGTGTTGGTCGATCAAAACGCCGGGGACGAACTCCATGCCGGGCCCCAGCTCGACGCCGCCCGCGCGCAGAGTGCTCACGGGCGGCCCGCCCGTTATCATCACGCTCGACATAATCGCCGCGCCCGCGCTTGTGCCCGCGAGCACGAGACCCCCGGCGTGCCTCTTGTGAAGCACCGTGTCGAGTCTGGTGCCGCCGAGCGTGCGCGTGATACGCACCTGATTTCCGCCCGTGAAGAAGACCCCGGTCGCGCGCTCGACTGCGGCCACCGCCTCGGCGCCGTCGGCGTCCTTCCGGCCGACGATTTTCAGGTCATGCGCCTCTGCCGCGCCGAGCCGCCGGAAGACCTCCGCGTAGGAAGCCGCGACCTCTGAAGCGTTCTCGGAGGCGGCGGCGATGATACTGACGCGCGCCCGCGCGCCGCCGGCGAGGCGGACGAACTCGCGCAGTATCCGGGCTTCGCCTTCCCGGTCTTCCGCCCCGCCGATGATTACGACTTGGCCGTGTTTACGTCTCCGCCTCATGCTGCGTTTGCCGCCCGGCTACAGTATGTCCCAGCCTTCCACGCGGCGCCAAAACCACACCGTATTCGGCCTGCGTCAGCAGTTTTATAAAAACGGGAGTGACCGGAAGGAACACTTACTCAATATTGAAGGTGCACTCTCCTACCGAGATCTCGAAGAGATGATGCGGGAGCGCGGCCTCACTGCGGATCACGTCACCATCTTCCGATGGGTGCAAAAGTACGGCCCCGAGATCAACAAGAGGATAAGGCCGCACCTGAAGATGAGTGGCACCTCGTACCGGCTCGACGAGACGTACGTGAAGGTCGGCAAGGAATGGAAATACTTATACCGCGCCGTCGATTCGGCGGGCGACACCATCGAATTCATGCTCAGCGCCAGACGTGACGTTTCCGCCGCAAAGCGCTTCTTTAAGAAGATGATGAGGGCCGAGCACCGCCGCCTGCCCTTCACCGTCGGGACGGACAAGCATGCCTCATACCCGGAGGCATTCGCTACTTCAGTTAAAGAGAAAGTCTTACCAAGAGATTGTAAGCTGAGGCGCGTCAAGTACCTCAACAACGTCATCGAGCAAGACCACCGGGCAATTCAAAGGAGGTGGCGGGCGATGCAATGCTTCCGCTCGTTCCACACAGCCGAGCGAACACTCGAAGGGGTTGAAGCACTTCACATGACGGGTAAGGGGCGGGTCAAGAGGTTAGATGATAGGGACGCCACAGGGCGGGCGAAGTTCGTCGCGAGCCTGTTCGGTGTAACCGCATAAGTGTGAGGCTCTTCACGACCTCCTTTGTCTCAACTCAATCTTTGCAACGCAACCAAGCGTACGGCATCCCCCCACCCTAGACACCCTCCCCGCACCCCGTATATATTTCCCGCACCCCGTTTCTCTGAAAGAAGTCGTGACCGTTAA
Organism: Pyrinomonadaceae bacterium; assembly: GCA_036399155.1. GTDB lineage: Bacteria > Acidobacteriota > Blastocatellia > Pyrinomonadales > Pyrinomonadaceae > QHXN01. The sequence goes on from DASWNR010000526.1 coordinate 14,815, forward strand.
CGCCCCTCCCCGGAGGTAGAGAATCTATGTCAGCAGTAGGAAGAGCCGCCCGGTTAATCGTCATCCTTTTACTCTGCCACGCCGCCGCCGCGGCGCAGTCGCAGAGGTGGTCAGAGCAGAAGGCGCGCGACTGGTACCGGGAGCAGCCGTGGCTCGTCGGCAGCAACTACAACCCGGCGAGCGCAATCAACCAGTTGGAGATGTGGCAGGCCGACAGCTTCGACCCGAGGCGCATCGACCTTGAGTTGGGCTGGGCCAAAGCCCTCGGGATGAACACGATGCGCGTCTACCTGCACGACCTGCTGTGGCAGCAGGACGCCGAGGGCTTCAGGCGACGCCTCGACGAGTTCCTGCGCATCGCGTCGAGGCACAACATCCGCCCGATGTTCGTCCTCTTCGACTCGGTCTGGGACCCGAACCCGCGGCTCGGCAGGCAGCGCGCCCCCAAGCCCGGCGTGCACAACTCCGGCTGGGTGCAGGGCCCGAGCACGCATGCGCTGCAAGACACGTCGGAGCACACGCGGCTTGAGGCTTACGTCAAGGGCGTGGTCGGCGCGTTCGCGCGCGACGGGCGCGTGCTGGCGTGGGACATCTGGAACGAGCCGGACAACGTGAACCCCGGCAGCTACGGCCACCTGGAGCCGAAGAACAAGCCCGAGCTGGTGCTGCCGCTGCTGCGCAAGGCGTTCGCGTGGGCGCGAGAGGCCGGCGCCACTCAGCCTTTGACTTCCGGCGTCTGGAAGGGCGACTGGTCGGCGCCGGAGAAGATGACCGAGATGGACCGCGCGCAGATCGAACTGTCCGACGTTATCACCTTCCACAACTACGACTCGCCGACCGAGCTTGAGAAGCGCATCAACTGGCTGAAGCGGTACGACCGCCCGATGATCTGCACGGAGTACATGGCGCGCGGCAACGGCAGCTTCTTCATCGGGTCGCTGCTGGTGGGCAAGGCGCATAACGTCGGGATGATTAACTGGGGGCTGGTACAGGGCAAGACGCAGACGCACCTGCCCTGGGACTCGTGGGAGCGCCCGTACACCGACCGCGAGCCGTCGGTCTGGTTCCACGAGGTCTTCCGCGCGGACGGGAGGCCCTACATACAGGAGGAGGCAGAGTTCATCAAGCGGATGACCGGCGGGCCGGGGGGCCGGGACGCGCGCGCGCCGCGACCCGCCCCGCGTCGCCCCCAGCGCCGGCGAGCGGGTCAAGCCGCGCGCCCGTAGAAGCCGCGTGGGCGGCCGGCGTCGCAAAGATTGCTTCGGGACGGATTCGCTTACAGGCCGGCCAGCCTCTTGTCGGCGGCGGCCAGTTTCGGCAGGCCGTTCTCGGGACTGTCGAGGTAAAAGTAGGCGCAGCTCGACCAGTCGTCGGAGCGCTCAAACTTCCCGTCCTTCGTCATGTCCATCTCGACCTCGCCGGGGCCCGCGCGGTAGAGCCGCCGCCCCGTACGGAAGAAGCCGCCGCGGCTGTGGTCTGCCAGGTAGCCGATCTGCTGAATCGTGACCCGCGCGTCCCTCTGGAAGTAGACCGGGTCGACGACGTGGTAGCGGTAGAAGCACCAGCGCATACGACCCTCGTCGGCCACGGGGCTGCCCTGGTAGAGCGTCGAGTAGCGCCCCTGCCCCCACGCGGTGCCGATGTAATCTTCGGCCCCGGTCCCGGCCAGCGTCGGCAGTTCCCTGTCGCCGTCGAGATAGATTTTCACCTCGCCTTCGCCCCACCAGGTGTTGAAGTACTCGGACTGGTTGACGATGACGCCGACGTTCGTACCCAGATAGCGGCCGCGCCCGGAGATTCGCGGCAGGATTTCGTAGTCGCGCCGGAGCGTCGTCGGATTCTCGCGCCTCCAGTGAGCGTGGAAGTAGAGCACGCCCGCCGGGTGGCGGTCGCCGAGGGTGTAGTCCACGTCGTAGAACAGCTCGGGCAGGTCGCGCCCGCTCTCGTTCGTAATCACGATTCGCATCCCTCTGCGGAAGGGCATCGGCACGAAGCAGTTGAGGCTGCGCCCCTCGGGGTTGGAAAAGAGCGCGGAGTCGAAGGTGGCCATCACGCCGAGGCCCACGCCGAAGAAGTCGCCGACCGGCGCGCTCACCGCCGGGCTCGCGGCGCCGTCCCAGAACATCTCCAGTCTTAAGCCCCGGAGCATTTGCGGGCTGCGGTCGGGCATGGTCATCCAGATGCGGCGCACCATGCCCGAGGTGTTCTTCGCCTCGGCCAGTACGACGCTCTCTCCGGCCTTGATGGGGATCGTGGGCGAACCTTTTCGCCCGCCGGCGGCCCGGCCGCCGCGCCCCTTCTCGCCCGTCGGGTTCTCCGGGCTCGCCCAGCGCGTCTCGACGCCGTCCTGCATCTCGTAGATCGCCTGCGCGCGCGCCCCGACGGCCGCGACGGCCGCGAGCAACAGCGCGGGAAGAAAAAGGTGCCGCGAGTCAGCCTTCATGCGTCTCCTTCGTCAGGCGGGGTTGGGTTCGACTTCCAGGCTTACGATGGGCCGCCGGTTCACGCCGCTCAGTACGCGAAAGACTGGTAGACCTCTTCGCCGCCGTCGTCGTGGCGCTCGACTATGGGGTTGAAGCGGAGCAGGAAGCGTGCGCGCTCGGAGAGGGTTTCGTAGGTCGCGCGCGGCACGCGAATCGAGACTTCGGGGCGGAAGAGCCATCGCCTGCTGTAACCAACGACCACCATCGGGCGCGGCTCGCGCGTGTGGTTAGGCGTGCCGCGGTGCAGGCCGCGCACGTCGCGTATCATCACGTCGCCCGCGCTCATGAGCAGCGGCTCCAAACGCGCCTCGCCCGACTCCAGACGGCGCAGGCCCTCCTCCTTCGACACCATGTGCGTGGCGCGCGCCACTTCGAACGGGCCCCTCTCCTCGGTCACGTCCACGAGCGGGAAGTTAACGGCGAGCTGGAACGGCGGCGTCTCACGCCCCCACTCCGGGAAGAGCGGCGGCGCGTCGCGGTGCACGTCCTGATACTCCGAGCCCAGGAGCGGCGTGTCCGTGGCGAGTTGAACCAACGCCGCGTCCGCGCCCACGAGCCCGCACACGACGCCGAGCACGTCGTCGTCCTCGAAGACTTCGGGGTCCGCGAACGGGGCGGCGAACGGCAGCGTCACGTAGTAACGGCCGGGACCGCGGTTGAGCCTGTGCCCCTCGCGATTGATGTGCCTCTCCAGCAGCGGGGCGAAGGCCGCGCGCCACGCCTCCACCTTCTCACGCGCGAAGTGGCCCGGCAGCACGCAGAAGCCTTCCTCCAAAACCTCACGCACGAAGGCTTCGACCTCCGACTGACTGTAACGCCCCATAGATTTAACGCGTAACTGCGAACGATGAATGAAAAGTTGAAAGACAAGCCGCCTTTAGTTCAGCGTTCATCAACCCGAGTTCATCGTCTACTCAGACGGTTCTGCACGACGACGACGGCGAGCAGGATGAGGCCGCGTAGAACGAGTTGCCACCAGGGACTGATCCAACCCTCAAGGTTGAAGATGTTGAAGATGAGCGCGAGCAGGAGCATGCCGACGAGCGTGGAGCCGACGCCGCCCTGCCCGCCCGTCAGGAGCGTCCCACCGACGACGACCGCCGCGATGGCGTCCAACTCCCACCCGATGGCCGCCACCGGCTGCCCCGTCCCCAGCCGAGACGCCAGCATCACGCCGGCCAGCCCCGCGAGCGCCCCGCTCAGCGTGTAGACGCCCACGGTCACGCGCCCGACGTTTAAGCCCATCAGCCGCGCCGCCTCCTCGCTGTCGCCGAGCGCGTACGTGTGACGCCCGAAGCGCGTGTAGTTGAGCACGAGCCACCCGAGCGCGTACGCCGCCAGCAGTATTAGCACGGGGTAAGGCACGGAGAACAGGCCGAGGTCTACGCGCCCGCGCCCCAGTTCGCGGAACGTCTGTGCGCCCGCTGGTACGCTCAGTGTCTTCTCGCCCGTGTAGACGAGTGCCAGGCCGCGCGCCGCGATCATCATCGCCAGCGTCACGATGAAGGGCTGGATGCGCGCCTTCGCGATGACCAGCCCGTTGACCAGCCCGAGCGCGGTGGCGAAGCCGACGCCCGCCGCGAGCGCCGCGAGCAGCCCGCGGTCGGCGACGCCCGCGGCGACGACGCCCGCCACGGCGACCAGCGAGCCGACTGAGAGGTCTATGCCGCCCGTCAGGATGACGAACGTCATGCCGAGCGCCACGAGCCCGAGCATGCTGTTCTGTCTCAGCACGTTCGTCAGGTTCTCTTCCGTCAGAAAGCGCGCGTAGCGCGCGAAGGCGAAGACGGCGACCGCCAGCAGCGCCACCAGAGCGCCCTGCCGCTGCAAGAATGATGCCGCCTTCGCGCGCAACGCACGCCCACGCACTGACCCGGCAGTCAACTCGGCCTGACTCATCTCGAACCCTCCAACCCCGGCGTTATCCTCACCCAGTCGAAGCGCGCCGCGCCGCCCCCGGCCGTGAGCGCGACGCGCGCGCCCTCAATGAAACCGCTGTCAACTGCGCCGCCCACTTCCGTCCACTCGCGCCCGTTCGTGCTGAACGAGAAGCGGTAGCGCCCGCCGCTCTCGGCCGTCATGCGCAGGTAGAAGGCGTCGGACGCGGGCGCGTTCCGCGAGGCGACGCGCGTCTCTTCGCGCCCCTCGCGCCGCCACACGACCACCTTGCCGCCGCCGACCGCGACGCCGACCGCGCCGTCGCGCCAGCCGTAGGCCGAGAGCCCCGCGCGCGCCCGCGCCGCCGTCCCGCGTGCGTCTACGAGCGTCGTCGCCGCGTAGTCGCCCGAGGTCGCGCGGCGCGCGACGACCGCCGCAGTGTACCTGTCCGCCCTCGGAGCCGAAGCGCCCGGCGCGAGCACGAGACGGCCGCCGGCCTCGACGCGCGCCGCCGGCGGGTTGATTATCGGCCACTGCCACTCCGGGCCGAGCGCCGCGCCGTCGAAGTCGTCGGAGAACTCGGCCCCGTCACGTTGGCCTACGCCGAGCGGCGCGGGCGCGGACGAGCTCGGTCCGGCGCCGCCGTTGACGGCGGGCCAGCCGTCCGCGCCCCAAGTCACCTCGTCGAGCATCGCCTGTCGGCCGACGACGAAGGCGTCCCGGCGCTTGCGGTAAGAGTGGTAGAGCAGAAAGTCGCGCCCGTCGGGCGTCCCTACAATGCTGCCGTGCCCCGGACACTGCCAGTCGCGGTTCGCCGCGAGAAGCGGATTCTTCCGGTACTTCTCCCACGGACCGAAGAGCCTGCGCGCGCGCGCCACGCCGAGCGTGTAGTTACACTCGCGGCCGCAGCAGGCGTTGCCCGAATAGAAGTGATAGAACCAGCCGCCGCGCCGCAGGATGAAAGAGCCTTCGGTGACGTGCCGCTCCCACGCCTCGGTGTTGCGCAGAATCTCCCTGCGCCGGCCGACGAGCCGCGTGCCGTCTTCCGAGAGGCGCTGCGCGAAGATTGAAGTCGGCGCGTCCGGCTCGGCGTCGTTGCCGTCGGCCTTCCAGACGAGGAAGGGGCGGCCCCGCTCGTCGCGAACGAAGAAGGCGTCTATCGAGCCGACGCCCGCGCGCTCCGGTATCTCGCAGACGAGCGGGCCGCGGTCCGTGTAAGGCCCCGCGGGCTCCCGCGCGGTCGCGACCGCGACGCACAGCGTGCCCCTCTTCTTTGGCCCCTCGTACCGCCGCGCCGTGTAGTAGACGAGTATGCGCCCGCCGTCCGCGACCAACTCCGGGGCCCAGAAGTCGCCCTTCGCCCACGCGGGCTTCTGCCTGAAGAGGTAGCCGACGTGCGACCAGTTGACGAGGTCGCGCGAGCGCAGAAGGGCGAAGTGCGGGGACCACCCGCCCGTCGTCGTCGCCGCCCAGTAGTCGTCGCCGACGCGGACGACCGTCGGGTCGGGATGGTTGCCCTCGATGACAGGGTTGCGGTAGGCGGCCGTCTGCGCTGCCGCCGCCGAGAGGCATAGCGCGGCGGCGAGGGCGGTCAGGAAGCCGGCCGCGCCCCCGGTTATTTTACTTAAGGCCACAATCTCAAATTTCAAATTTGAAACTTCAAATTATTAGACCGCCTTCGGCCGCTGGATGTAGACGGCGACGATGATGATGGCGGCCTTGATGACGAGCGACCATGCGTAGGAGATGCCGTTCATCACGAAGCCGGTTGTGATGACCTGCATGATGAGCGCGCCGACGAGCGTGCCGACGACGGTGGCGCGCCCGCCCGTCAGGGGCGTCCCACCGACGACCGTGGCCGCGATGGCGTCGAGCTCGATGTTAAGGCCCACCTTCTGCGCATCACTCGCGCCCAGGCGCGCCGTCTCGATGAGTCCGGCGAGGCCCGCCAGCAGGCCGCTCAGGGCGTAGACACTGACCTTAGTCCGGTGGACTCGGACGCCGGCGAGCCTCGCGGCGGCCTCGTTGCCCCCGACCGCGACGACGTAGCGCCCGAACGGCGTCGCCCTCATCGCGAAGATGGCGAGGGCGAGGGCCAAAGCCATCACCGCCACCTGCACGGGCACGCCCGCCGCGACGCCCTTGCCGAGATACTCAAAGGAGGCGTTGCTGAACGGGACGAGCTGCCCGCCGTTGCTCAAGACCTGCGCCACCCCGCGCCCCGAGATGAGCAGGGCGAGCGTGACGATGATGGGCTGGATGCGGAAGCCGGTGATGAGCGCGCCGTTGAAGGCCCCGGCCAGTGTCGCCGCGCCGAGCGCGGCGAGCACGGCGAGCCCGGCGCCCGCGTCGAGCGAAGTGGCGGCGACGGCCGAGGCGATGGCCATCAAGGAGCCGACCGAGAGGTCTATGCCGCCCGTCGCGATGACGAGTGTCATCCCCGTGGCCACCAGCACGGTCGGCGCGACTTGCAGGAGGATGTTGCGGAAGTTGTTCACGTCGAAAAAGTTCGGCGTGAGGACCGAGTTGACGACGAGCAGGAGGACGAGCGCCGCCAGCGCCCCGTAGGTCGGCGCGTAGTCCGCGATGCGTCCCGCGCCCCTCAAGCCGACGCCCGCCTGTGCGAAGTTAGACATCCCGGCCGGCCCCTCCTTCAACGTTCTCCGCGCCCGCGGCGCTGCCCTCGGCCATCGCGCGGATGATGTTCTCCTGCGAGATGTCCGCGCCGCGCAGCTCGGCCACGCAGCGGCCGTCGCGCATGACGACGACCCGGCTGCTCCCCTCGACCAGCTCCTCAAGCTCGGAGGAGATCATCAGGACGCCGAGGCCGGACTCGGCCAGCTCGTTGATGAGCGACTGGATTTCGCCCTTCGCGCCCACGTCGATGCCGCGCGTCGGCTCGTCGAGGATGAGGAACTTCGGGTGCTTGCACAGCCAGCGCGCGAGCAGCACCTTCTGCTGGTTACCACCCGACAGCTCCCTTACCTTCTGCTCGGCGCTCGAAGCCTTGATGCCGAGCCGCTTCATGAAGTGCTCGACAACCTTGTCCTGCTCGGCGCGCGAGACGACGCCGAACCTCGTCATCTCGGGCAGCGCCGCGAGCGTCAGGTTCTCGCGCACCGAAAGCTCGGGGATGATGCCCTCGGCCTTCCGGTCTTCGGTCAGGAAGGCGAGGCCGGCGGCGATGGCGTCGTTCGGGGAGTTCACGTCGAGCGTCTTGCCCTCCAGCATCACGCGCCCCTCGTCCACGGGGTCTGCGCCGAAGATGGCGCGCGCCGTCTCCGTCCGCCCCGAGCCGAGGAGCCCCGCCATGCCGACTATCTCGCCGCGCCCGGCCTCGACCGTCACGCGGTCGAGCCTGCGGCCCCGCGTCAGGTTCTCGGCGCGCAGCAGCGGCACGGCCTGCCCGCGCGCCCCTTCCGCGTGATGTTCGCCGAAGGCGGTCGCGCCGCCGCGCTGCAACTCCTCGCGCTGCTTGCCGAGCATGAGGCAGACGAGGTCGATCTTATCCAGCCCTTCGAGCGGGCGCGCGGCGACGAACTTGCCGTCGCGCAGGATGGTCACGCGGTCGCAGACCGTGTACAGCTCGTCGAAGCGGTGGCTGATGTAGACGACGCCCACGCCCTCGGCCTTCAGCCGTCTTATCACGTCGTAGAGGATGGAGACCTCGTGCTCGGTGAGCGAGCTGGTCGGCTCGTCGAGCACGACGACCTTCGCCCCGACGGAGACGCCGCGCGCGATGGCGACCATCTGGCGGAGCGCGATGTTGAGACTTCCCAGTGGGGCGCGCGCGTCGATGTCGAGCCCGAGGCGTTTGAGGATGGCGTCCGCGTCGGCGTTCATCCTCTTCCAGTCGATTAGTCTCAAGCGGCGCGGCTCGCGGCCGAGGAAGATGTTCTCGGCCACGGTGCGGAACGCCAGCAGGTTCACCTCCTGGTAGACGGCGACGACGCCGTGCTCCTGCGCCTCCTCCGGCGAGCGGAAGTTGACCTCGCGCCCTTCGAGCAGAGCGCGCCCGCCGTCGCGCCGGTACGCGCCGGTCATGATCTTGATGAGCGTCGACTTGCCCGCGCCGTTTTCGCCGACGAGCGCGTGCGCCTCGCCGCGCTCTAAACGGAAGTCCACGCCGTCGAGCGCCACTACGCCCGAGAAGACCTTGCGGATTCCCTCCATGCGGAGGAGCGGTTCCTCACTCATATTCATTCTTCAGAACGCTTCGCCGACGAACTGCGCGGCGTTGGCTGATTCGAAGAAGCGGTCGGTGTTGATGATTTTGGGCGGGAGCTTCTCGCCCCGCTTGAGCTTCTCCAGCGTGTCGAAGGCGACGGGGCCGAAGCGCGGGTTGCACTCGACGGTCGCGTTCATCTCGCCGCGGATGATGGCTTCGAGCGCGGACTTCTGGCCGTCCACCGAGACGACGAGCACGTCCTTGCCCGGATTCATGTTCGCAGACATGAGCGCCTGCACCGCGCCGAGCGCCATCTCGTCGTTGTGCGTGTAGACGGCCGTGATGTTCTTGCCGTGAGCCTGAATCAGGCTCTCCATCACCTTCTGCCCCTGCGCGCGCGTGAAGTTGCCGTCCTGCGCCGCGATGATCTTCATGCCGGGGTGCGCCTTGATGGCGTCAACGAACCCTTGATGGCGGTCATTGGCGACCGACGAGCCGGCCGTGCCGAGCAGCTCGACGATGCCCGCCTTGCCGTTCGACTGCTTCGCCAGCCACTCGCCCGCGCGGTGCCCCTCCTCGATGAAGTTCGAGCCGATGAAGGTGACGTAGTCCTCCCCGGCCTTCGGCCCCTCCAGCTCGCGGTCGATGAGGATGACGGGGATGCCCGCCTCCTTCGCGGCCTGCAAAGGCCCCTCGAAGCCCTTCGACTCGCGCGGCGCGAGGAAGATGGCGTCCACGCGCTGCGCGATGAGGTCTTCGAGGTTCGAGACCTGCGTGGCGGTGTCGCCGCGCGCGTTGGTGAAGACCAGCTCGTAGCCGCGCTTTGCCGCCTCGTCCTGCATGCTTTTGGTCTCCGCGATGCGCCAGGGCCCGTCCGTCTCGGTCTGCGAGAAGCCGACGCGCATCTTCTTGCCGCCCTCCGCGCCGCCGCCTCCTCCTCCCGCTTCCTTGCGACAACCTGCGAGCCCCGCGGCGACGAGCACGAGCGCGAACAAGAGGCCGAGCGCGGCCCGCCGTCCTTCGTTGAGCGATTTCATGTTTTCCTCTCCGTCAGTTATGGTCGGTGAATTTGCTGCGAGCCCCGCGTTAAAGTCCGGCGCGCCCCTGTCTCGACGGCTCGACGCGCAGGGAGTCAAAGCGCCCGGCCGCGCCGCGCGCGCCGCCCGCGACGAGCGCCACGCGCACGCCCCTGTCCCACGGCGGCAGGTACGCGCCGTCCACCTCGCCGCCGAGGTCGCGCCACGTCACCCCGTCGGCGCTCGCCGCGAAGCGGTAGAGGTGTCCTTCACGCGCGGTCATGCGCAGGTGTATGACGTCGGGCGCACCCGGCTGCGTGTTGGCCGGCCCCGGGACGGCGTTGGACTTGAGCGCTTTCTTCTCGCGCCGCCAGAGGACGGTCCTGCCCCGCCTGTCCACCGAAACGCCGAGCGCGTTGTCCGCGTCGCCGTAGGCCGAAAGCCCGGCCGTCTCCGTACCCCTCATCCCGCGCAGGTCTATGACCGTCGTCGCCACGTAGTCGCCCGAGGTGGTCGGGCGCGCGATGACCGCCGCCGCCGGGTTGCGGCGCGCACTGCCCTTCGGCGTGATGACGAGTTGGCCGCGCTCGATTCGGTAGATGGGCACGTTCGCGCCCGGCCACTGCCAGAGCGGGTCGAGCGCGGCGCCCGTGAACTCCTCGTAGAAGCCGCGCGCCGACTCCTGCGTGCGCGCGGCCGCGGGCGCGTCGGCGCTCGCGCTGGGGCCCCGGCCGCCGTTGACGACGGGCCAGTCGTCCGAGCCCCACGTCACCTCGTCGAGCAGCGCCTGCCGGCCGACGTAGACGGAGTCTTTCGGGTGTATCGCGTGGTAGAGCAGCCAGTGCCGCCCGCCCGCGTCCTCGACGACGGTGCCGTGGCCGGGGCAGCGCCAGTCGTCGTTGCCCGCGAGGATTGGGTTGGCGGGGTTCTTCTCCCACGGCCCGAGCAGGCTGCGCGAGCGCGCCACGCCCCGCGCGTAGCCGCCCTCGCGCGGGCAGCAGAAGTTGCCCGAGTAGAATATGTAGAACCAGCCGCCGCGCCGCACGATGGCCGGGCCCTCGATGAGGTCGCCGTAAGGCAGAGTGGCGTGCTTCTCCCACGGCTGGCTGTTGCGCATCATCTCGCGCCGCCTGCCGACGAGCCGCGTGCCGTCGGCCGAGAGCGGCTGCACCCAGACGATGGTCGGCTTCCTGACGCTGTTCCCGTCCTCCTTCCAGAAGAGGAAGCGGCGGCCGCGCTCGTCCACGGCGAGGAACGGGTCGATGGAGCCGACCTTCTGACAGATCATCGGCCCGCGGTCGGTGTATGGCCCCTGCGGGTGCGGGGCCGTCGCGACCGCGACGCAGAGCGGGCCGCCGCGCTTGCGCGCGACGTAGTAGGCGAAGAAGCGCCCCCGGTCGTGGACAAGCTCCGGGGCCCAGAAGCTCCCGACGGCCCAGGCCGGCCGCTTCTTGAAGATCACCCCGACCGCCTCCCAGTTCACGAGGTCGCGCGAGTGGAGGATTGGGTATTCCGGCCCCCACTCCGATGTCGTGGCCGTCGCCCAGTAGTCGCCCCCCACGCGTATGACCGTCGGGTCCGGGAAGTCGCCCGCGGCGACCGGGTTCGTGTAGGTCGCGCGCCCCTGCGCCCCGCCCGATGACGCCGCCGCCATGACACAGAGGGCGGCGAGGGCGGCCCGGCGGAACGTCGAAGTCAGGCGGCCGCGCCCGCGCGATGCGGCCGCCACGCGTGCGGCGAGTCTCGGCGGCGCCCCGCGCTGCCCTGAGGCTGTGTTTGTCATCTCTGTTCTCAGCGTGCCCCGTCTCTGTTGCGTGTGCGCGCCGCGCGGCCGGCCCCCTGTGCGGCCTTCGGCGCGTGCTTCGCCTCCCGATGCGTTGCGCTCCCGGCCGCGGCCGGGCCCGTCGAGGCGCGCGTGATGAGGTAGGTGGGGATGTTGATTTGCACGCCGCGGCGCTCCGGGTGCTCGATGTTCATCATCAGGGCCTCGACGGCGCGGCGGCCCAGCTCGACGCGCGGCAGGCAGATGGTCGTCAGTGGCGGCTCGGCCAGCGCGGCGAACGCTATGTCGTCGAAGCCGATGACCGACACGTCGCGCGGGATTTCGAGCCCGGCCGCGCGCAGCTCGACCATCACGCCGAGCGCCATCAGGTCGTTCGCGGCGAGCACGGCCGTCGGGCGCCCGCGTGCTGAGAGTATCTCGGCCGCCGCGCGGCGACCGCCTTCGAGCTTGAAGTCGCCGCGGTGGAAGCGCACGCGCGCGCCGGGCAGGTGGCGGCGCATCGAGGCGCGGAAGGCTTCGAGGCGGCGCGCGGCCGAGCGCAGCCGCTCGGGGCCGCCGACGAAAGCGATCTCGCTGTGGCCGAACGAGACGAGGTGCCGGATGGCCTCCTCTATCCCCGCCTCGTAGTTGACCGTCAGGTTCGACATGTGGACTCCCGGCTTACCGAGGTCGAGGAAGACGACCGACACGTCGCGGCTGGCCAGTTCGCCGATGAGCGCCGTGTCCAGCTCCGAAGTCATGACGACGACGCCCGCCACCTTGCGCTCGATGAAGCGCCGCACGTAGTGCGACGTGCGCTCGGGTTCGTAGTTGGTGTTCGACAGCATCACGTCGTAGCCGCGCTCGAAGGCCGCCGCCTCGATGGACTTCACCAGCTCGGGGAAGAAGGGGTTCGAGATGTCCGAGACGACGAGCCCGAAGGTCTGGCTGCGCCCCGAGGCGAGCGAGCGCGCGTGAGCGTTCGGGTAATAGCCGCACCGCTCTATCGCGCCGAGCACGCGCGCCCTCACCTCTTCGGAGACGAACCTCGTGTTGTTGACGACGTGGGACACGGTCGCGGTCGAAACCTCCGCCTCGCGCGCCACGTCCTTAATGCTGCTCATATGTTTTAGGACTGAGTACTGAGTACTGAGGACTGAGTACTGAGTGGGAAGAACACGCCGGCCGCTGTTCTTTCTTTAACTCAGTACTCAGTACT
>DASWNR010000527.1:0-3272 GCA_036399155.1 Pyrinomonadaceae bacterium
GACGTGCTGCGCCGGACGGGACTCAACCCGCGCCAGCTCAAGCTCGAAATCACGGAGGGCGCGGTGATGGACAACATCGACGCCGCCACCGAGATGCTGCGCCAGCTCCGCGACCTCGGCGTCCAGCTCGCCATCGACGACTTCGGCACCGGCTACTCTTCGCTCTCCTACCTCCACCGCTTCCCCATCGACACGCTCAAGATCGACCGCTCGTTCGTCACGCGCATGGCGAACAACACGGAGAACATCGAGATCGTCCGCACCATCGTCATGCTCGCGCAGGTCTTAGGCATGGACGTGGTGGCCGAGGGCGTCGAGACCAAGGAGCAGCTCAAGATTCTGCGCGACCTGCACTGCGAGTACGGGCAGGGCTACTACTTCTCGCGGCCCGCGAGCGCGTCGGACTCCGAGAAGATCATCGTCGAGACCAACGAGAAGGTTCGCAAGCTCCACATGCCCGAGAAGCCGCGCGCCCCGCAGGCGCCCGTCCCCGACACAAACGCCAAGTCCTTCCGGCTGGCTACCTCCGACTAGCCGACGCGGCGCGAGCGCCGGGACGCAAAGGTTAAGAACGCCATGTTTGAAGTCAAAGAAAAGACGCGATTCCTCTCCGAGCTGTCCTGCGCCTTCGGGGCGACGCCGGACGCCCCGCGCAGCGGCACCATCACGAGCATCGGCATCAGGGAGTGCTTCGTGAAGACGAAGGCGATTGTCATCGAGGGGCAGGACCTTTACGTGCGGGTCTGGATGCCGGACAACCGCTGGCTGCGCCTGAGCGGCCGCGTGAAGTACCACATGAGCGGCGTCGGCTTCGGCGTCGTCTTCCACGAGCCGCCCGAGGAGCAACTGCGCGACCTCGCCGGCCTCATCGACCTCCTCCGCATCCGCCACATCGCCGAGTCGCGCGCGTCGAGGGCCGCCGGGGAAGAGGACTCGTGACTTAGCGCCCGTCCTTAAAGGGCGGCCCGGCAGGGAGACACGCGGACGCGGCTTCAAGTGATGAGCCGCGTCCGCGTGTCTTCGTGTCTCCGGGGCGAAACTTCTTCCGCCGTCGCGTCCGGGCGACGCCGGGTGGCGGGACTTCCTCGCGCCGTGCCACAATGAAGGCAAAGGCGAAACGGCGGAAGTACTGATGAGGAAGTCTGACTCAAGCGGGGCGGAGCCCGCGCGCAAAGTGCTCTCGGTCGAGGGGCTGCGCAAGGCTTACGGCGCGACGGTCGCGGTCGAGGCCGTCACGTTCGACGTGCGCCCGGGCGAGATAGTCGGCCTGCTCGGGCCGAACGGGGCGGGGAAGACCACGACCATCAACATGATTCTCGGCGTGCTTGAGCCGACCGCCGGGGCCGTCTTCATCGAGGGCATCGACGTGGCCCGCGAGCGCTCGCGCGCGCTCGGCCGCACGAACTTCGCAGCCGTCTACGCGCCGCTGCCCGGCAACCTCACGGTCGCGCAGAGCCTCCGCGTCTTCGGCATGATCTACGGCGTGGCGCGTCCCCGCGCGCGCGTCGAGGAGCTGCTCGAAGAGTTCGACCTCCTGCCCTTCCGCGGCACGAAGTGCGGCGTGCTCTCCTCGGGCGAGCAGACGCGCGTCGCGCTCGCCAAGGCGATGCTCAACCGCCCGCACCTGCTGCTGCTCGACGAGCCGACCGCCTCGCTCGACCCCTCGTCGGCGCGCGACATACGCGCCCGCATGCGCGACTTCGCCTCGCGCGGCGAGGGCGGCGTGCTCTGGACTTCGCACAACATGTACGAGGTCGAGGAGGTCTGCGACCGCGTGCTCTTCCTCTCGAAGGGGCGCATCCTGCTCGAAGGCGACCCGCGCTCCCTCCCGCGCGAGCACGGGCGCGAGACGCTCGAAGAACTCTTCATCACGGTGGCGCGCGAGCCCCTTTCGCTCGGGCTGGGCGGGGGCGTATGAACGCGCGGCGCGCGGCGGCGGTCTTCGTCAGGCAGCTCTACCTGATGCGCGGGAGCACGGCGCGCGTGCTCCCGCTCTTCGCGTGGGTCGCCGTGGACATCATCCTGTGGGGCTTCATCACGCGCTACCTCAACACGGTCGCCGCGCCGGGCTTCGACTTCGTCCCGGCGCTCCTCGGCGCGGTGCTGCTCTGGGACTTCTTCTCGCGCGTGATGCACGGCGTGACGACGGCCTTCCTCGAAGACGTGTGGTCGCGCAACTTCCTCAACTTCTTCGCCTCGCCGCTCAAAATCTCCGAGTACCTTGCGGGGCTCGTGATGTCGAGCGTGGCGACGAGCGCCGTCGGGCTCGCGGTGATGCTCCTGCTGGCGTTCGCCGGCTTCGGGCTCTCGTTCGCGGCCTACGGGCTGCTGATAGCGCCGTTCATGCTCGTGCTCTTCCTCTTCGGCGTCGCGCTCGGCATCGTCGGGACGGCCGTGGTGCTCAGGTTCGGCCCCGCCGCGGAGTGGTTCGTGTGGCCGCTGCCGGCGCTGGTCTCGCCGTTCGCGGGCGTCTTCTACCCGCTCTCGACGCTGCCCGTGTGGATGCGCGGCGTGGCGCGCCTCCTCCCGCCTTCGTACGTCTTCGAGGGGATGCGCTCGGTCATCTCGGGCGGCGCGGCCTCGTGGTCGGCGCTCGGCTGGGGCGCGCTGCTCGCGTGCGTCTACGTCCTGCTCGCCTGCTGGCTCTTCACGCGCGTACACCGCCACGCCGTGCGCACCGGCCTGATCGCGCGCTACAGCGCCGAGAGCGTGAGCTGAAGCGGCGGCGGCCGTTCCGTACGGCGGGCGCGGGGGCAGGGGGCGGGCGCCGTGTGCTAGAATCCGGGCGGTCGGCCGCGCGTGGCGAAAAGCCGGGCGCGGGCGCCGGAAAACCTTGATTTCAGGCGGTTAGGGCAACGACGCGCGGCGCGCCCCGCATCACAGTCGCGTATAGACCCGGCGTAGCAGCGCCTCCAGACGTACGCGGCGGGCCGCACGCGGGCCGGGCAAGCTTTTCAAACTCGACAAAAGGCGGGCGCGTCACTGTGACGTTCAAAGCGGAGAGTTGTGAGTTGAGGACGGGCGACCTTCTGCTGGGGCGGACGTTCGGAGACGTGACGACACCCGAGTTAGAGAGAAAGAGTGCCAGCGACCTTGAGCTGACGCGCGCCGCGTCGTCGGGCGACATGCCGGCGTTCGAGGAGCTGTACTCGCGGCACTCGCGGCGGGTTTATTCGCTGTGCCTGCGGATGACGGCGAACACGGCCGAGGCCGAGGATCTGGCGCAGGAAGTCTTCATCCAGCTCTACCGCAAGGCGGGCTCTTTCCGCGGC